>NZ_JBQQER010000007.1:0-212745 GCF_052259045.1 Psychrobacter sp. 1Y11
ACTGAAATCCTTTAAAGGAAATTTTCTAGAAACTCTGCATCTAAATAAATGCTAATGAATTTCTTAGATCTAGCTAAGAAAGACTGTCACCTCTTAATCAACTTCTAACAACTCAGAACCAATAAAGCTCCTTGCTGTGGGTGTGTATTATATAGATTTAGACATGTCTGTCAAACACTATTTTATAAATCGGTGAAATAAATAATTTCGGTAGTCAAAAGTGCGTAGGAATAGAGTCGCGGCATTATAAAACAGATATAGTAGCACGCTGTAAGGGCTGTACTTTTTTATTTAAAATTGACTATAAAAGTTTATAGATAAATACTATTTGATAAATTATAGGATAGAAGCTTACTATAGCAGTTTGTCTTTTCACGCCCTAATCATTGGAGCCTACCATAGATCCTTTAGCGACACCACAAACGCTTGCACCCTGGTCTTGGATCGACTTAGCCGGTCTAGGCTTAGTATTGCATATTACTTTGATGGTAGTCATGACTTTGCGCATCGTCACAGTACAGCGCAATATTGGCGTATCTATTGCTTGGATTGCTATGCTCTATACGCTGCCTTTGGTGGGGTTTAGCGCTTATCTTTTATTAGGGGAGCCAATGATTGGGCGGCGCTATCGGCAGCGAGTCGATCAAGCGCAGCTATTGACTAACGACATGGCGGCTCGTGAGCGTTTGGTTTTTGATCAAGGCCAAGATCTATTGTCCAATCATTATCGCGGTGTTAGCTTGATCGGAACGCGAAAGACTGGGTTTGGAGTGTTTGCCGGTCATCAAATGCAGCTGCTGACAAGTCCAAGCGCTATTTTTGATCAGCTTATTACCGATATAAATAATGCTGCTCATACTATCTATATGGAATTTTATATTGTCTATCCTAAAGGCCAAGTGCTCGAGGTGTTGCAGGCTTTGATCAGTGCGGCAAAGCGCGGGGTAGAGTGTCACATATTAGCTGACAGCGTCGGTAGTCTAGCTTTTGTTAATCGCAAGCACCATGAAGCATTAGAAAAAGCGGGTGTGTTTGTCCATCAGTCGCTGCCAGTAGGGCTGTTTAAGACCTTATTTAAGCGCTCAGACTTGCGTAATCATCGTAAGATTATTGTCATCGATGAGTATATAGGCTATACCGGCAGCTTTAATTTGGTTGATCCCAATTTTTTTAAACAAGATAAAAACGTCGGACAGTGGATTGATGTGATGATTCGTAGTACTAGCGTGCAACCGATTAGTATCGCTACGGCTATGACTAAAGTGGTGGTCACCGATATCGGCGCTGAGAGTCAAGATAATCTTTATGAGCTTGATAAGCGGGTGAATAATTACACGCGTAAGCTCTATGTGATGCATCCTACTATTAATGATCTCAATAGCCGGGTGCAAGTGCTCGACGAGGAATCAGATGAGCAAGAGAGTGCCGTGCAGCCGCTAGCAGGAACAAGCTTGATAGATATTGCGCCCATGCCTGTAGTAGATAATGTCGTCGCTCAGCTGATTCCATCAGCGCCGCAGCTGACAGGTCATGTGATTTATAATACCTTAGTAACAGTCATTCACCGAGCCAATACCCGTATTCAAATTACTACCCCTTATTTTGTGCCAGACGAAGCCTTATCTGGCGCACTAACTACGGCTGCAAGGCGCGGCGTCGATGTGACTTTGATCGTGCCAAAAAAGGTAGATTCATTCTTAGTGCAGCACGCCTCGCAGGCTTATTATCAAGAGCTGTTGGAGGCGGGCGTTAAGATCGCACGCTTTGAAGGCGGTTTGCTGCATACTAAAACGGTGGTCATTGACGATGATTACTGTCTGTTTGGTACGGTGAATATCGATATGCGTAGCTTTTATCTGAATATGGAAGTGACTTTGGCGATTTATACGCCAGAGATGGTGGCACAAGTTGTGAGCTGCCAAAATGCTTATTTACAGAATTGTCAATTCTTAGAGCTGTCATATTGGCAGCAGCGCCCTCGTTCTAAAAGCTTGTTTGATAATGTGATACGCTTGTTTAGTCCCTTGTTATAATTAGCACGTTCATTCACCTACAGGATACGTTTCGTTATGTCTGCTAGCTCTGATTCTTTTGTAGCCAAAACTTCACTTGATTATATCGCTGAAGGGTACTGGCAAGACTTTTTAGGAGAGCGACCTATCGCCGGTGGTATCGCTTATGAGGCGCAGCTGCAGGCTTGCAAGCTAGATGAGACGCTAGCGAGCTTGCAGCGCGTGGACACGCTGTTATCGCAAATACGCCGAGATAATGCTAAGCATGTCACAGCAGAAGCTGACTTATTGGCTGACGATCGCTTTCGGCATTTATTATGGTTCCTTGCGTTTTATGTCGGACGTATTTTAGCCCGTGAGTGGAAAAGCCTACCGCATTGGTATAGTCAGTCTGAGCTGCGTCGCCGTTATCCTGATCTGAGCTTATCTGTTGCTGATTTTTATCAAGAAATGGCGGTGGCTTATCGAGCAGATAGCCTTGAAGTAGATGGCACTCAAGTAAATAGCCCTGAAGTAAATAACGATCTGAATGATGCGAACCCTCATTTCAGTGCGTTATTTTTTGCTTTAGAGCCAATCGGCTTACGACTTTTCGGTCATATTGATCGGCAGTTTGTCGCCGCTCAAGGTGGGCAAATTGCTAGTGGCCTATATCAGGCGGTTAAAGAGCGCTTGCCTCAGATCCGTTCTCAAACCTCTCAGATGGCTACTACCACAGCAACGATTCAAAGACCTCAGGCGAACACAGAAAACAAGCCAGAATATCAGCAAAAATTAGGGCGAGGTCAATCGGTAGATATAGACACTAAGCCGCCTACTCATACTGTCTTATCGTCAACCACAGCGCAGTTAAAGCCAACTGAAAGTGGTAATAATCCTGCAATGACGGCGGATATTAAGGTTGATAACCATGTTAATAAAAGCCCTAATAGCCAGACCAAAAATCATAAAGCTGCTAATAAAAACTCCCAACCAACTCCTGAGGTTTTTACTCGTCTATTAACTGAGCTGAATGAGATTGAAGTCCCACAAAATGCTGGTATCAAGGAATACGAGCAAGCTTGTCACATACTCGATCAGTTCGAGCGTCATATTGCTAAGCAAAATAAACCGCGCGCGCAAGTCAAGTTCTCTGATACTCATCAGGCTGCTCACCAGCAAGCATTAAGTTTATTACAGAAGTCAGCCAATGCAGGCCATACTGCCGCTATGTTACGACTGGCGATGTATGAGCTATTAGGCGAAGTCATGACTGAGCCGAGTATAGACACTGAGAGTCCGGCCCATAAAGACAAAGCGGCTATAGGCAAAGCTAGCAAAGACAAAGGCATAAGCTTAGTTAAGCAAGCGGCTGATGCCAATGATAGCCGTGCCCAGCGCTTGTTAAGTAAGCTGTATTATCAAGGGTTTGGGCTTACGCAGGATATAGCTATGGGCAAATATTGGCTAGAGCAAGCAGCCGCTAATGGTCATCCTGAGGCGATGATTATCGATAAACAATGGCAGCAAGCACAGCTCTTGATGACGACTAAAGCCCAAGAACAGCATAGCTTAAAACGCTATCAGCTATTGATTGGCATGGTAGTGCTAGTCGCCTTATTATTAATTATTTTTGTCTGACTAATAGCGTTATTCTAATCATTTGCAGTAAAATTACCGCTTTTTATATTATTCATTAACCCAAGCTGAACCTCTCATGTCCTCTTCTTTTGTAGCGCCACCTTGGTATTATCGAGTAGCTATTGCTATTCTCAAGCCCTTATATCGTATGCAAGTTTGGCACCGCTCGCACAAGCGTGATAATTATCAGGAGGAGGTCGCTCAGCGTTTTGGCAAGACGTATCCTGCGCCGCCGCAACCGTCACAGGTAATGACCTCTAAACAAGCGCCAACAGTGATTTGGTGTCACGCGGTATCTCTAGGAGAGACCAATACTGCCGCTCCTTTATTGGACGCTTTGATGGCAAAAGGCTACGCTATTTGGCTGACTAATACCACTCAAACTGGTTTTGCTCGCGGAGCCAAGCGCTTCGCTGATGATATCGCGCAAGGGCGTTTGAGTCACAGTTATGTCCCTGTTGATAGTCCTGTCGTTATTGAGCGTTTTTTGACGCACGTGCAGCCTATTGCCGCTTTATTTATAGAGACTGAGCTGTGGGCTACTATTTTGAGCAAACTATCTGAACGGCGCATTCCGAGTATTTTGGTCAATGGACGCTTATCTTTATCATCCTTTAACAGCTATCAAAAGATCGGCGCGGTAAGCGCTAGCATGATGCAAAACTTAAGCTTAATCATCGCGCAAGATAACCAATCGGCAAAGCGCTTTCGTCAGCTTGGTGCGTCAAGCGCGCAAATTCGAGTAGCTGGTTCGTTGAAATGGGTGATTAATACGCCTACCTCTGCCAAGCAAGCTGAGCCAGACGCAACTAACATTGTAGGGCTTAAAACGTTGAATCGACCGTTATGGGTAGCGGCTAGCACCCACGAAGGCGAGGAGGAGGCTGCCTTATCTATGCAGCAGCGCTTATTAGCGGATACCAAATTAGCCAATACTCTATTGATTATAGTGCCGCGGCATCCTGAGCGTTTTGATGAGGTCGCTGATCTGATCAAAGCTCGCAGTTTAACACTGGCTAGACGTAGCTTAGATGAGCCTGTTAGCGCCCAAACGCAAGTTTATCTAGCGGATACGATGGGCGAGTTGATGCACTGGTATCAGCAAGCCGATGTCGCTCTAGTTGGCGGCTCGTTAGTGGATATTGGCGGTCATAATCCCGTAGAGCCCGCGAGCGTAGCAACGCCTATACTGATGGGCCAATATACGCAGTCTTGTCAAAGCGTAGTGGATAAATTAGCAGAGGTAGGCGCACTATATCAGCCGAACAATGAGCATTATCACTCTGATAAAGGTAGTTTACCCGTTATGGATGCTGCAAATAATTCCATTTCAAACTCTAAAATGCTCAGTGATAATGAACTTATCTATCAGCAGCTAGCGTTTTGGTTGAATCATTTGTCATCTGCCAAGTCAGCTGGGCAAGCAGGAGCGCAGATGACAGCCGAGCAACAATCGGTGCTAGAGCAGCAACTAACGATGATTGAGCAGGTTGTTGAGCAAAGCATCGATAAGGCAGTTTATGAATAGTATTTTATTACCAGAGGCGCAGTTTTCAGGTACTTTTGCCCGCATTGTTTCGCCTCTACAAATCGCTCATATCGATAAAGTATTAGGGCTAAAAGTAGGCGACACTATAAAGATTGGGCAACTGGGTGGCAAGCTCGGTAGCGCTATCATCGATGATATAACACCGACGGTTATTCAACTGCGCGAGGTGGAGCTCGCTCTTGCACCGCCTGCTAAGTTGGATCTAACCGTTATTTTAGCGCTGCCACGCCCAAAGGTGCTGCGCCGTTTGATTATGGATATGACCGCACTTGGAGTGGCAAACATCATCTTAATAAATAGCTATCGCAGCCAAAAAAGCTACTGGCAAAGTCCAACGCTTAGCCGCCTTGATGAGTTTGTGCTCGAAGGTTTGCAGCAAAGTGTCGATACTATCGCGCCGTCTATCACTATAGAGAAACGCTTCAAACCTTTTGTGGAAGACAAGCTGCCAGGTTTGCTCACCGCCGCAAAGGGACAGGCGATTGTGGCTCATCCTTATGGCTCGTTATCGCTGTCAGCATACTTACAGCGAGCTTATATTGATGGCGGCTTACCTGAGAATAATGGCTTACCTAAGATAGTTTGTATCGGTAGCGAGGGCGGTTGGATCGATTATGAGATTGAGCTGCTAGCTACGCAAGGCTGCCAAGCGCTCACTATCGGCCCAAGAATATTGCGTACTGAAGCGGCGGTGAATGTCATTGTCGGACAGTGGATTTTACATCGCTAATAAATGCTGTAAAACCGAGCCTTTAATAGGATATACCTGACAGAGCGAGTCGCATAAAGTTATTGATAATTAATCTCATTTCTATTAGTATGTGGTTTCTAGTTTTAAGCCGTTTATCTCGTTTTATATATTCCTTTATTGATGTTCTTTTATTTATAATCCAGCTTTGGAGAAAGCCATGTCGTTACAAGCGCTCAATGACTCAGTCGCGGTAAGTCAACCCATAAGAACCACGTTATCTGTGGCTATCTTTAGCATGATGTTAGGTTTGGTCGGTTGTAATCAAGCGCAGACGCCTGAACAGACGGCTGAGGGTGAGACGCCAACGACTGAGACTGAGGCAGCAACGGCCAATAGCGATCAAACGGTGACGATTTATTCGTCGCGTAATGAGCAGCTGATTAAGCCATTATTAGATCGCTATACCGAAGAGACTGGGGTTAAGATTGAGCTGGTGACCGATAAAACGGGCCCACTGATGGCGCGTCTGCAAGCAGAAGGAGATAACACGCCAGCCGACATGCTCTTGACCGTTGATGCCGGTAACTTATGGCAAGCAGGGGAGCAGGGTTTATTGCAGCCTGTGGCCTCTACCGTGCTAGAATCTAATGTTCCGGCGAAGTACCGTGATCCAGCGGGCAATTGGACTGGTTTATCACTACGCGCTCGTACTATCTTTTATGATCCTAGCAAGGTTGATGCTGAGGAGCTATCGACGTATGCCGATTTGGCCGATCCAAAATGGAAAGGCAAGCTATGCCTGCGCACCTCAAAAAAGGTCTATAACCAATCATTAGTTGCCAGTATGATTGAGCATTTAGGCCCCGAGAAAACCGAAGAGATCATCCGCGGCTGGGTGGATAATTTAGCTACTGATGTGTTCAGTGATGATACTAGTATGCTGGAAGCCATCGCTGCTGGTCAGTGCGAAGTGGGTATTGCCAATAGCTACTATTATGGACGTATCCTTGATGAAAACCCTGATTTTCCCGTAGAGATATTTTGGGCCAATCAAGACACCACCGGTACGCATGTCAACATCTCTGGCGCTGGCGTGGTAGCGGCATCAGACAATCCAGATGGCGCGCTTAAACTGATGGAATGGTTATCTTCTGATGAAGCGCAAGGCATCTATGCCAGCTCCGATAAAGAATATCCGGTAAAAGAAGGCGTTGATCAGTCAGATATGCTGAGATCTTGGGGCAGCTTTAAACAAGATGACATCAATGTACAAAAATTTGGCTCGCTGCAAACTCAAGCTATCCAAATGATGGATAAAGCTGGCTATAAGTAGGCTTTAATCATTAGAGTCGCTATAAAGGGTACAAGATGGTAGTAAGGTTATGTTAACGATACCAAAAGCGTCCGAACATCAAGACAATATAGGGACTCCGGACCTTGTTGTTGTTAAGGACCGTACCCTTCTTAAGCGTGTTTTATCAAAATCAGTCTTAGGACTGATTTCGTTGTTTATGCTGATACCGATTTTGATCGTCCTACTATCATGGACACAGCCGATGGCTGATATTTGGTCGCATATGGGCGAGTATGTGCTGCCGCAAGTGCTAAAAAACACCGCTATTTTATTAGCGATGGTGACGATCATCTCCGGTAGCCTAGGCACCTCGCTTGCTTGGGTAACCAGTATGTACCGCTTCCCAGGGCAACGGTTTTTTTCTTGGGCGTTGATGCTACCATTAGCGATACCTGCGTATGTCTTCGCCTTTGTGACGGTGGGGATTGTTGATTTTAGTGGGCCTTTGCAGACCAGCTTACGAGAGTTTGGCATTAGCACCGCTATTCCTTCAGTGCGCAACGTTTGGGGCGCAGGCTTTATTTTATCGCTTGCTTTCTATCCTTATGTTTACCTATTAGCTCGGCAAGCTTTTTTGTCGCAAGGTCACCGCGCTATCGAAGCGGGGCAGATGCTTGGGCTCAGTCGTAGCCGCGTGTTTTTTCGTTTAGCACTGCCGCAAGCGCTGCCTTGGATTATTGGCGGCTTACTGCTGGCGAGTATGGAGACTCTAGCGGATTTTGGTGCGGTGTCGGTATTTAATGTCGATACCTTTACCACTGCTATTTACAAGGCATGGTTTGGCTTTTTTAGTTTGACCACCGCAGCGCAACTGGCGGCTTTACTCATTGGCGTAGTATTTATTGTCGTGATATTTGAGCAGTATTGGCAGGCACGTCGCGGCAAAGAAAGCGCGCAAAGTAGCAATAAGCGTCTGACTAGTAATGCAGCAGCTAAATGGGGCATGACGCTGCTCTGTAGTCTTATATTTTTGTTAGCCTTTTTAGTACCGTTCTTGCAGCTACTGTATTGGACGGCGATGAACTACCGCCAAGACTTTGATGCGCGCTATATTGATTTTGTCACCAACAGTCTGCTTATCGCTAGCATGACCACAGTGCTGATTGCTTTTCTCGCTATCATTATTGCTTGGATTAAGCGTCAGTATGCCGATAAAAGCACGAAACTGATGACCACTTTAGCTAATTTAGGCTATGTAGTACCGGGCACAGTGCTAGCGGTTGGGGTGTTTATTCCTATTGCTTGGCTGGACAATCAGCTGATTGCTTTTGGTATTACCTCCAAGCAAGTATTATCGGGTAGCGTGATTGTCATGTTATTAGCGCTTTCAACCCGCTTCATGACCGTAAGCTTTCAGCCGGTCGATCGGCAATTACAGCGCCTAACCGTCAATCAAGAGGCCGCCGCTGAGCTCTTGAGCGCCAGTCCGCTACAGCGCTGGCGGCAAGTGGTGTTACCGGTGCTCAGTCCTGGGGTGCTGACGGCCTTATTAATGGGCTTTGTGGAAGTGATGAAAGAGATGCCGATTACCTTAATGACGCGTCGCCAAGGCTGGGATACGCTTGCAGTAAGAGTGTTTGAGATGACTAGCGAAGGCATGTGGGCGAGAGCGGCGCTACCAAGTTTGCTGATTGTCTTAGTGGGGCTAATACCAGTATGGATATTACTGCGTCAAAGTGAAAAGTATAACTAATCCGCGTAAATGACTATGTTAAATGATTAAAGTTTAGTGTTAGCACTTTCAAATGTGACACTCTTAAATTTAGCACCTTTAAGTTTAGCCTCTTTAAATAGTAGTCATCACCCTTAATATTGATAGTCGCTAGTCTTATTTATTGATAGCTTACGAGTACCTTCTATGTATACTAACTTGACTAATAATGCTCTAGACAAAGAAGATAAGAGTCAAAAAGAGCCTTCTGTAAAAAGCAGTCAAAAATCTGCAAAAGGTCTAGATCCAAAGCTTACAAGAGCCAAAGCCAGACTAGAAGCGAGTAAAAAATCATCTGTGATTCCTCTATCAGTGTTACCTCAAAAAGGCCAATCTATGCAAAATGAGCAAATGCTTGGACAAGTTGATGCTAATAGTGGAAAGCGCGCTTTGGGCAGCAACACTGAGCCTTTTTTAAAGGTAGAGGATTTGATCGTTGGCTATGATAATTTAACTATTGTCAATGGCTTATCGTTGAGCTTACAGCAAGGCGAGATTGGTTGTTTCTTGGGCTATAGCGGCTGCGGTAAAACTACAGCGCTGCGAGCGATAGCCGGTCTTGAACCTACCCGTCAAGGTAGAATTGAGCTCAATCATCAACGCCTAACCGAACAAGATAAACGCCACTCATTTGCAGTAGCTCCTGCCAAACGCAGTATGGGCATGGTATTTCAAGACTATGCGCTATTTGGTCATCTCAGTGTCGCTAAAAACATCGGTTTTGGTCTCAATAAATGGTCTGCAAGCGACAAAAAAGCGCGCGTAGCGGAGATGTTAGAGCTAGTGGGATTGAGTGAGCATGCAGATAAGCGTCCCGCTGAGTTATCGGGTGGTCAACAGCAGCGCGTGGCCTTAGCTCGGGCGCTGGCCCCTAAGCCCAAACTGCTACTACTTGATGAGCCTTTCTCTAATCTCGATGTGGTACTGCGCGAGTCACTAGCGATGAGCGTGCGTGACATCCTAAAACGCACCAATACGACTGCTATCTTAGTGACGCATGATCAAAACGAGGCTTTTGCGATAGCGGATAAAGTCGGGGTGATGCATCAAGGTAAACTCGTACAGTGGGCAACGCCAAGTGAGCTCTATCATGAACCCGTTAGTCCTTTTGTCGCAGAGTTCGTTGGCGAGGGCGCGATGATAGATGGCATCATCAAAGAGGGTCATGTTGAGACGGCACTTGGCGATATCTATCGGCGCATGGAGGTCTATGATGCTTCAGGTCAGCCGCAATACTGTGAGTATGACTATCCTAATGGCACGCCTATTAAAGTCCTCGTCCGTCCTGACGATATTATTCATGACGATGATAGCCCGCAGACTGCTCTAGTGGTTGGACGGGTGTTTCGCGGTGCTAACTATCTGTATCGCTTGCAATTAGAGAATGGTCAAACGGTGTTGTCACTTGTGGCGAGCCACCATAATCATGAGGTTGGCAGCCATATTGGTATTTTGCCATTACTTGAACATGTGGTAGTGTTTGATGAAAAAGACGTCAATGCGACCACGTGGTCAGAATACGATAGATCACACTGAGCGCTGTAGTGGAATTGACTAAAGCTTTAAGTCCCAGCAGTCGCTAAGATATGTAAATATCGTCCTAGCCATTTATAAGGGGTTAGTTGTGAATAGCGTAGCTCCATCTTTATCACCGCTTCTGGGTCATTATGTCCGCCACGCTTGAGCGGTGCATAATCATGAAAAACGCGCAGGCCACTCTCTAGCATGATTTTATAGTGATGGTATTGTAGCCACGCTTGCACCTCTTGCATAGCGACCGGATGATTAGGGGTTAGGCTCTTTTTATTATCGGCAGCATAATCGCCTTCGAGCGTACGATCCAGTAGATTAAAATTACCCATAATTAGATTACGATAGTCAAAGCTTGCAGGGTTATAAAAGCATAGCGATATCGCACCTTGAGGGCTTAGCTGCGCATCAAAAAAGTCCATTATCTCAGCAGGTTTGGCCAGCCACTCAAGTAAGGCATGGCAGAGTATCAGGTCGAATTTATCGCTATGGTCTTCAGCAAATTTAGCGGGTAGCTGCTGATAAGGACAAACCATCCAGGTGATATCAAGCTTGGTGTTATTATCTGCCTCAAAAGTCGCTACTTGCGTCTGCGCCTTTGACAGCATACTAGCTGAGATATCATTGATGACGAGCGTATGACCTTGCGCTGCCAGCTCTATAGCAATCTGCGCCAGTCCTGCGCCCACATCTAAGATACGCAGCGGCCGCCCTAAGCTTTGACTTTTTGTCTGAGCATACTCAAAGATATCTCGGCGCAGTACCGCAAGCCTAATCTTACCTTTTAATCCGCCATAGACCTTTTTTTCGAAATGATCGGCAATCGCCTCAAAGCTGCGATCGGTGCGGGCTTGTGTCGTTATGTCAGCTGAATTATCTTGAGTATGGTCTGTCATATGAGCTTATATTTTATTATTAAGGTAGAGGTGAGAAGTTTGGTAAAGTGGATACGCTTGTGCTTACCCTCTAGCGACGGCGTCTTAGCACCCACTTAAAGACTAGTTTGGCTAACATAATGATGACGAAGACCACAATGACAAAGACCCAAATGCCAGTGCCTTGTAGGTGTTGTTGATAGGCCTGAGCAAGATAGGCCGATAGCGCCATCGCTAGCAATAATGATCCCCAGCGCACAAAGGGTAGGGCGCGGTTATTATGGTTGGGAAAGTACTGCGCGTAGTCACTAGAGAAGCTGTAGAGCACCATTGCCAAAATCCAAACGATAGCTAAAACGATATCCATAAAAATGGCCTGCAAAAATAATAAGTTGAGAATTAGTCTTGATAACTGGTGAGAGAAAATGTGTAGTCAGTTTAGCGACTAAGAATATTTTGTCTATAACTATATTGGTTTGCTTAAAACCAAAAGCTTATCCAAGAGCCTGAATTATAAATTTTAGAGTATCTTTTATGAGCTTTTTACGGTATAAACAGTAAGGTACAAGCAATATTGATTATTAATTATCAAAGTAGTTCAATTGATAAAGTGGCTGTTACAGCTCAATAAGATACTCAAACTCTGTTACTCAATGCTAAGGATAGCGAATATGTCTCTCTCCCATTCTAATTTCTCCAAAAAACCAATCATGAATCGCGGCTTATTATCAGTAGCAGTAGCAAGTAGTTTATTACTAACGGCCTGCGGCGATGATGATAATGACTTCAATAAGCAAGTGTCAACGCCATCCTCAACAACAACTTCTGAGTTTGTAAAGACATTAAGTCAAGAGCAAATCGACACTCTCATTGGAGATACTGCTGACACCCCTGATGCGGAGTGCGGGGTGACTATCGAAAAGGTCAGCTATGCGACAGTCGGCGCTGCGAGAGAGGCAACCAATGCTACCGCAGCTTTGATGATACCGACAGGGGATAGCGATAAGTGCCAAGGTGATCGTCCTGTCCTGCTTTATGCTCATGGTACCACCACCGATAAGGGTTACGACTTTACCCAAGTTGGTAATGCTAGTAACCCTGCGGTAGGCGAGTCTACCTTGATTGCTTCTAACTTTGCGGCGCAAGGCTATATTGTCGTTGCACCCAACTATGCCGGCTACGATGAGTCAAAGCTTGATTATCATCCGTATCTAGTCGCTGAACAACAAGCTCAGGACATGGCAGATGCGTTAGAGAGTGCCCGTGCTGTTATCGATGAGCAAAAGCTTGCGAACAATATCAATTATACCAATATCGATGATTCTGATAAATTATATCTCTCTGGTTACTCACAAGGTGGTCACGTCGCTATGGCGACTGCTAGATTACTTGAGTCACAAAATAAAAAAGTGACGGCAATCGCACCGCTCTCAGGGCCTTATGCGTTGGCAGCCTTTGGCGACGAGATCTTTAAAGGGAACGTTAATATTGGTGCTTCTAGATTTGCGCCACTATTGGGTATCGGGCTACAAGAGAAGTATGGCAATATTTATGAGCAACCCTCAGATATCTTTTTGGATAAGTACGCTGACGTACGACTACCTAGTAATACAGCATTTGGCGATTTAGTAACAGCGGGCGAAGTGCCTAATAATGCCTTGTTCCAAAATAACCCGAGCAATCCGGCGCTGGAAGGATTAGGTAAAGGTGCTATATTTTCAATTTTAGGCGGCTATGATGATAGTAACTATCTGATAAAATCAGATTTTCGCGCCGCTTACGTGACTGACGCTATTAATAATCCTGATGGCCTAAACGTGGCTAATGGTAATCTTTTACCAGCCGCCAACCCGCAAAACAACTTACGTAAAGCGCTAAAAGATAACGATTTACGTGGTTACGTGCCGACTATGCCCACCCTGCTTTGTGGTGGTAATCAAGACCCAACAGTCTATTTTGATACCAATACAGGATCTATAACTAAGTTGCTACAAGCGGCTAGTGCTAACACTCCTAATTCAAACCTTAACATTACTGTCCTAGACGTCGATAGAGATAACGCTGATGCACGCCCAAACAATACGACTTTGACCACCATTGGACAAGCATCGATGAATACGTGGGACATTAACGACGTGGTAGATAGCGTACAAACTAGATTTAGTAATAGCGTGCAAAAAGTCAAAGATGATGCTACCGCACAAGGTGCCAATCCTTTATTAGCATTTTATAGTAACTATCATGGCGTATTAGTGACGGCAGCTTGTACACAAGCGGCTCGCGAATTCTTTGAACAAGACTTCGATCAGTCTTAAGCTAAAAATAGTGATTTGTAATTAGCCAATAACGTAGACAAAAACTGCATTCAAGAGGGTGCAGTTTTTTTGATTGCTTACCGATTTCTTCACGAATAAAGGTCGTTTATGAAGAGCAAATAACCGCAGTTTTTTATTATAAAATAAAGCCTACTAATCAGTTGTTTTGATTGATTTTATTAGTATATAGATATCCCTAAGCAGGCAAATTTTTGCTAAAATAGTCCTCTTTGTTTACTACTAAATGACTACAACAAGCCTTATAAAAAATCGGCACGTGTGGTCGGTGATGTTATCGGTAAATATCACCCACATGGCGACAGTGCTGTTTATGACATTATTGCGCGGATGGCGCAGGAAATCATCGCTGATGTATTCCGCCCCAGCCTTTCTACTCACCTTTTATTACGGGTGTTCTGCTAAGTCCTTGACTGGGAACTATATTTTGGGAAGAACTTTTTTTACTATTATTGTGCACTGTAGGGGGTATTCACAATGACTTCTCTCGCGCTCGTTGTAGGTGCTGGCTCGGGCTTGTCGGCTTCGATTGCTCGTGCGCTTGCTCAGCGCTCCTATCGCTTGATCTTGGTAGCCCGAGATATAAGCAAACTGGATGCTCTCTGCGCCGAGGTTAACGCTACTGCACTGCAGTGTGATGCCAGTAAGCCGGATGACGTTGCTGAGCTATTCAGGACGATCGACGGTATGGATGGCACTCTTGATGTTGCCGTTTACAATCCGAGTCCTTGGATTCGGGGTCCGATCACTGAGCTTGACCCGATTGAAGTGCACAAAGTAATTGAAGTAACGGCGTTTGGGGCATTCCTGATGGCCCAGCAGGCTGCCGCACGGATGCTAAATGATGGCAGCGGCACAATGCTGTTTACCGGTGCCTCCTCTGGGGTGAAGGGCTACGCTAACTCTGCTGCCTATGCGATGGGCAAGTTTGCCTTGAGAGGTCTGTGTCAATCATTGGCACGCGAGCTTCATCCTCAGAATATTCACATCGGGCATGTGGTCATCGATGGCCGTATTGGTAAGGCCGGACAGGAAGAAAACTCAACATCTTCTGACCCAACGTACAGTCCAATGGATCCTGATGAGATCGCCCAGAACTATATACATCTGATCGAGCAGCATCGGTCTTCTTGGAGTTGGGAAATCGAGCTACGACCGTGGGTGAGGCAGTTCTAGTGTGTGTCGCGATCCCGGTCAGCGGACGATTGCCTCTACTGGACGTCGATTGACCCGACATTTAGGTCATATATACACTTGGGACTTAACGTTAGAGTCTAATCTGAATGTCGAATTAATCTGACCCTGTAATACTGTAGTGGTCTAGTCTTTTTGACCACGGGTTTGTAGTATTTAAGATACCAACGTTGACCACCTTAATTTATTGTTGAATTCAGCGATCATAATAGCGCATTTTTGATGGGTCTTATTGGCGCACACAACGCCCTATAAGAGCAGTTTTGTGCTAAAATAGTCCTCTTTGTTTACTACTAAAACGATCATCAGTTTTCCAAGATTTTTCACGCTTTATGGTGTTGTTTTACCGGTTGATTTTTTGATATTTATCACAGTTCGCTTAGACCGGTGAGCTATCTATAAAGCCTGCAAAATTAATGAAGAGAATATGAGTGAAGGAGTGTATATGAGCGAGTCGGTCAGTCCTATTGGCATTGTAGATGAATTAAAACAGTCCTACTTAGATTATGCGATGAGTGTGATTGTCTCGCGCGCGCTACCTGATGTCCGTGACGGCTTCAAGCCAGTACATCGCCGCGTCATGTACGCGATGCATGTGCTCTCTAACGACTACAACAAGCCTTATAAAAAATCGGCGCGTGTGGTCGGTGATGTGATTGGTAAATACCACCCACATGGCGACAGCGCAGTCTATGATGCTATCGTACGTATGGCGCAGGACTTTAGCTTGCGTTATCCTATGGTCGATGGTCAAGGTAACTTTGGCTCGATTGATGATGATCCACCGGCGGCGATGCGTTATACCGAAGTGCGCATGACCAAGCTCACCCATCAGATGCTAGGCGATTTGGACAAAGATACTGTCGATTGGGAAGACAACTACGACGGCTCCGAGCGTATGCCTAGCGTGTTACCCGCTCGTGTGCCCAACCTATTGGTCAATGGCGCGACCGGTATTGCGGTCGGTATGGCGACCAATATGGCGCCGCATAACTTAACTGAGGTCATTAATGCCTGTCTAGCTTATGCTGAGAATCCGCAAATCTCGGGCGAAGAGCTGATGACTCACATCTCAGGCCCTGACTTCCCGACAGGCGGTATCATCTATGGCCGCGCGGGTATTCAAGACGCTTACCGCACGGGCAAAGGCCGCTTACATGTGCGCGGTCGCTATCATATTGAGCCGATGAGCGACACAGGGGTCAACCGTGATCGTGAGCGTATTGTCTTCACCGAGGTGCCTTATCAAGCCAACAAAGCTAAGCTGATTGAGCGTATCGCAGAATTAGTACGCGACAAAAAAATCGAAGGTATCACAGAGATCCGCGATGAGTCTGACAAAGACGGTATGCGTATCGCTATTGACCTGCGCCGCGGCGAAACCGCTGAAGTTATCGTCAATAATTTGTTCTTGCAGACGCCGCTTGAGACTAGCTTTAGTATCAATATGGTGGCCCTCGATAATGGCCAGCCTAAGCTATTAACCTTGCGTCAGCTGATTGCTGCCTTTGTGCGTCATCGTCAAGAAGTGGTGACGCGCCGTACCATTTATGAGCTTAATAAAGCGCGGGTTCGCGGTCATCTGCTCGAGGGCTTGACGGTCGCTTTAGCCAATATTGATGATATTATCGCCGCGATCAAAGCATCTGCTAGCCGCGGTGAAGCGCGTGAGAGCTTGCTTGGTAATACTTGGGGCTCAGGTAGCGTCGTCGCTATGCTAAAGGCAGCCGGTAGTCAATCGGTACGCCCTGAGTATATAGAAGGCGAAGATCCCAAAGCGCCGTTTGGGCTTATCGATGACACGATTAAAGGCGAGCAAAGTTATCGCTTATCGCTTGAGCAGGTCAATGCGATTTTAGAGATGCAATTGCATCGTCTGACCGGCCTTGAGCAAGATAAATTGACCGAAGAATATCAAGACTTGTTACGTGAGATTGCTAATTTAGAATCTATTCTAGGCGATTTTAGTAAGCTGATGACCATTATCTCTAACGAGATGATTGAGATCCGTGAGAACTTTGGCGACGAGCGCCGCACCGATATCATCGATTCGCGTACTGACTTTAGCCGCGAAGATTTGATTCCTGAGCAGACGGTCGTGATGACGGTTTCGCGTACTGGCTATGCCAAGACGCAGCCTATCGACGATTATGTGGCGCAAAAACGTGGCGGCAAAGGCAAGTCAGCGACGGCGATGAAAGAAGATGATGTCATCGATCACCTTTTGGTTACTTCAACGCATGCTACTGTCTTGTGCTTCACGGATACCGGCCGCGTCTTTAGTCTACGTGGCTTTGAAGTGCCGATTGCCAGTCGCGGTTCGCGAGGTCGTCCTTTAGTCAATCTGATTGGCTTAGCAGGTGATGAGTCGGTGACGACGATACTGCCTATTCCGAAAATAGTAGAAGAGTCCTCTGCAAAACATGAACTTACGGTAAACGAGATAGACGAGGATTCATTAGAAGGTAGCACTACTGCCGAGCCGCCTTTTGTCTTCTTTGCGACGGCTAATGGTACGGTGAAGCGCGTAGAACTCAAGCAGTTTGCCAATATTCGCTCCAATGGTTTGATCGCGGTAAATTTAGAGGAAGGCGACAAGTTAGTCAGCGCGCGTATCACTAACGGTAGCCAAGAAGTTATGCTATTTGCCTCCAGTGGTAAAGCCATACGCTTCGATGAAAACGATGCCCGAGCTATGGGCCGTACTGCCAAAGGCGTGCGCGGTATGCGTTTAAAAGATGATGAGTTTATTAAATCTTTAGTGGTTATTGAAGATGATGTTCGCGAGATTCTGATTGCCTGTGAAAACGGTTTTGGTAAGCGTACTTTTATTGAAGAGTTCAATACGCAGAATCGCGGCGGTGGCGGCGTTATCGCTATCAAAACTAGCGAGCGTAATGGCGCTTTGGTTCGTGCAACCAAAGTCGATCCAGAAGATGATATTATCTTGATATCAGATAAGGGCACTTTAGTACGTACGCCTGTCGAGCATGTTGCTAGTGCTGGCCGTAATACTCAAGGGGTGACCTTGATCCGTCTGTCTAAAGATGAGAAGCTAGTCGCTATGGCAAGGGTTGAGCATGAAGAAGACGACAACGAGCTGATTGAAGCCATGCGTGAGGATGGTACTTTTGACGTTGATGGTCAAGAGCAGGCAGATATCGATGCGGCCACCGCTAGCGGCGCAAACGATGATATTAGTGACGCTGTCGATATCGCCAACGACTATTCATTAGAGGATGAGGATAGCGAAGTTAACGACGAAAAATAAACCTCTAGCGCCATCAATGGCACTCTAATTTTAACCTTTTTAAAAAAAAGCCTCTAACCTCATCGTTGGAGGTTTTTGCTTTTAGCAAATTTGATGCCAGAATGAAAGAGGCAAACTACCAGTTAGTATCAAAGTTCAAGAAACTACGCTACTATCAATCAACGATGGCCTTTTATAATTGACTTAAATCAGGATGACTTATGTTACATCTGCATCATTTACAAAACTCTCGCTCTTTTCGTATTGTTTGGCTTTTAGAAGAACTGAAGGCTGATTATGAGTTAACTAGCTATGATCGTACCAAAGCTTACTTAGCGCCGGATAGCCTAAAAAAGGTGCATCCGCTAGGGCATGCGCCGATATTAGAAGTCGATGGTCGACCCTTATTGGAGTCTGGTTTTATTATTGAGTATTTGCTTAAGTATTATGATGACGAGCAAAGTTTGAAACCTGCCGATAGCGATGAGACGGCGTGGGAACATTATACTTTTTGGCTGCATTTTGCCGAAGCTTCAGCGATGCCGCCACTGGTCATGCGTTTGGTGTTTAATAAAGTCGTACAGAGATCACCGCTACTGATAAAGCCTGTCGCTAAAGGCATTCAGAAGCAGGTCGAAAAAAGTATGATAGCGGATAGTATTAGCGCTGTTTTGACCATGATGGAAGCGCATTTGCAAAATAACACTTGGTTTGCAGGTGAGAGTTTTAGCGCCGCTGATATTCAAGTATACTTTGTAGCTATTGCCGCTCAATCTCGTACTGCATTAGCAGAGGGCGGTTACCCTAATATAAGCGCTTGGATTAAGCGCTGTCAACAACGAGAGGCGTTTAAGCAAGCTGAAAATAGAGGGGGCCGTATTGTCATGTAGTGATTAGATATTTGCTAGATTAAGCTCGTTTTAGTCTCCAATTATTTTATATAACCACTCACGCTAAATTACTAGTTTGCTAATCTCACGGCCTCTTATAAAGAGCCTCTGACACCCTTGTTAGAGGCTTTTACTATTTTCATTAACAAGACATTTATTTTTCTATAGTTCTAGACCTTTTTTACCTGCTGCTTTCTGTATCAGCTCATTTTGTAAGGCTGCTGTTATGCTCAAGACCAATCAAACCGTACAAGGAACTATCGCCGGATCGCTTGCGAGCTTTTTATTCTCGCTATTATTCTTATTTGGTTTATTGATGCAGCCTTTAACAGGCACGCAAGTAGCGTCATGGCGGGTCATTATGATGCTTATCAGCCTGACAGTATTGGTCAGCTTAACTAAGCAGTGGCAGCATGTTTTTGATTATCTAAAAACCTTAAAGACTTTAAAAGAGTGGCTAATATTTATTCTACCTACGCCGATTTTGGGCGGACAGATTTGGCTATTTATGTGGGGGCCGGTCAATGGCTTAGGACTCGATGTCACTTTGGGCTATTTTTTATTGCCATTAGTGATGATCATGGTAGGGCGTTTTTTTTATAAAGAGTATATGAGCGCTCTGCAGTGGTTAGCAGCGCTAGTAGCGGCGCTAGGCGTCGCGTATGATATTTATCAATACGGCACGATATCTTGGGCGACTTTATTTGTCTGTTTAGGATATCCGCCGTACTTTTTGATGCGTCGCAAGCTTGCCGTGCCACCGATCACCGGTCTATTGTCTGATCTGACTTTACTGTTGCCGGTGGTGCTTTTTGCGCTGTATAGCAGTGGCGGCTTTAGTGTAGCGCTAAGCGATAACAAGTTTTGGTACTTTTTGCCACTATTAGGAATATTTAGCGCGCTTGCAATGTCGCTGACGATGGTAGCTAGTAGTAAATTGCCGGTGTCATTATTTGGAACTTTGAGCTATTTAGAGCCAATTTTCTTATTTATATTCTCTATTACAGTATTGAGTCAGAGCCTCGATGAGGGTGGCTCGTTATTTATGTATAGCATGATTATAGTGGCTTTAGCGATTATGATTATAGACAGCGCTAGAGGTTATCTATATCGTCGCCGCGAAGATCGGTTGCATGGTTATAATGAGCCCTTAGTACATAGCTTTCCTTCGCGTCAACGTCTCAAAAATCGCCGTATTGAAGGGATATTAGCGGCTAGGCGTTTTCGCAAAATCAGCCGCTATCAACAAAAAATAGCGAAAATGTCGCGTAAGATTGATAAATTAAATACTAAGTAAGTCAACTCTTTCGAGCACATACAGTATTTATAGATAAACTCCAGGGCTGCGAAACTTTGACCGGTTAGATATTATTTTTGGTAACTGTAATAGACTTTGCTGGTGTTAAAGGGGGATTGACTGAGATATGATGATATTAAAGTGGTAAGACTTTAAATCATTGGTATCTATATCATTCACCATCACAATCCATCAGCTGGCTCAATTTATCAAAATATTATTAGGAGAATTTATGTTGCATCTTCATCATCTAGAAAACTCGCGCTCTTTTCGTATTTTATGGCTATTAGAGGAATTGGGGGCTGACTATCAGCTCACTTGTTATAATCGAACCAAAGCTTACCGCGCCCCAGATAGCCTAAAAGAAGTACATCCACTAGGTCATGCGCCAATATTAGAAGTAGATGGACGTCCACTAATAGAGTCAGGATTCATTATTGAATATTTACTCAAGCACTATGATAAAGAGCAGCAGTTTAAGCCTGCAGATGACAACGAAGCCGCTTGGGAGAAATATACCTTTTGGCTGCACTTTGCAGAAGCGTCAGTTATGCCGCCGCTAGTGATGCGTTTGGTATTTACCAAAGTGGTGCAGCAATCACCGATGCTGATCAAACCGGTCAGTAAAAAGATTCAAGCGCAGATCGAAAAAAGCATGATTAAATCAAGCCTAGATCCAATATTTGCGATGATGGAGAAGCATTTAGAAGATAACCAATGGTTTGCGGGTAGTGAATTCAGTGCTGCCGATATTCAAATGCATCTGCCAATATTAGGCGCCAATGCAGGCGAAGGTTTGAATAGAAAAAAATATGCCAACATTCTAAACTGGCTCAAACGCTGTGAAGAGCGTCCGGCCTTTAAGCGCAGCGAAGAGAAGGGCGGTCGTCTGAACTTCTAAGCGGTTAAAAACCAGCAAGATGGCTTTATAGGTATAAGTGAAAAGCGTGTCATTCAATTCGTTGATGATGCGCTTTTTGATTATAATGACTAGCAAATGATTTTCTATTTAGTAGACTTTGTAATAGCAAAATACAATTAAACGCTGCAAAAAGGTAAGATAATGAAAGAGCCAAATAAAACGACTAACGAGCCTTTTGAGGAAGAGATTATCGAGCAGCAGCCAATCTCGCTAAAGTCTTGGGGACAAAAACTACTAGTCGCGCTGCTTTGTATCGCAAGTTTTTATGGTGGCTGGAAGTCTTACGAGTCTAATATGGCGAACGAATGTTACGCTATTGGTGGGCAAATCATTGAAGGAAAACGCACGTTTATTTGTGAATTACCTTAGTTTTGACTTTAAGGAGTAAGCCGTAAGCTATGCTACAACTGACCTTTTTGGGCACTTCAGCGGGAGTACCAACTAAGCAGCGTAATGTCACCGCGCTCGCTATCGAATGCCTAAATCCTTACTTCTCTAGTCAAAATCAGCCACACAAAAAATCACGACCTTGGCTACTTATCGATTGCGGCGAAGGCACTCAGCAGCAACTGCTACAGACTAAACTGTCTTTGCATCAGCTGACGGCTATCTGTATCACTCATGTGCATGGTGATCATTGCTATGGCCTGCCAGGTCTGCTCGCAAGCATCGCTATGTCAGGACGCACTGCGCCGTTGACCATTATTGCGCCCAAAGCCATCGATGCATTTCTTACTGCCATACAATCAACCACTGAGCTGCATTTTACTTTTGCTATCGACTTTATAGCGATAGAAGATATTTTGTCCAATAAAAATATCGCTGCAGATGACAGTAAACAAAGTAGTGATGATACAAATGAGAGAACTGTCAGTAGTCAAATGCAGACTGATAAAATAAAATTGGCTTTAGATAATCAGCATGAGTTAGAGATTGATATCACCAAGCTGTCGCATCGGGTGGCCTCACATGCTTTTGGGGTGACACAAACGATTAGTCAGCGGGTGCTTGATACGGATAAGTTAAAAGCGGCGGGCATCCCTGCTAGCCAGTTATGGGGTCAATTGCAGCAGGGCCATGATGTCTACCTTGCAGATGGGCAGCAGCTACTATCGGCAGAGTATGTGTATAATAACCAACGGCGTACACGAATAGTGGTGGCAGGCGATAACGATAGACCAGAGCTATTGAATACGGCTGTCAAAAACGCGGATTTACTAATACATGAAGCGACTTATACCAACGAGATAAAAGCACGTATTTTAGCCAAAATGTCTAGCAAGGCAGGCTTTGATCCTATGCATAGTAGCGCTCAACAAGTGGCGCAATTTGCGAAGGACAGCGGTCTACAAAATTTAATCTTGACTCATTTTAGCGCTCGTTATCAGAACTTTGATAATCCTAATAGCGATACTGCTAATATGAGTCATCTTCGCTTAGAAGCTGAAGCGTTTTATCAAGGTAATTTATGGTTAGCCGAGGACTTTGCGCAATATTTAGTGGCAGGCCAAGCAGTTACTGCTAAGCCTGATCGTAAATCTGACAGTCATCCTGACAGCACAGTACAGTATTTAGGTCTTATAAAAAAAGCTAGTAAATAAATGAGTCTCTCAAAATTTCCGAAAATTAGCCCTGATTATCAGCCGCAGCCAATTGCGCTTTACCGCTCCAATAGCGGCTGAATTGATAAGCCACTCGGCCTGAGCGTCCGCCGCGCTCGGATGCCCAGCGTAAAGCCGCGGCTCTGATATCATCAGCTAGAGGCTTATCTTCTTTGCTAATGGTATTCGTTTTAGCCTCGCTATTAGTTTCTAAAGCGCCAGATATTATTGCTTGCTCTAAGCTCAGATAATGCTGCACAATTTGAAGATAAGTGTTTTGATCCATCGGATGAAAAGACAACCAGAGACCAAAACGATCCGATAAAGACACGGTCTCATCCACGGTCTCATAAGGGTTGACCTCATCGGTCTGCCCATCATAAATACTGATATTATCTTTCATCAATTGTGGTAATAGATGGCGACGGTTACTGGTCGCATATACCAGTAGCTTGTCTTGCTCAGAGTCAAGCGCACCATCGAGCACGCTTTTGAGCGCTCTATAACTCTCATCTTGCCCATTAAACGCCAAATCATCACAGTACACTACATAACGGCACTGGCTGTCAGCGGGCAGCTTATTGATAGCGGCGCGAATCTTATCGAGCACTTGTAGGTCATCACGCGCAATCTCAATAATACGTAAACCTTCGCTACAATATTCTTGTAGCAGGGCACGAATCAGCGATGATTTACCAGCGCCGCGAGTTCCGGTCATTAATACGTGATTGGCCGGAAAGCCTTTAAGAAATTGACGCGTGTTTTGTACCAGTTTTGCTTTTTGCGTCTCAATACCCTGCAAATCGTCTAAACTTAAAAACAGATTGACCGCTAGCGGCTCAAGGTGCCCTGTACGACCACCGACCCAGCGATAGGCCAACTGTTCGGGGTCAATTTGGATAGTTGGCGTGACCCGCTCTTGTAGATATTGGTTGAGCAATTTCAGCAATGGTTCGGGTAGGGCGTAGTGATCGAACGGCTTTGATTCAGACATAGTTATTCTAATCGTTTAGGTTAAATTTAATGCAGGCAATAGCAATATAAGGGCTTTACTTTACTATGAAAAATCAGGAAAGTCATGGGTCAAAAAAACAAGGGTTGCAGGGACAGGCTGCCAAGCTATTACCTACGATAACTCATGAGCTTGCGCAATTAGGTTATCTTGATATAGTGCATCAAAGGCTTAGCCAACAAAACGATTCTGCAAAAACCTATCAAGGCTTAAGCCGTGCTGTGCATCAGCAGTTTAATGAGGTGATGATAAAATGGCAACTTAGCACTGATATCTTGTTAGATTCAACATCATTAAATCATGAAATAGGAGTTTTAAGAATACTGAACAGTCTGCAAAGTAGCAATGAAACCGCTAATGAAAACGCTATCGCGCCGCCAATTCTAGCCTACGAAATATTGAGTTTAAACATATTACAGCAAAAGCAGTGGTTAACTTTGCTAGCTATGCCTTATTACTTACAAGGCAGTTTAGCGCAACATCTCAAGCAGTCACTAACCCTTCAACAAAAGCACCAGCTGATCGTGCAAGCGGCAAAAACTATCGATAGTTTGCATCAAGCAGGATGGCTGCATAACGATATTAAGCCTAGTAATCTATTAATCAATAATGATGAAGAGCTGAGTTTACTATTAACGGATTTTGCTTTAGCGCAGCCAATTGACAATAGCCCTAAAAACAATATGCAAGCTAAAAATAGCGCAGGCACGCCTGCTTATCTTGCGCCTGAACGCTGGCAAGGTCAGGGCGGGGCAGTGCAAAGTGATATTTATGCTTTTGGGGTTCTGATGTATGAGATTTTAGCGGGCGCGCGACCTTACGCTATTGAGTCGTCGACTAGTGAGCCGCTAAAAGACTGGGCGATTCAGCATTGTCAGCAGTCTGTTCCAAAATTACCTTCTCAGTATAATAATTATCATGATGTTGTTATGAAAGCTATGGCTAAGCGAGTAGGGCAGCGTTACTTCAATATGGATGAGGTTTTGAAAGATTTGGAACTATAAAATAAATCTGCAAACACAAAAAAGCCTGCTAAAAAGCAGGCTTAATGTTAAATACGGTTTGAGAAGAACTATCGAAAAATGGTGGGGCTGGAGAGACTCGAACTCTCACACCTTGCGGCGCCAGAACCTAAATCTGGTGCGTCTACCAATTCCGCCACAGCCCCATTATCGTTACTCTATCATCGTCAGCGCTTAAATTCAAACCTCTGACAGACAGATAACTGATTCGGTAGTGCGTCTCAGTGGTTGGCTATTATATAGAGTTTCGCAGTTTTGGCAACCCCTTTTTGCAAATTAATTTAATTTTTTTGGTGCTGGAGTGGAAATTGTTGATTCTCTTATAGGAAGGCTAAGCTTATCAAAGACTTGCTTAATCCTCTGTAGCAGGGTTAGGCTCTGATACATCGAGCAGTGTGAGCTTGCGTGTCAACGTATTGCGGCCCCAACCTAATAGCTGAGCCGCAGCTACCTTGCGACCACCACTATGGCTAAGCGCGGCTCTCAAGAGTACCCGCTCAAACTCTGGGGTCGCTGCCTGTAGAATATCAGTTTCACCTGCTTGCAAAGACTGCTTAGCCCAGTCTGCTAAGGCTTGCTGCCAGCTAATTGGAGTCTCAGTGACCGCTGTATGGGTATGCGAATGGATAGGCGAAGTATTATCTAAGGTTTGCGCAGACTGAGACGGTTGAGGGGCAAGAGTGGCTTGAAAGCTATCACTAAACGCTGAGTCCGGCGCTCTTTGAGCTAGCAGCTCAGGAGGTAGGTCATGGGTAAGCACCGTATCCCCAGCCGCCATAACCGTCAGCCAAAGACAAACATTTTCTAATTGGCGCACATTACCGCGCCAGTCAAAGTCTTGCATAATTCGCAGAGCATCAGGACTTAACTGTTTGACTGTGGTGTTCATCTGCTCGCCCGCCTGCTGCATAAAATGACTGGCTAAGGCCGGAATGTCTTCACGGCGAGCGCGCAGAGGCGGTAGTGGCAGGCGAATAACATTGAGACGATAGAATAAATCTTCACGAAACTTGCCCTGCTGGACGAGCTGCTCTAGGTTTTGATGGGTGGCAGCGATAATACGCACATCGACTTTGACAGGCTGCTGACCACCGACTCGGTAAAACTCTCCGTTCGCGAGCACGCGCAGTAGTCGCGTCTGGGTGCTAAACGGCATATCACCGATTTCATCTAAGAATAGCGTACCACCATCGGCTTGCTCAAAACGGCCTTGGCGCTGAGTCGTTGCTCCGGTAAAAGCGCCTTTTTCATGCCCAAACAGCTCAGACTCAATCAAATCATGCGGAATAGCCGCCATGTTTAGCGCGATAAAAGGGTGCTTAGCGCGCGGTGAGTGTTGATGTAGGGCGCTTGCCACCAGCTCTTTGCCCGTGCCCGACTCGCCGGTGATAAGCACGGTAATCGGCGAATGTGCCAAACGACCAATAGCACGAAATACCGTCTGCATGGCTTGCGACTGCCCGATGATGCCGCTCGGATTGGTAGTGACGCTTGGCTTAGAAGTAAGCTTGCTCTTGGCCTTGCTAGTAGTCTTAGTCTCTTGCTGTTTGTTGGTGTTCTGAGTAGGGTTTGATTCTATAGGCGCCTCGTCTATAGCCGTATTATTCTCAATTAAGCTTTCTTGATGAATATCGCCACTCGGCTGATAGCTGAGCGCTTTATAAATAATCGCTACGGCATCGTCTAAATCGAAGGGCTTGGCTAGATAATCAAAAGCGCCTGCCTGATAGCTGTTAATTGCTGAGGTTAGATCTGAATGCGCGGTCATAATGACGATAGGTAGCTCAGGAAAGTGCTTATGCACCCAATCGCTGAATGACAGACCATCCATCATCGGCATACGAATGTCGGTCAAGATAACATCAGGTAGCTCAGAGATAGACGCGCGCTTTTGTAACACCTCATTGAGGCGCGTCCATGCCGCTTGCGCTTGTGTAAAGCTGATAACCGTTAGATTGGCTTCGGTGAAAGTATCGGCTAATACCAAGCGTAGCGCGGCATCGTCATCGATAAGCCATAAGGTAGCAAGAGTGGTCATAGTGTTATGTAGCTCATCGTTATTAGCAGTAGACATAATTTATAAAATCAAGTTAGTTCAACGGCTGAGTAAAAGGTAAGTACAGCGTAAAGCAAGTTGAATTGCCCTTCTCATGTTGTTTAGAGCTGACTTCAATCATACCATGATGCCGGCTGAGAATATCTTGCACAATCGATAAACCAAGTCCTGTACCTGCCGCGCGGCTCGTCACCATCGGGAAAAATATCTGTCCGAGCAAGTTTGACTCTATGCCGCCGCCATTATCAGTGATGGAGAGTTGCAGTGCTTGCTTATGCTGCTGCTGACCGATAGTGTGCTGAAAAGCGATACGCGTTTGAATCTCTAGCTGCGCCTGATAGTTAGGATTCCCTTGTCGCTGCGCATGCTCAGTCATCGACTCGCAAGCATTATTAAGCAAGTTTAAAAACACTTGAATCAACTGATCTCTATCGGCTGTCAGCTCTGGCAGAGATAAATCATAATCACGCTGCACCTTCACTTCGGGATATTGACTAAAGACTAAGGCCAAAACATGCTCTAAGGGCTGATGGATGTTAAGCAGTTGCCAATGGGCAGGCTGGTTAGAACCTAACAGCTGACCGATAAGCTGCGTTAAGCGATCAGTCTCGGAGATAATAATATCGGTATAAGCGTGCAGTTTTTCGCTGAGAGCATTACTTTTTGTGTTGTCATCAGTCTCTATAGTATTGCTTTCATTGCGTAGTGAGTCTTTGATGCTTTGAAGCTTATTGAATTGGCGCTCGAGTAGCTGCGCGGCACCGCGGATACCTGCGAGCGGGTTTTTGACTTCGTGAGCAACCGAGCGCAGCATTTGCCGAGCGACTTCGTATTGCTGCTGTTGGCGCTGATCATCCGTGATGCGGCTTTGTCGATCTTTGCCCCACATTTCAATGATAAAGTAGTGTTTATCCTGATAAATCACCGGAGTCACGCTATAGTCTACGAGTAGTGCCGCACGGCTGTTAGAAGAAGAATTTATCGTATGATCATGAGTAACAAAAGGCTGCTGATACTGCTGTGCTTGATAAAAACGCTCAGTCAGTGGGCCATTTGGAGTGTGAACCGTCGTTATAGATGAGCTTGTAGCTGCACGCTCTAACTCTTCGGGCGCAAGTAGTTTGAGTATGGATTGTCCCAGTAACCTACCGCGGCTAATGGCCAGTAGCTGCTCTACCTGAGCATTCACCCACTCAATATCTAATGAGCCATCGACCCAGAAGACGGCGGTGAATAGCTGCTGGGAGATAAAGGCTAAGTCGGGCACAGTCGCTGCGGGTACTGAGTTTGTAGTCATTGATACTGCCTAATAAGTAAAGAGGTGCGATGTTTTGCACCTTTATGGTTTAATCAGCAACATTTAACCATAAATCAACAGCATAGCATGGCAAAACTAGCAGTTATCATAAAAAAAACGTACAATGCGCTCAGCCATTTTATCTCAAGCAAGGTCAGCTATGTCCAAAAATTCTATGCCATCAGATGATACTATTTTAGCCGATTCGGTAACGGTATCGCCAGCTAACGCCGCTCTAAAAAATACCGCGACCCTATTTAATCCTACGCAAGTGCCTAGTAACGAAAGTCTTGACCAAGCGCCTATTACTAATAAGGCTTATCACCACAAGGCCAATCACAACCAAAACCGTAGCATCGAGCAAAGCGGCAGTATGCATTCTGCTGAGGTTAGCGCCAGCTCGCCTGTCACTGCGCCCAAAATCGGTTTTGTATCTTTAGGCTGCCCAAAAGCTTTGGTTGACAGCGAGCGTATTATCACTGAGCTGAGCCGCGATGGCTATCAAGTAGCAAGTGATTACGACGGCGCTGATTTAGTCGTAGTGAACACCTGCGGCTTTATCGAGTCGGCAGTACAAGAGTCGCTCGACGCTATCGGCGAAGCCATCAGTAAAAATGGCAAAGTTATCGTCACCGGCTGCTTGGGCAAAGAAGCGGACAAAATCCGTACCATGCACCCAGCCGTATTGTCGGTGACCGGCGCGCATGCTTATGACGAGGTCATTACTGCTGTTGCCCAGCATGTGCCGCGTCCTAATAGAGAGCAAGATAAAGATTACAATCCCAAAATCGACTTAATCGATGAAGCAGGCATCAAGCTGACGCCAAGCCATTATGCTTATCTTAAAATCTCTGAGGGCTGTAATCATCGCTGCACTTTTTGTATTATTCCAAGTCTGCGCGGTGACTTAGTTTCGCGCTCCATTGATCAGGTGATGAATGAAGCGGTAGCGCTAAAAAACGCAGGCGTCAAAGAGCTGCTTATTATCTCGCAAGATACCTCAGCTTACGGATTAGATCTCAAATACAAGACCAGCTTTTGGAACGGTATGCCGCTCAAATCCAAATTCTACGATATGTGTCAAGCGCTGAATCAGCTAGGCATTTGGGTGCGCTTGCATTACGTTTATCCGTACCCGCACGTCGATAAAGTGGTTGAGCTGATGGGTGAGGGTAAGCTACTGCCTTATCTTGATATCCCGTTCCAGCATGCCAGTCATAAGATTCTAAAGGCTATGAAACGCCCTGCGCATAGCGAAAACACCTTGGCGCGTATCAAAGCGTGGCGTGAGATCTGTCCTGAGATTGTCATTCGCTCAACCTTTGTGGTGGGTTTTCCAGGTGAGACCGAAGAGGACTTTCAATGTCTGCTCGATTGGCTGATTGAAGCCCGTCTAGACCGCGTCGGCGCGTTTACTTATTCAGAAGTTGAAGGCGCTGTCGCTAACGACTTGCCTAACCCCGTTCCTGAGGCGGTTAAACAAGAGCGTTACGAGCGCTTTATGGCACTACAACAAGAAATCTCAGCGCAAAAGCTACAAGAGAGAATCGGTAAGACGCTGCAAGTGTTGGTCGATGAGATTGACGTTGAAGAAAATATCGCTATCTGCCGCAGTTACGCGGACGCGCCAGAAATTGATGGTCACGTCTATGTCGACAATATTGACGCTAGGGTGCAAGTGGGGCAATTTTTGACAGTAACTATCGATGACGCGAGCGAATATGATTTGTTTGCAAGCTTTCAAGGCTAAGGCTAAATAAAAGCGTATAGCTGTCATGAGTAATGACAGAGGCGGTGAATGAAAATTGCCCAATAAGGGATAGTTTTTGCTACAATTAGCGCAATTTAGCTGATTTGCTCTGCTGATCAGGCTATTGGCGACTTGATGACAGTTCTGACGGTAATTTAACGATAATATTTAATGATAAAAAGGTGCTCTTATGTCTGATAAAAATCCCCGTTTTTCGCGTATCTTGCTTAAACTATCAGGCGAGGCCTTAGCGGGCGGCAAAGACATGGGTATCGATACTGAGGTACTCGATAAGATGAGTCTATCCATTGCTCATTTACGTGGCCTTGGGGTGCAAGTCGGTATCGTCGTTGGTGGCGGTAATCTATACCGCGGCGCCCAATTACAAAAAGAGGGTCTTGTGGGCCGAGTCACAGGCGATCAGATGGGGATGCTCGCGACAGTGATGAATGGCCTGGCGATGCGTGATGCGCTTGAGCGCCGCAATATTAAAACGCGTTTGATGTCGGCTTTACCTATTGGCGAAGTCACTGAAAGTTACAGCAGCCGTAATGCCATTCGCTACCTTAAGAACGGCGAGGTTTGTATCTTTGTGGCCGGTACCGGTAATCCTTTTTTCACCACCGATACCGCCGCCTGCTTGCGCGGTATTGAGATCGAAGCCGGTCTCATTTTAAAAGCGACTAAGGTTGATGGGGTTTATAACAAAGACCCAAGTCTGCATAGCGACGCGACTAAATACGATGGCCTCACCTTTGATGAAGTGCTCGAGCAAAAGCTTGGGGTGATGGATCTGACCGCTATTGCCCTATGCCGCGAGCATAATGTACCGCTACAAGTGTTCGATATGACTAAGCCTAACGCATTATTAAATGTCGTCATGGGCGAAAATGAAGGCACTCGTGTCTATCATTAACCGGCAGTCCACTATTTATAACCGTATACCTTCAAAATAAGTAACTATGACCATTGTCGTATAAATAAATTAAGGAAATATGATGATTAAAGAAATCAAACAAGACGGCGAAGAGCGCATGAAAAAAACGCTAGAGGCCCTTGATAATACTTTTAGTAAAGTGCGTACTGGCCGCGCTCACCCTGGTATGCTATCAGGGATTATGGTCAGCTATTATGGGGCGGATACGCCATTGAACCAAGTCGCTAGCGTCAACGTTGAAGACTCTCGTACCTTACTCGTTCAGCCCTTTGACCGTACTATGGTGCAAGCTGTAGACAAGGCCATTCGCGAAGCCGATTTGGGGCTCAACCCAATGAGTGCTGATGTGATTCGTGTGCCTATGCCTGCACTGACTGAAGAGACCCGCCGCGACATGCAAAAGCTGGCTCGTAGCGAAGCGGAAAACAGCCGCGTCTCTATCCGTAACATTCGCCGTGATATGATGAATGACATCAAAGATCTAGCCAAAGAAAAAGAGATCTCAGAGGATGATGAGCGCCGCGCTAATGATGATATCCAAAAAATCACTGATAAGTATATCGAGACCATTGATAGCCGCTTAAGCAAAAAAGAAAGCGATTTGATGGAAGTTTAAATCGATTAGTATCTTTATGTTTTAAGTCTGAATTAGCATCGCTATTAAGCAGCATCTTTAAACTGGCATCTATCAAGCACTAATTGTTAGAGTGCCAGTTTTTTATTACTAACCTGTTTATTAGGCTGTCTTTGATAAAGTCTGTTATAAAGACAGGTGTTATGACGGATGATATGGCTCTATCAGTGACGGCTCTAGTGATTTTAGGCTATAGAAAATTTAGGTAAGCTCAATCGTCAACACCATACTGTTAAGCAGCGCTTTATCACAGTGCTCAAACACTCCAATCAAACTGGCTCCAAAATGTCTAATCATAGCAATCATAGTAACGCAACCTCTATACTTCCTCGTCATATCGCCATTATTATGGATGGCAATAATCGCTATGGCCGGGCCAATGATTTAGGTCAAGGTGAGGGGCATGTCGCCGGTAAAGACGCTTTGGACCCTATCGTCGAGCATTGTCTTGAGGTTGGGGTGGAGGTGCTTAGCGTGTTTGCGTTTTCGAGTGAGAACTGGCAACGTCCTGCAGCTGAGGTGGCATTACTGATGCGTCTATTGACCTCAACTATTCATGAGCAGCTGCCGCGGATGAATAAATACCGTATTCGCTTGCGCTTTATTGGCGATAGAAGCCAGCTTGATGACAATCTGCAGCAATTGATGGGCGATGCTGAGGATAAGACGGCGCATTTTGAGGCTATGACTTTAGTGATTGCCATCAGTTATGGTGGACAATGGGATATCGCTCATGCCGCGCAGCAACTTGCTCGGCAAGTACAAGCTGGACAGCTTAACGCTGATGAAATTAGTGCGGAATTACTGACTCAGCATGTGCAGCTTGCTGATGCTCCAGCTGTTGATATGCTGATACGGACAGGCGGTGAGTATAGACTCTCTAATTTTTTGTTATGGCAGTCCGCCTATGCTGAGCTGTTCTTTACGCCAACACTATGGCCAGATTTTGGCGCAAGTGAGCTTGATGGTATGCTAAGGGAGTTTAGTCAACGTCAACGCCGCTTTGGTAAAACTAGCGAGCAGGTGGCTATGCAAACTAGTCTTTGAAGCTTGAGCTTCAAATAATGTGATAGCTCTCCGTTATCTCGTTATAATTGGCACGCGATAAACCGTGTCTGTCGTCTCTCGGATACCCTATACCCCCTAGAGTACTCTTTAACTAGTATAAGGCTTGATTGGTATGTGGCAACGGATTAGAACAGCAGTCGTCTTAATTATCATTGTAGGTATTGCACTATTTGCAAGCCAAACGCCTATACTCTTTGCGCCGCTACTGGCTATTGGCGTGACGATTGCGGCCCATGAATGGACCAAGCTCATGCCGAAATGGCGTCAACCGACGGTTTTTGTGTTGATCGTTTTAGCACTGACGCTCATCTCACTCGTATTTCCAATGACATGGGTATTATGGTGGACAGCTTCTTTGATAATATGGCTGATGGCCTTATCTTGGGTGAGCAAGTTTCCTACCCATACCAGTTGGTATGGTCGTAGGTTGTCGATTATGGGGATGGTGATATTAGTTGCCTCCATTACTGCCATGTTCTTTTTATGGCAGCAGTCGCCTTGGTGGCTGATGTATGTGTTCTTACTAGTCTGGTGCGCAGATAGCGGCGCTTACTTCGTCGGCCGTAAGCTTGGCAAACGTAAGATGGCGCCAAATGTCTCCCCAAATAAGAGTATGGAAGGATTAGCAGGCGGAGTGGTCACTGGCTTATTGGTTGTTATCGGTATTAGCGTGTTTATGCTGCAATTGACCGGTACAGCACTACTGGCTTTTGTAGCCTTATCTGTAGTGACTATTTTGATATCCGTGTTAGGTGATCTGTTTGAATCGATGCTCAAGCGCCGTGCCAAGGTCAAAGATTCAGGAACTATTCTGCCAGGTCACGGCGGCATACTAGATCGTATCGATTCGTTACTGTCTGCGACGCCTATCTTTGCCTTAGGGTTTTTAGGTCTACAGCAGCTTGGTCTGCTCATCGTTTAGCTAGTTTAGTTCGCTTTTTTGTTCTTACTTATTTTAATAATACTTTTAATAACACTATAGGCACCGCAGCTTATGACTAACAGACAACGCATCGCTGTACTTGGCGCGACTGGCTCTATCGGAGATAGCGCCTTAGCTATCTTAGCGGCGCATGGCGACGACTTTGAAGTCTACGCCTTATCCGGTCATCAGCGCTTAGATAAACTGCTACAGCTGTGCCGACAGTTCAACCCTGCGCGTGTTTGTGTGCCTGTAGATAAGATCGATGAATTTGCCGCGAAGCTTGTGCAGGCAGGACTCAACACTGAGGTTGTTGGCGGCGCTACAGGTCTTGATGATATCGCTGCAGATAGTCAAGTAGATACGGTGGTGGCAGCTATCGTTGGCGCAGCGGGATTGGCCTCGACGCTAGCAGCCGCACGTGCCGGCAAGCGTATTTTATTAGCCAATAAAGAAGCATTAGTCATGGCCGGGCAAGTGATGATCTCGCTGGTTAAAACCCACAATGCCACTTTGCTGCCGATTGACTCAGAGCACAATGCCATATTTCAATGTCTGCCGCCGACTATTCAGCAGGATAGTACTCAGATCCATCAGTCTTATCACGGGGTACGTAAGCTTTGGTTGACGGCTTCTGGCGGACCCTTCTTACATCATTCATTTGAACATATGCAGCAAGCGGGAGTCGCTGAGACGGTTAAACATCCCAATTGGTCGATGGGTCAAAAAATATCTGTCGATTCAGCGACAATGATGAACAAGGGCTTGGAGCTGATTGAAGCCTGTTATTTGTTTGATTTGCCGGAGAGTAAGATAAACGTGGTGATTCATCCGCAAAGTATCATTCACTCAATGGTAGAATATAACGATGGTAGCTACTTGGCCCAGCTGGGTAGCCCGGATATGAAGACGCCCATTGCCCATGCCCTCAGTTACCCTAAGCGTATCGATAGTGGCTCACAGCCGTTAGATTTATTTGCGCTAAATGCCTTGGAGTTTATTGCTCCAGACCTGCAAAAATTTGCTTGTTTGCGCCTGGCACGGCAAGCGATGCAGGCAGGGACTCAGGCGACTATTGTGTTGAATGCGGCTAATGAGATCGCGGTTGCCGCATTTTTAGCAAAGCGGGTGCGCTTGACTGACATAGCGGATATCAATGAGCAAGCGCTCAGCCAAGTCGATGTAGCTACCTTAGCTGCCGATGCTAGTATCGATGATATCTTAGCTATTGATGAGGCTGCTCGTCGCTATACGCAGACGCTTATTGGCCAGATGGTTTGAGTTCGCCTCAAATCTATACCTAAGTTGAGATCCACCTATGACATTTATATTAACGCTGCTTGCCGCTATATTTGTACTAGGACCCTTAATCGCTTTGCACGAGTGGGGGCATTATATCGTCGCGCGTCTGTGCGGCGTCAAAGTGTTGACTTATTCTATTGGTTTTGGGCCCAAGCTTACTGGTTGGACGAGTAAACGTAGCGGCATAGACTACCGAATTTCTGCTTTGCCGCTTGGTGGCTATGTCAAGATGCTTGACGAGCGCGAAGGTAAAGTGGCTGAACATGAGCAGCATTTGGCTTTTAATCGTCAGCATCCCTTAAAGAAAATAGCTATCGTCGCCGCTGGCCCTATCATGAACTTCATCATCGCCATTGCTTTGTTTTGGGTGTTATTTATGACGCCCTCAGAGCAGCTAGCGACTAACATCGGGCAAGTGTTACCCGACACGCCAGCCGCTACGGCGCAGTTACCAGCGGGTGAGAAGATTGTCGCTATCGACGGTCATGAAGTGCAGACTTGGGAAAACATCAACTACCGCTTAGCCAGTCGCATGGGCGAGACCGATAACGTGAGTGTCACGCTACAATCGCAAGCAACAGAGGCGGCAAGCGCTCAGCGAATCATTTATCAAGCGCCAGTGACTAATTTTATGCAAGGGCAAGCGCAAGGCAAAGATGCGCTGACCAGCTTTGGCACGCTACCGTGGCAGCCGACTATTGAACCTGTCATTGGCGCTCTAACTTCTGATGGTGCGGCTAGTTTGCAGGGGATGCAGGTTGGCGATCAGATTACCGCTATCGACGACACAGCTATCAACGATTGGATCAGTGCCACGCGTATCATACGTGATAGCCCAGAGGTATTGCTCAACTTTACGGTACTGCGTGATGGTACTTCGCTGCAGCTACAGATCATGCCGCAAGGTAAAAAAGACAATTTAGGCAATCGCTATGGGCAGATTGGCGCGATGGTTGCTAAGACTGATATCGTCATCCCTGAAGTCTACAAAAACACCGTCGTTTACGGGCCCGGTGAGTCGCTAGTAAAGTCGTTTGAGAAAACCGAACAATTAGCGGTAATGACAGTCAGCTCGATGGGGAAAATGCTCTCAGGTATGATAGGGTTAGATAATTTATCCGGTCCCATCACCATTGCCAAGGTCGCTAAGCAAAGCTTCGATATCAGCTGGGAGATGGTGCTATCTACAGCCGCTTTGATCAGCCTCAGCCTAGCGGTATTGAACTTATTACCCATTCCGATATTGGATGGCGGTCATATCGTTTATTACGTTATCGAGCTAATACGAGGCAAACCTCTACCAGAAGGGGTGCAAATCGCCGGTTTAAATATAGGCCTACTCTTGCTAGCAGGTTTCATGGTGTTAGCGATTGGTAATGATATTAGCCGGCTGTTTTAAGCGAACGCGGCGCGACATGTCGAGCCAAATGCGCTACACTAACGCCTGCGCAGGATTGTACCTAACATTATACAAATAGAAATAAACAATACTCATAATAGCTAAGCTTTATTTAACGTAACTTTTAGTTTATTTTATGATGCGTTTTATATAAAGTGTTCTAATTCTATCTTATCGAGTCGCAGGCAAGGTCTCAATGAGATAGACAAAATATGCTTTTTACCTTAACTTAAGCAAGTTTTTTATTGACGGATAGTATTTATGCGTACGCCTTTACTTATGAGCGCGGCTGGGTTGCCGTTAGTGGTAGCAATGATGAGTGTTTCTGCACAAGCGGCAGATTTTGTGGCAACTGACATTGGTTTCACTGGATTACAACGCCTGACTCCCGCTAGTCTTTATCCAGTGTTGCCGATCAACGTTGGTGATACGGTTACCGATGCCAGTTTAGCGGCTAGTATTAAAGCTTTATATGCTACCGACAATTTCGCAAACATCCAAAGCCGTGTTGAGGGCAATCAGCTGACCTTTGATGTCATTGAACGCCCTGTCATTGCCGAAGTTAATTTTGAGGGTAACCAGCTCATTCCCAAAGAAGGCCTAGAGCAAGGCCTAGAAAATGCTGGCTTATCAGTTGGCGACGTCCTCAAGCAAGCGACGCTGCAAGGTGTCGCTAATGAGCTACAGCAGCAGTATATCTCCCAAGGCTATTACAACAGCAGTATCGAAGTGGATCAGACTTTGCTCGATGGTAATCGGGTCAAGCTTGATGTACGCTTTATCGAAGGCAAAGCTGCCAAAGTGGTCGATATCAATGTTATTGGTAATAAGCACTTTAGTGATGAAGAGATTAAGGATGTATTCGCAGTAAAAGAAACTTCGTGGACGAATATCATCTCTAAGTCAGACCGCTATGCCAAAGAAAAGCTAGCCGCGAGTTTAGAAAACCTAAAAGCGCTGTACCAAAACGATGGTTATGTGCGCTTCAACGTCGACAATGCGATACTCAATATCAGCGAAGATAAAAAAAGTGTTTTTATTGAAGTCAGCTTAACCGAAGGCGATCAGTATCAGTTCGGCGATATTAGCTTCTTAGGTGAGCCCAAATTCGATGTCAATGAGCTAGGTGAGCTTGTAACTTTTAATGCTGATGAGCAGTACTCACAAGCGAAGCTCGATGCGACTACCGCCGCGCTCAAAAATCGCTATGGCAACGAAGGGTATTATCTAGCGCAAATTCGCCCTGTACCGCGTATCAATGACGACACTAAAATCGTTGATGTTGACTATTATATCGATCCGGTAAGACCTATTTATGTGCGCCGTATTAATTTTAACGGCAACATAAAAACCCAAGACGAAGTACTGCGCCGAGAGATGCGTCAGTTAGAAGGCTCACTGGCCTCTAACGAAAAAATTCAGCTATCGCGTACCCGTTTACTGCGTACCGGTTTTTTTAAGACCGTCAACGTTGATGTTAAGTCAGTGCCTAATCAGCCAGATCAGGTCGACGTAAACTATACCGTTGAAGAGCAACCTTCAGGCAGCTCAACTATTGCTGCTGGTTATTCGCAAAGCGGCGGTATTACTTTTCAGTTAGATCTCACTCAAAACAACTTTATGGGTACGGGTAACCGCGTCAATGCCGCGCTCTCACGCTCAGAGACACGCGACTCTTATAGCTTAGGGTATACCGATCCCTATTTCACTGAAAATGGCGTCTCACAAGGGGTCAGTGCTTATTACCGCGAGACCAAATTCGATGATAGAAACGTCAGTAACTATGTTACTGACTCTTACGGCGCTACTTTGAATTATAGTTATCCTGTTGATGAAACCAAGCGCGTGAGCGCCGGTATCAACGTCGATAATACCTCAGTACGCGGCGGACGCTTCCTTGGTGTGTCCAACGTTGATCAAATCCTCGAAAATGGTGGCTCGTTTGAGAACTTCGTCAATGAAGAAAACGAACTTTCTGGGCGTACAGGTTTCAAAAATGACTATACCAGCTATAACCTACTACTTGGCTGGGACTATAGCACGCTAGATCGTCCCGTATTTCCCACGAAGGGCATGAGCCATAGCGTGGATGCGACTATCGGCTTTGGCGATGCCAATTATCAAAAAGCAATTTATCGTGGTAACGTCTATTATCCGGTCTATAAAGATGTGATCGCCCGCGGCTATACTAAGCTTGGTTATGGTAATGACCTGCCTTTTTACGAAAACTTTTATGCTGGCGGCTATGGCTCAGTACGAGGCTATGAGGCTTCAAGCTTAGGCCCTAGATCAAAAGCTTACATCGATGCGATTAACGGTGTGAACCGTGTTAGAGACGAAGAAGTCGGTGGTAATGCGTTAGCAAGTTTTGGTGCTGAACTCATCTTACCTATGCCATTTAAAGGCGATTGGGCAGATCAAGTGCGTCCGGTATTATTCGCAGAAGGCGGACAAGTCTTTGATACTACCGATCGAGAAGATCGCAACTTCGTCAATCCAAATACTGGTTCAGATAATTTGCCTGATCTCAGCGATCCTAATAACCCAGACAAAACTAAAAAAGTGCCATTATTGACGCAAGACAACGATCTACGCTTTAGCGCCGGTGCTGGCGTGACTTGGTACACGCCTATCGGGCCTATCTCTATCAGCTATGCCGTACCTATTGGCGATAAAGAAGGCGATGAGACTGAAAAAGTCCAGTTCCAAATTGGTAGTACCTTTTAAGTCGCTACTATAACTGCTTTATTTAGAGCTGGCTAACATGTCAGCTCTAAAACGAAGGGGTAGGACGGATTATTAAGCTAAACCTTTAGCACATCTTAGCTTAGTGCCTATTTTTAATATATTGTTAGCAGTGTTACTGACTATGACTACGATTGAGCATCTCATTACTCAAATTGAGCAGCGCCAACCAGTCCTGAATAAGGCTGCGCTAAACCCTGAGCAGCTTGATTTTGAAATTAGTGGCGTCGGGAGTTTAGCGACCGCGACCAGCACGCAGCTCAGCTTTTTGGCGGATCCGAAATACCTCTCTTATCTTGCAGCTAGTGAGGCTGGAGTGGTGCTAGTCAGCGAACCGCATGCTGAGGCTGTCACCGCACCGACGATCGCTTTAGTCGTTGCTACCCCTTATTTAGCCTATGCTAGTAGTACTCAGTTATTTGAACCCAAGCCTGCGACTGGGACTATACACCCGACAGCAAGCATTGCTGATAGTGCCATCATCGGTGAAGGGGTGAGTATAGGGCCGTTTTGTGTGGTTGGTGAGCAGGTACAAATAGGCGCGGGTAGTTGTCTTGATGCTCATGTAGTCATTGGGGCACATACTAGTGTTGGCGAGCGCTGTGATTTTAAATCACAAGTAGTCATCGGTCACAACTGTATCATAGGTTGTCACGTCAGAGTACATGCCGGCGCTAGTATAGGAGCAGAGGGTTTTGGCTTTGCCCCAACTAAAGATCCTAGTGACAGTGGCTGGGAGCGTATTGCTCAGCTAGGGCGTGTGATCATTGGGGATCAGGTGCGAATAGGGAGCAATACCTGTATCGATCGCGGCGCTATTGATGATACGGTTATAGGCAATCATGTGATTATCGATAATTTAGTCCAAATAGCGCACAACGTTCATATCGGCGCTGGTTCTGCTATTGCCGCTCATACCGGTATCGCTGGTAGCACTCGTCTTGGTAAGCGCTGTATCGTTGGCGGTGCTGTCGGTATCACCGGTCACATTGAGATTGCTGATGATGTGACTTTATCTGGCATGACTATGGTGACAAAGTCGATTAAAACCTCAGGCTCGTATTCATCTGGTACAGCAGCGATGCCAACAGCCAAATGGCGACGGGCGGCGGTACGTTTTCGCCAGATGGGTAATGATTAAGCGGATATTTTTAACACAACAGTCTAAGCAAAACTGATTATTTCAAAAGTGGTTTTTTAAAAGTAACTATTTTAGAAGTGAACGTTTTTAATTTGTATTTTAATTGCGAGTACCGCAAGGAAGCCCATTATGAGTGCCATTGATTTCGATAAATTAACGGATGAAGATATCGATAAGTTAGCAACAAACGATCTGACTTTACCGCTGACTTATCACGATTTGAAGCATTATTTGCCGCACCGTTATCCCTTTATGTTAGTAGATCGGATTACTGCTTGTAAACCTGGCGAGTGGATCACGGGTATAAAAAATGTCACCATTAACGAAGAGTTTTTTAATGGCCATTTCCCTGATGAGCCTATTATGCCAGGGGTGTTAATGGTAGAGTCTATGGCGCAAGTTTCTGGGGTTTTAGGGTTTATTAGTGCCGGCCTAACCTCTGAAGATGGCTATCTATACTTGTTTGCAGGAGTAGATAAAGTGCGCTTCAAACGCCAAGTGATCCCAGGAGATCAGCTTATTATTCGCTCTAAATTGACCATGCAAAAGCAAGGCATCTATAAGTTTGATTGTACGGTTCACGTTGAGCAGCAGCTAGCCGTTAGTGCGCAGATTATGATTGCTCGTCAAGAGAAATAACCCTGATAAACCAGCGCTAGCTATTTTTATTATTCCATTGAATTAGATGATACTAAGGCCTGTACTATGAGCCAGATTCACCCTACAGCGAGCCAGATTCACCCTACAGCACTCATCTCACCTTCTGCGACTATTGATGAAACGGCGGTTATAGGACCGTATTGTATCGTTGGTGATGAGGTGTCTATCGGCGCTCACACGATCTTGCATCGTCATGTGGTAGTGGCTAAGTTGACGCGTATAGGGCAGCATAATCAGTTTTATCAGTTTGCTAGTATAGGCGAAGATCCCCAAGATCTAAAGTATGCCGGTGAGCGTACTTGGCTTGAGATTGGCGATCATAATACTATTCGAGAGGCTTGTAGTTTGCACCGCGGTACCGCGCAAGACGCTACTATCACTAAGATTGGCAGTCACAACTTACTGATGGTCAATACCCATATTGCTCATGACTGTACCATTGGTAGCCACAATGTCTTAGCAAATAACGTTGGCATTGCCGGACACGTGACCATCGGCGATCATACTATCATTGGTGGCAATTCTGGTATTCACCAGTTCTGCCGCGTTGATGACTACAGCTTAGTCGGTGGAGCGAGCCTTATTCTAAAAGATGTGGCGGCTTTTACTATGGTATCGGGCAATCCGGCAGGCGCTCATGGTCTAAATATAGAAGGCATGCGCCGAAAAGACTGGTCGAAACAGACTATCGACGTCTTACGTCAAGCTTACCGTGTCGTTTTTAGGTCTGGTCTGACCACTGTCCAAGCGCTTGAGGTTTTACAAAATGAGCTGCTACCCAAAGAGCCAAAAATCCAGCTACTCATTGATTCTTTAGAGCACAGCAAACGCGGTGTCGTCCGCTAAGTGGTTAGTAGACAATTGATTAGGCTTAGCCACAATTTATGATAAAAAGGATTGTTGATAGTCCAAACTCTTGTTAGTTATAGGTAAAATGATAAAAAGCCATAACCAATTGTTATGGCTTTTTATATTTATGGGCACTTGACTTTTTTGGTTGCTTAGCAGAAACTGAGCGTTTACGGTATTGTAAACAATTTTTTCTTAATGTTACTGGACGCTTCATATCGGGGCGTTTAATAATTCGCTTAAGCATTATGATGGGCGGCTTATGATAATCAAGGAAGGTTATCAGTAGTATTAATTGAAGCAAGAGGACGGAAAAGATGGCTATGAATAAACAACAACACGCACAATGGAGCTCAAGCTTTGGCTTCGTGCTAGCAGCGGTAGGGTCGGCAGTTGGGTTGGGAAATATATGGAAATTTCCATATATGGTCGGTGAAAGTGGGGGTTCCGCTTTTGTTATCGCTTATTTATTCTGTATCGCGTTAGTAGGTTTTCCGATTCTAGTCGCTGAGTGGTTGATCGGTCGCCGCGGACAAAAAAACCCAGTCAATACCTTTGCTGATGTGGCCGCCAGCCAAGGCAAGTCACGCAGCTGGGGTATCGTAGGTGCGTCAGGTATTTTGGGCGGTTTCTTAATTTTATCGTTTTATAGTGTCATCGGTGGCTGGGCGCTAAACTATATCACCAAAATCGCCTCAGGTGAGTTTGTTGGCCAAGATGGCGACGCAGTTGGTGCGACATTTGATGCTATGCTGGCCTCAGCCGGTACATTGACCATTTGGCACACTGTGTTTATGGTGCTGACGGCTATCATCGTCGGTATAGGGGTGACAAGTGGTATCGAAAAAACCGCCAAGGTGTTAATGCCATTATTGGGTCTTATCTTGTTTGTCATCGTCGGTTATAACGTCATGAATGGAGGATTTGGTGAAGCGGTTGCTTACCTATTTGCTCCAGACCTTAGCAAGCTGACTGCAGACGTGATGCTTGCTGCGCTTGGTCATGCGTTCTTTACTCTATCTATCGGTATGGGCATTATGATTGCGTATGGCTCTTATTTGGGCCGTGAAGTTAACTTACTCAAGACCGCCCGTACAGTGGTTATCTTGGATACCGTGATTGCTTTGGCCGCTGGTCTGGCGATCTTCCCGATTATCTTTAGCAATGGCTTAGATCCTGCCTCAGGCCCTGGTCTTATCTTTGTCAGCTTGCCAATTGCCTTTGGTAGCATGGGCGCAGGTACGATAATCGGTACTTTGTTTTTCTTATTGATTACCTTTGCCGCTATCACTTCATCGATTTCGCTACTTGAGCCGACGGTGGAGTTTTTAGAAGAGCGTACTTCGATGAGCCGTACAGTATCGACCATCGTGGCGAGTATTGTGATTTGGCTACTTGGTATCGCAGCCTTGTTGTCGTTTAACCTATGGGCTGATTTTACGATCATGGGCAACGGTATCTTTGATGCTTTAGATAAGCTCACCAGTAAGTTTATCCTACCACTTACGGGTCTGGCGGCGATTATCTTCCTTGGCTGGCAGATGGATCAGCGCAGTGTTCAGCAAGAGCTTGGTCTGTCTAATGGTACGTGGACGCTATGGCAGATTATCTCCAAGTTTGTAGCGCCAATCGCAGTGGTTATCGTGTTTGTGACCACATTAATGGGTTAAAACGTTTGGCCATTAGCCTTTTTGAATGGCGCATACATCAGTCAAGCAGCAAAAAGGGCTTAAGAATTTTCTTAAGCCCTTTTTTGATCTGAATGATAGATAAAGATGCAGAGAGATAGATGAGCGTTTAAAGAGTTAGCGTAGGTTTAGCTCAGGCACCGTTTGACCACGCTTGGCATAAAACTCACTGACAAAGGCATCAAAGGTATCTTGCTCGATGGCGTCTCTGATGCCTTGCATTAAGCGCTGATAATAACGCAGGTTATGAATGGTAGCCAGCTGCGCGCCTAGCATCTCTTTACATTTATTGAGATGGTAAAGATAAGCGCGGCTAAAGTTCTGACAGGTATAGCAGTCACATTCAGGATCTAGTGGGCCTGTATCCGTACGATATTGGCTATTACGAATGCGTACCACTCCAGTGTTATCAGCATCACCAGTGACGAAGTAATGACCATTACGTGCATTACGAGTCGGCATGACGCAGTCAAACATATCGACGCCGCGGCGCACGCCTTCGACTAGATCTTCAGGTTTACCCACGCCCATCAGATAGCGCGGTTTGTTTGCTGGCATATCATCAGGTAGGTAATCTAACACCGCCATCATCTCTTCTTTAGGTTCCCCTACAGAGAGACCGCCGATAGCATAACCATCAAAGCCAATCTCAAGTAAGCCCTTAAGCGACTGCTGACGCAAATCGGCGTACATACTGCCTTGCACGATACCAAAGAGCGCATTAGTACTGCCAAGTTTTTGATGCTCATCAAGACAGCGCTGACCCCAACGCAGCGAGAGCTCTAGAGACTTTTTAGCTTCAGCGTGAGTCGCCGGATAAGGCGTACACTCATCGAACTGCATAACGATGTCAGAATTCAAGCTATACTGAATTTGCATCGACTTTTCAGGAGACAAGAATACTTTAGCACCATCAATAGGCGACTTAAAATTTACCCCTTCTTCGGTAATCTTGCGCATTGCGCCAAGGCTAAAGACCTGAAAGCCACCAGAATCGGTCAAGATAGGCTTATCCCAATGCATAAATTTATGCAGACCGCCAAACTGATCGATGATATCAGTACCCGGACGTAACCAGAGGTGAAAGGTATTGCCTAATATGATATCTGCGCCAATGGCCTCAATATCGCGCGGTAGCATACCTTTGACCGTACCGTAAGTGCCAACAGGCATAAAGGCAGGAGTTTGTACCTCGCCATGATTAAGATGAACGGTACCGCGACGAGCACGAGTCTCGCCGCTAGCAGTTTTGTGTAAAGTAAATTGCATATGATAATCGCTATCTGAGCTATGAAAATGGCGCTAATTATATCATTATTAGCGATTTTTTGTGCGATCGTTATTTCTATACGCTTAAGAGAAGCCTCGTTGCCAAATACACGGGGCAATAAAAAAGACAGCAAATGCTGTCTTTTTTATTCTACAAATAAATGTAATTGAAATACTCGTTTTTAAGTTAGCTGTTTTGCTCACGAATGATGTTAAGCATCCGGCGTAAAGGCTCTGCTGCGCCCCATAATAGCTGATCGCCGACGGTAAAGGCACCTAAGTATTCAGGACCCATGTTCAGTTTGCGCAGGCGTCCTAAGGCCACTGTTAAAGTCCCTGTCACGGCTACCGGCGTTAGACGCTCAACGGTGGCTTCTTTGGTATCTTCGACCACATCTAGCCATTTATTATCGCTATTTTTTAGTGCTTCTTCGATCTCATTTAGCGGGATGTCTTTTTTAAGTTTAATAGTCAAGCCTTGAGCATGGCAGCGCATAGCACCAATACGAACACACATCCCATCGATAGGGATATTGCTCTGTACATCGTTACCAAGGATTTTATTGGTTTCAACGCCGCCTTTCCACTCTTCTCTTGATTGTTTATTTTCCATTTGCGCATCGATATAAGGAATCAAACTACCAGCTAGTGGTACACCAAAATACTGCTGAGGAAAATCAGCTGAGCGCTGAGTCTCGGCGATCTTTTTATCGATATCTAAAATGGCACTAGCAGGATCAGAGAGCTCAGCTTTGACCGCATCTTGTAATATACCCATACCATTGATAAGTTCGCGCATATTGTTAGCGCCAGAGCCGCTTGCCGCTTGATAAGTCATCGCGCTGACCCATTCCACCCAGCCTCTATTGAACAGCTCACCGATAGCCATTAGCATAAGTGATACCGTACAGTTACCACCGATAAAGTCTTTTTTGCCATTAGCTAAAGCATTGTCAATGACGTTACGATTAACCGGATCTAAAATAATGATGCTATCCTCATCCATACGCAGGGTGCTCGCGGCATCAATCCAATAACCCTCCCAGCCGCTATCACGCAGGGGCTGGTGCACCTTTTGGGTATAGTCGCCGCCTTGGCAGGTAATAATCACGTCGCAGTCCGCTAAGGAATTAATATCATGAGCATCTTTGAGTTTACTTGGGCTAATACCATCAAAGCTTGGCGCATCGCCGCCGCTATTACTGGTTGAGAAAAACACTGGGGTGATACCAGTGAAGTCTTTTTCTTCGCGCATACGCTCAATCAGCACTGAGCCGACCATACCGCGCCAGCCTACTAAACCTACTGTTAAATTACTCATGAAATGCCTTCCTCTTGTACGATGGTTTGTGACATAGTTTGTGACAAGGACAACCCGTAACAATGCCGGGAATAGAACAAAAAAGCAAGATTTTTCGATAAATTTCTTCTACTTCAACATCTCTATTATTAATGAGCTTTAAACAGTAACGTTTTATAATATTTATCCGCTTAACGAGATGCTAAAGTAAGCTTGAAAAATGACTATGATAACTTTGAATAATTATAAGCACTAATCATAAGTATTGTTTCTAAATCAGACTTTACTCCTGGCTTAGCCCTCATTTTAATAAATGGTTACCTATATTATGGATATCTCTTTACTGTATTACGGCGCGCAATGGTTAGCAGGGTTTATCACCTTTGTAACCATTTGGGGCTGGATGCCCCTTGATAATTGGTGGGTCCGAGTAGTCGAGTTTCCGCGCATCCAGATTATGGTGTTAGGAGTCGTCGCTTGGGCGGCGATGATTTTATTCTACTCCGAGTGGCAGATAGGTCAGTGGCTATTGTTTTTGGCCTTGAGTCTGACTTTAGCTTATCAGCTAAGAATGGTGCTTCCTTATACGCAGTTATGGAAAAAAGAAGTACAAAACGCCACCGATGACCCAGAGCTCGCTGAGCATCAGATCAAAATCATGGTCTCCAATGTATTAACGCCTAATGAGCAAAAGCAAGATTTAGTCGATTTGGTAAACGACAAAACCCCCGATATTCTGATCGCCTTAGAGACAGATAAGCAGTGGGAGCGAGCGCTTGAGCAGATAGAGCCTGACTATCCTTATACGGTCAAAGTTCCCTTAGACAACTTATATGGCATGCACTTGTACTCAAAGCTTGAGCTGATAGATCCTGAAGTTAAGTATCTGATTATCGATGATATTCCCTCTATCCATAGCCAATTACGCTTACCAAGTGGTCGGGTTATTTGGCTATATTGTTTACATCCCATGCCACCAAGTCCTACCGAAGCGGATAAATCGACCACGCGCGATGCGGAGCTGCTGATGGTTGGCAAGCATATCAAAGAGCATGAGCAAACTGCTATATTAGCAGGAGATCTCAACGATGTAGCATGGTCAAAAACCACGCGCCGTTTTCAGCGTATCTCAGGCTTACTTGATCCGCGTATTGGTCGTCACTTTATCAATACCTTTCACGTCAAATATCCCTTTTTGCGTTGGGCGCTAGATCATATTTTTCATAGTGCTTGTTTTACGCTAGTTGATATCAGTCGAATGCCATCTATTGGCTCCGACCATTTTCCAGTGATGACGACCCTACAATATGAACCGCAGGAAGCTAGTAAACAGGAACAAAACGCGCCTACTACCGATGCAGAAGACATTCAAGAGACCAATCATAAGATCGAAGAAGGTAAAGAAGAGGGACAAAAAGTCTCGCAACAACACGCTGAAGAAAACAATAAAACGCTAGAAGATCGAGCGGCAAAACCGGTATAAGCATTTTCAGATTATATAAATAGATGACTCAAATCCTCTGTAAGCATAAGCGTACAGAAAATAGGGCTTTTGGCGTCTAGTTAGCGCTGCTAAGCCAGTATATAATAGGCTCATCAACACAAGGATAGTCAAGGATGCAGTGTTGAGGCTTATAGCATTGAGTCAGCTCAAGTGTTATGAGTCGGTGTGAAGTGGCTTAGAGAGGACTTAATATAAGTCATCAGGGATATAATAATAATAAAATGAAATATCAATAACCCGAACCTATTGCCCAAGGTTCGGGTTTTTTCTTGTCCATGGTTTTTACTAATAAGAGTTTCTATTAATAAAAATTGCTACTAACAAAGGATACTACTAGCAACCATCAAATACTTTGCAGTTTTCATAAATACCACTTGTTAACAGAATTATCCTCAAAACTATTTAAAGTTAATTAAAGCCATTTAAGGTCAATACAGCATAGCGCTTAGTAGGTTCTAGGCATGATCTAAGGTACTATAAACATTTAACCAGTCATCATTTTTATCTTCAGTAACCGCAAACCAAGCATCATCGCATTCTTCGGTAAGACAATCAAAACTGACATATATGCCTTTCTCATCGATGGTGGCATACCAGTGCTCATCGTTATGGCCGGTAGATAGTACAAAGTATTTGTCATTCACAAATTCGCCAACGGTATATAGCTCGTCTTTTTTATAGAAATAATTTCCGCTTATGCAGATTAGTTTATCACCGGTATTTATCATCGTCTCTCCTGTCAATATCAATCATTACTTTATTATAAATAACGACAGCTTTAGCTTGTATTATCACTGCTGATAATTGAGTAAAACTTGCGTAATTATCTATAATTATTAGCAACTATTTTATCAGTAGCAAGTAAGACAACAAAGAATGCTTGAGTATCAAAAGACAGTTTTTTGTAGCTAAGTGTTTGTTTTTATTGCTATTTAAAACTGTTTATATCTAGATGATTGTTGATAATTGAAGCTTGTAAAATGAGCTTATTATTAGAATCGCAAATTTTGAGTACCATAACAAAATAATTGTTTAATCGTTAGTCATAATAAGCTGAAGTAAAACAGAAATAAAATAGAAATAAAGTAATGCCAGTGACAAGATTATCGATAACTGCTAATGATCAGGCGCTAGTAATCATCAGTGTAAAGCTATAGTAGCTCGATAACATTTTGTTTGTCTAATAAAAAGGGGATATGACTTAGCATATCCCCTTTTTATTAGCAGTAAGCAGAGCACGCGCTAGAGCATAACTACTCAATCACTTGAATGTAGGCACCCGCTCGTAGCTCTTGTAACCAGTCTTCTGTCGCTTGTGGTGCTAAGCGTTGAAATAGGGCTTGGCGGGCCATATCACGACGATATTCATCACTGATGTCTTGTTGACGCTTATCATCGACTTTGAGTATGTGCCAGCCAAACTGGCTCTTGAAGGGCGCGGAATAGTCGCCGACGGTAGTGTTTTTCATGACTGCTTCGAACTCTCCAACCATCTCACCTTCGCCGACCCAGTTCAAATCGCCGCCACGTCCAGCAGAGCCCGGATCATCAGAATAAGTAGAAGCTAAGCTGGCAAAATCTGCGCCTTGACGCAGCTGCTCATAGAGGTCATTGATTTTTTGCTGCGCTAGGCTATCGGTCTGTAATTCATCGATTTTGACCAGGATATGTCGAACATCCCATTGTGGCACAATCATTTTGTCACTAACGGTTTTGTTGGCTAGTTTGACGATATCGATTCCTTCTGGAGTGACTAAAGGCGCGCTGACTTCCCCAACTGCAAGCTTGGTAATCTGACTTGATAGCTCAGTCGGTAGCGCAGCAGCTCTATGAAAACCCATATCGCCACCTTGTAGTGGAATAGGGTAGCCACCTTGCACTGCAGCTATCGCTGCCGCAACGTCGACATTCGGTTCTAATAAACGAGTGCGCAGGGTCTTTGCTACTGCGAGCGCTTGCTCACGCTGAGCGGCTGAGAGACGGCTGTAGTCATCGATGTAAGGCACACGTACATGAATGGTCTGGTATTCGTTTTGGTTGAGACGCTTAGCTTCAGGGGAAGACAAGAAGGCATCAACATCTTGCTCGCTGATACGGACTCGGCTACTGACTTGGCGTTGCTGTAAGGCTTGAATAGTCGCATCTTCAAACAACTTCGCGCGCAAGGCAGCATAGCTACCCGGCTGGCTGGCATCTAGTTTTTGTTGTAGACCGGCTAAGCTATTAACGCCTTCTCCTTGAGCAATCTGCGCTAAACGCTGATTGATGGCTGCATCATCAGGTTGTAAGCCAAGTCTATTGGCAAGAGACAGCTGTAACTCGCGTTGAATCAAGCCATTCAGGACTTCAGACTGCAGTTGTGGTGAGTTGGCGATAGGTTGGCCTGCGGCTTGCGCTCTTGCTTGGGTCTGAACGACAGCATTAATCAGTTCGCTTTTTAGAATGGCATTATCATTGACTAGGGCAATAATGCCATCGGTACTGGTTGCAGGCGTTAGACGGCTAGTGTTTTGATTCTCAACACCGGCTGCCTGATTATTAGTAGATTCAGCAGTAGCCGCTTGAGCATTAAATGCAAGTATAAGACCTAGACTGACGCCCATACTCGTTAGTATGGCTCGGTTAGTCTGGCGTAAAGAAAAAAGTCTCATGATAATCCTTATTGATGTCATCATATCGGTTATGGGTTGATCAGCGGCATGCACTTGTAGGCAAAATCCAACTTAATATAGCGATAGGGTAGTTCGTTTGTTAGTCCTTCCAGGCGGTTTGTGTCGGCTCAAACCCTAATACTTTATCTGATAATAAGCGAGTCAAGCGGCCACTGCCACTGCCTAAACCATTAAGCCTAATTTCAGCCATGATCGCTTGATTAGGCTTATCGTTGATATTCAAATCATTATAGTAACGACGACCATAAACGGCAAAGCCAAAACAGCAATCTTCGTAATCTATTCCGACTAAAGCGTCGAGGGTTTGGTTGCGCCGATAATCATACTGGCCTTGTGCTAGAACTCGCCAGTTACTGTTTATCGGAAAAATAGCTGACGCCGTGAGGGCTGAAATAGGGAGCTGATTGGTATTTTCATCTTCTTGACGTTTGACAAAGCCGACGTTGAATAAGCTATTATTAGCAGGCTGATAGCGCAGCTCAGTGGTAATGTAATTGAGATCATAGCTACTGTTTAGTGCCCCACTGACATCTACCCAAACGTTGTTATAGGGTTGGGTGCTGGCATTCCAGACCATTCCTGACGAATCCGTATTAAATACTGGCGTCTGATCCTCTAAAGTCACCCGTCCATCACCATAATAAAACTGCTCTGCAATGCTACCATCAAAACGTGTCACACCCGTTGCGTCGATGTAACGATAATTGATGCCAGGGGTGATGGCATGCAAGTCTTGCAGGCGATCATACCCTAAGAACCAACTGTCTGAGAAGAGCTGCTCGTAGTTGATAGAGGCGATACGCGTGTTGAAGTTAGGAATATCGTTTTGATCTTCAAAAGGGGAGTAGGTATATTTCAGACGCGGACTCAGCAGCTGATAGCCGCCCATGGTGTCATCGAAAGCGCCAAAAGGTGAGCCTGCTTGATAAAAGTTCAGACCCGCATCAATGCTCGCTTGCGGGACAAATACGGACTGATTACCATCTTCCTCATCAAGATTATTAGCGTCTAAACTGTCTTGATCGTATGAAGTATACAAATGCTGCAAGCTCAGCTTAGGGTTGATATACCCCCACGCGGCCTCGATAGGATAAGCGGCGCTTAGCTTGTTATAGACTCTAACGCCGCTTTTTTCGGCCTCAGAGCCATCGTCAATTGACTTCTTAAAGTAGGCTGAGTCATGAACCCCTGTGAAGTTTATATTATCTGACCAAGGTAAGCGATAGTTGAGCGACAGCTGCGGTAAGCGCGAGTAAGGCTTATCTTTATCTTGTAGCAACTCGCCAGTATTGGTGATAGCGTCTAAGGTTTGATAGGTTTCAACTTTGAGTTCACCATTGACATAGTCATTATAATAATTCAGCCGAGCTCGCCGCGGCAGGTTGAGCGTATTATTAGATAAGCCTAAGGTATCAAAATCATTAATATAATCCGCGTCAGAGACATAACTGTATTTAGCATCACCGCTTAAGCGTGGAATACTGTTAGAGGACCAGTAGTGATCATAAAACAGACTGCTACGATCTTCATCATCATATTCTCTATCATTAGGTAAATAAGAGCCATTAAGTATACCTTCGCCATAATCTTCGGTTAGATAGCGAAATTCTCCTGAAAGCATCGGGTTACGATTGGTATAAAGATGGGTATTAAGTGTGGCATCATAATTAGGTGCTAGATTGAAATAATAGGGAACATCAATTTCTAAACCGTTTTCACTACCGATGCTGGCATTGGGTAATAAAAAGCCACTGCTACGACGTGAGTCAATAGGGAAGTTGAAATAAGGCAAATAAAGCACTGGCACATCGGCGATTTTGAAGGTCGTGTTATAAGCTTCGCCGCGGCCAGTATCGGTATCTAAGTCGATATTTTTAGCTTCAAGCTGCCACTTACGGTCAGTAGGCGGACAAGTAGTGAACATCACGCCATCAAGCTCGTACTGGCTCTCATTAGGGCGGTTGAGCTGTTTGGCATAACCATGCGCTTGCAGAGGGACGCTGGCAAAAGCGACATCGCGGGCCGTCGACTGCTGATTCTTTGTATTATAAGCTAGGCTATCAGCGACGCCAATCAAACCGCCTTGTGTGACTCTGTCATTAACAGTAGCAGTCGCGCGTTCGTTCCCGGTACTGAGTCTTGTATCGCGGTTTGGCGTATTGCCGATCGCTTGGTCGGTGAACATCACTTGCCCTTGTGCTGCTGCCACGCCACTGCTGAGATTCAAAACTACTTTTTGAGCCTCGATATGCTGCTCACCTTGATCGATAATTACGTTCCCTGACAGCTCAGCATAGTCGACATTGTCATAATAACCATAGTCAGATTCAGCATAGATAGAGTCTCGATTATTTAGAGGTGCATCTGCGTCGCTATTGGCTTCGTTTATCGCCCTTTGGTAATTTGGATTGCTATCAGGATAGACCCATTGACCTTCACAGCGAGGCGCATTATCGACAGTAATAGGAACAACATTCAGATCGGTTCCTAGCTTTGGCAAGGTTTGCTTTGCTGCTAAAGAACGATCTAGCTCAGCGTTAGGTAGGTCGTTATTGACTAGGCTCGTAGCATTATTTGGTGGTACCGTAGTTTTATTAGTAACATCGCTATCGGGTCTTAATTCATAAAATTCCGCCAAGCGCATTAAGCTATCTTGGATAGTTTCGTCATTAAGATTTAGATTTTTAGGGTCAGTATCAGTAATGCCCGTATCAGAGTCTATAATGGAGTCAGTGATCGCGATTGGCTCTATAGTTGTGCTAGTCGCTATTTGAGAGTCGTCGTTATTTTCTAGCGCAGAAGCATTATCTATAGCGGCGCCTGAGCTTATAGTAGCACTCTCATTCATGGACGCCATAGGAGCTAAATCATTGTCGCTAGTAGTATCGATATCTGCCAATGCGCGCTCAGTTCCTTCAGCCGCCAAAGGCTTGCGCATCTGCTGATCGTCATCGGTGATAGCGGCACTGACCGTTAAGCTAGATATACTTAACGCACCGAATAGAATCATGCGAATGCTTTGGTAGAGCGGAGAATATAACAAGGGCACACCTATGATTGTAGAGCCTATTAGCCATTTGGGTTACGATGGAGACAGATAGTCAATGGATTTTAAAAGCGAGTATCAAACCAGAAGCTAACCACTCGATATACATTTTATAAGTATCACTTACTGTTATTGATTTAATCTCAATTATTTAACAATAGGATCTGTTTGGTCGTTTGCTACAGTAGCTTTATACCGCTGTAAAGACTAGTTTAACCTTTATTAAATCATTCAATAATGAGCAGAGCGACAATTATTTTGACTTATGATAGTCAAAAAAAACCAAATCAGCTACACTAATCAGCAAATTTTATAATACAGCAAGGTATTTCTTTATTGGTAAGCTGGCTAATAGTAAGTAGCGAGTCAATAAGACTGATAAAAATACTGAGCACTCTCAGATGGTTCGTTATTTTAGCAAGTATTTGCCCGACTTATCACTCTATTTAACCGGCGATTTTCTTTATGACTACTAGCGCTATGACAGACAAAATGATTATGAACACTGATTCTACAATCAGCACCCAAACACCAACTCAAATAGTGAGTAATACCGAAGCCGCTGATGAGCGTCAGCAGCAGCTAATTCATTGGTTGCAGCAAGTATTTGCCGGTCAAGAGTTTAAACTCGACAGCCTACCAGGTGATGCCAGTAGCCGCCAGTACCATCGTCTACAATGGTTAAACCAATCAGATAATAATAATTCTGAGCATTACATGGTGATGGACTCTGCTGATGAGCAGCAAGCGATGCAGCAGTTTATAAACGTCACAGCTTTAATGGCGCCAGCGATTAATGTGCCGACCCTTATCGCCCAAGATACTGAGCAAGGGTTTCTAGTTCTGCAAGACTTTGGTACGGTGGAGTTTGCACACTTACTGGTTGGTGCAACCCCAGCGCAAGTCGATACTTATTATCAAGCCGCTATGCAGACTTTGACTGCGCTGCAGCAAGTACCGGTAGAGACTGCCAAAACCCAGCACCAGTTGCCAGATTATGATGACGAACTTCTTGACCGCGAGATGGACTTATTTAGTGACTGGTTTATCCCGCACATTGAGATAAGTTTAGACACTAGACTTTGGGAGGCTGTCAAAAAAGCGTTAATCACTGAAATTTTGCGCCAGCCACAAGTCATCGTCCATCGCGATTATCACAGTCGTAATCTGATGCAAGACCAAGCCGACCCCAAGCGCTTAGGAGTGATCGACTTTCAAGACGCAGTTGTCGGCGCTTATAGTTATGATTTGGTGTCATTAGTCCGTGATGCTTATGTCGATTGGCCTGAGGCACAAATCTCTAGCTGGATTAAGGACTTTTGGCAATTGCAGCAGCAAGCTGAACTCACTACTACTAGTGTTGAGCAGTTTGAAAACGATGTCAATGTGATGGGGGTTCAGCGTCATTTGAAGGTGCTTGGCATCTTTATTCGTTTGTTTGAACGCGATGGCAAAAACCGTTATTTAGCCGATATTCCAAAAGTAATGAGTGATTTACTCTTTGAGCTTGACTGGCTTGCCAAGCAAGGTAGTGAGGAGATAAAGCAGGCAATCATCCCTTTTAATCAGTGGGTGGTAGAGACAGTACTGCCTGCTTATCAAACTAAGTTTGTGCAGCAGTATATTTAGTCATAACATTTAATCAGAACAACACTTTTAGTCATCTCAAAAGTTATCTTTTGATCCAGGAGTAAATATGGCGAGCATAACCCAAGCGATGATACTAGCGGCAGGCAAAGGCACACGCTTACGCCCGTTAACCCTTGAGACGCCTAAACCTTTAGTTGAAGTGGGTAGTCAGCCCCTCATTGTTTGGCACATAAAAGCGCTGCAAGCAGCCGGTATCACTGACATCACTATCAATGCCTCATGGCTCGCTGATAAGCTCATGGCGGCGCTAGGCGATGGCTCGCAATATGGCGTTAACCTGCATTGGTCAGTAGAAGATGAGGAGCCTTTAGAAACTGCTGGCGGGATTTTTCAGGCTCTGCAAACCAACAAGCTGCGAGATGAGCCGTTTATTTTAGTGAATTCTGATGTGTGGACGACTTATAATTTTGTGCAATTACAAGACTATAAGCTCAGCGCCGATCAGCGCGCGCACTTGCTGTTAATTGATAATCCGGAGCATAATAATAGTGGTGATTTTGCGCTCAATAACGGCTTAGCGAGCGAGGAGTCGATTGCTGAAGCAGACAAGTATACCTTCGCAGGTATCAGTGTAATGTCACCAAGACTCCTAGATGGTTTAGTCAGTGGTCAGCCAGCAGCGTTAGCGCCATTGCTTAAGCAAGCGATGCTTAAGTTTCAGATTACCGCTGAAGTTATTACTGATAACTGGATAGATGTAGGCACGCCTGAGCGCTTAGCCCAAGTAAATACCTTTATTAATGAGAAAGGTGCTAGTAATCATAAAGGCGCTTAAGAGGTAATTTTAAACACGGCCTAATATAAATAAAAAGGTGGCGCTGACTGGGTCAGCGCCACCTTTTTATGACCAGTTGTTAATCATTTTTTTATACGCCCATCGCTAGTCTAATTAGCTGAGCGATAGTAAAGACAACTAGAAACCCGGCTAGATATAGACCGACAAACCATGCCCATTGCGATTGTTTTTTACTGAGCTTCTTCATCATGACCTCCTTACCGTCCTACTTAATACATGTGTTCATGACTCGTTTTACCTTTGAAGGTGTAGTAACCAAAAGCGGTATAACTTAAGATGATTGGAATCATGACCCCAGCACCAATTAACAAGAATGATAGCGTAGTATCAGCGGCGGCGGCCTCATAAATCGTCATCTGATACGGTACGATATATGGAAATATCGCAAAACAAACACCAATATAACCCATTAAAAATAAAGCAACAGTCAATAAAAAGGGACGATATTCACGCTCAGTTTTGAGATCTTTACGCATTAAAAAGAACAATAACAGCACGATAATAGGCATAGGTGCAAGATATAATAATCCTGGGAAACTAAACCAACCTTCAAGGGCGTCAATATCAGAAAAGTACATCGAAACAGTGACAGCAACCATCATTAATATCAATGCAGAGAGTACCCAGTTAGAAACTTTTCGTGCCCATACTTGTAGCGTATGCTCTGTTTTAATAATCAGCCAAGTAGAACCAAGCAAAGCATAACCAATGATTAAGGCAATACCGCACATAATAGAGAAGGTTGAGAACCAATCAAAAGGACCACCGGTATACAGACGATTGCTGGCCTCTAAACCATGTACTAAGGCCCCTAGCATAACCCCTTGAAAAAAAGCTGCGACGTAAGAGCCAAAGGAAAAGAAAAAATTCCATAAATACTGATGCTTGGTTGCCTTAAAGCGAAACTCAAAGGCAACCCCGCGCATGATCAGACCGAACAGCATAAAAATAACGGGCAAATAAAGACCGGACATAATAATGCCGTAAGCTACTGGGAAAGCGGCAAATAAACCGCCACCGCCCAATACTAACCAAGTTTCATTACCATCCCAAAAAGGGGCGATTGAGTTCATCATGCGACTGCGGTTTTTCTCAGAGCCGGCAAACGGGAATAAGATACCGCACCCAAGATCAAAGCCATCGAGTAGGACATAGACAAAGACGGAAAAAGCAATCAAGCCGCCCCAAATCAAAGGTAAATCTAATACATCACCATAGTTAAACATTAGCGTAGCCCTCCATCATCCACATCGTCCGCAGGCTTATCGACGCCTTCAGAGGTATCTTCTCTAGTGCTCTCATCAGGATTACTATCACCACTTAAGGCACGGCCCTGACTTTCAGTTACCGAGTGTTCGTAGAAATTATCTTCCGCAGGATCTTCATACGGCTGCGGTCCTTTTAAAATAAGATTTACGATATAAAAGGTGCCAGCACCAAAGATAAAAGTGTACAGCACAATAAAGCCAATAAGCGTAGTGGCCACTTGTTGAGCGGCAACCGGTGACATACTCTCAGCAGTACGAATGACTTCATATACTGTCCAAGGCTGGCGTCCGGTTTCGGTGACAAACCACCCGGCCAATATCGCCACAAACCCAAGCGGCATCATCATCATCCAACCGCGGTGGAACCAGACGCTTTTAGGGTCGAACTGCTGCTTTTTGAAGTATTTATAGAGACTAAAAACCCCCATAAGTATCATAAGCATACCAATGCCTACCATTACCCTGAAGGACCAAAATACAATAGGCACATAAGGCTGATCCTCGGGTGCCCAGTTATTAAGTCCTTTGATCTCTCCATCTAACGAATGCGTTAAGATGATACTCGATAAATAGGGGATTTTAACCTCGTAGTGATTTTTCTGCGCCTCTTGATCAGGAATGGCAAACAGAACCAAAGGTACGGCACTATCATCTTCCCATAATCCTTCCATCGCCGCGACTTTGGCTGGCTGATGCTCTAAGGTATTTAAGCCATGCATATCGCCAATTAATGCTTGTGCTGGCGCGACAAAGATAGCCATGACCATCGCCATACCTAACATCACGCGGCCATGCTGACGATGGTCTTGATGTTTTTTGGATTGTAGATAATAAGCACCGACCCCGCCAACCGCAAAAGCAGTGGCCAAGAAAGCGGCAGTCATCATATGCGCGAAGCGATAAGGAAAGGAGGGGTTAAAAATAATCTCAAGCCAATTGGTGGGATACAGTAGACCATCCGCGCCCATCATAAAGCCTTGCGGCGTCTGCATAAAGCTATTAGAAGCCAAGATCCAAAAGCCTGAGATCAGCGTACCGATAGCGACAATCGCTGTCGAGGCAAAGTGCATGCGTTTGCTCACGCGGCCCCAACCAAACAGCATAATACCTAAAAAAGAAGCTTCTAAGAAGAAGGCGGTCAGTACCTCATAAGCGAGTAGCGGGCCTATAATATTTCCCGCCCTATCGGAGAAGACAGCCCAGTTGGTACCGAACTGGTAGGACATAACCACACCTGAGACCACGCCTAGACCGAAGACCACTGCAAATATTTTTACCCAGTACTTATAGACTTCGGCATAGATAGGTTTGTCTGTTTTGAGCCAGCGAAATTCAAGCACCGTCAAAAAGCTGGCAAGCCCAATGGAGAAGGCCGGAAAGACAATGTGGAAGGAGATCACAAAAGCGAATTGGATGCGCGCAAGCATGAGCGCGTCCATCTGGTCTATCATAAAAGAGGCAAACATAAGGGTTACCTATATTGGTTAGCTGATTGGCGTAAATGTCCCTGGTACGCTCAAGTAACTGTCCGCAACATATAAACCTTTATCACGGGCAATAGCCAAAAATAATTTGGCTGATGTGGAATCTATGTCCTTATAAACTATATTTCATTTTCAAATCGACTAAGAAATAGTCTCTGTCAGTGCCAAGGTCGAATTATTAAACAGACCCTCATCAATCGATCACTTTCACTAGATACGACGAAAGATGATATTGGAGTCATTATGCGCTTGCAGTGCAGCGGGTGCAAGTCATGCCATGTTACCAAAGCATACCTAACAGTCATAACGAGATTATTAATGACCAAAATGTTAAAACCAAAAGCGCTACATCAGTTTTTAGGTAACTCAAAACGGCATAGGCTTATTCTTGTAGCTGCTTATACAAGATACGGCGCAAAGTCAAAATTGTTTGCGGGTTTTGTTGAATACTATGTCCACCATTAATAACAGTCTCAGAAGCCGCGCCTTCAAGGTGGGCGCTAGTATAAGGTACAATGCCGTCAGATAAGCGCTCAGTGATGGCCTGACTGATGTCCCCCTCGACGGTAACGGCTGCGACTAAAGGCTCTCGGCGCACATCACTATCATTGTTATTGGCAGCTGCAGAGTCGCTGTTTTCTTCCTGCGCTTGTGATAAATCTATCTTGCCACCACCTGGCTGCATTTGTGCCAGACCTTTGGTGATATCGGCATCATTATTAGCGATGATGGAGTGATAGGTAATACGATCGTTGATAGTGATATCTTTGGTCAATTGGATAAAAGAGGACTTATTGCTCAATTGGCTCGCCCCATTTTGTAAGTATAAAGCGCCTAAAGGGTTGTTGGCTATATCTCCTTGAATCGCTAGCGTGGCTAAATTATCAGTGATTGTTTTTACCAGTCCGACAGGCAAGTAGACAATACGGCGTAACGCTCGAGTGAACCAGCGATCAGCATAATCGGTACCGCGAAAAGGCGTCGATAAAAACACGGCAGTATCCACCTGTGGCAGAGCCTGTAATTTAAAACGTTTCTGTAACTGCTCTTCACCAAAAGACTGTTTAAGCGCGTCACGTATTTTTCGTTTTTCACTAGCGGAGAGCGCGCCTTGTTCATCCAGTCTATCTAAATCATCTATCAGATTATCATCAGATAACATCATGCGCGCGATGATACCGCCCATACTATGGCTGATAATGACGCTGTTTTGGCTGGCTATATTTTGACCGCTAGGATCTGTTTGCTGATAAGTCGTTTCAATCAGTTGCTGAATTTGATAACGGTTTTCTAATATGGGCAAGTTAGTAGGATAAAATATCTGCCAAACCTGATAATTCTCACGTAATTTATCATCATTTAAAATATCGTTAGTTAAATTGACCCAAGCGGCAGGGCTCGAAGCCAAACCATGCAACATAATCAATACCCGCTTGTCAGGGTCATAAGGCTCAAGCATAAATAGCTTAGGTAAATTGGCTTCTTGTTGACGAGTGATTAAGTTTAGATATCCTACGCCGTCTAGCTGATTCTCCGCCAGCCACATGCCATAACCTGCCGAAAAATTCGCTGCTAACGGATACGCTTCGCCTAAAATAGTGGTGCTCTCACTGCGGTAAGGGTTATACAAATGAATATCGAGCTGCTGGCTACTTAGTACATCTAAGACACTCTCCCCTTTAGGTTTAATCAAACCGGTCATCAGCAGATGGCCGGTGGGGTAAATGCGGCTACTAGGATCCTCATCGGTTGCGCTTTTATTAACACTGCTATCAGCGTTATTTTCTTGAGCCAATCTGCCTGATAAAGAGGAGACGAGCAGCTGGCGAATAGTCGTCGTATACCGATCATTGAGAGACGCCACGAAGCTCACACCTAGTCCTGGGCGTTTGCTTATCGAGTTTAGTCCCGTGAGGCGCAGCTCATAAGTAGAGGTTAGGTCTGCCAAGGCAGAAGTCTGCTCACGAGCGTTTTGCAGATAGTTATTTTCATTGGGTAGATGGACATTGAGGCCATAATCACCAACTTGCATAGTCATGACTTTGACTTGGTCGGTGGCGCGGCTATTGAGTGCAACCTGATTAGGGATAGCGGTTCGAGCTAAGTTGCTGACCGCTGTTGTTGGCAGGTACTCAATATTAGTATCGTCCATCAATCTATTTGAGCGAGCTTCTGACTGATACAGCTGAGTAATGATGTCATTGCTTGCCGCGTTATAGATATCTTGAGTTTGAATATCGACATCGTTTGGAATGCGGTTTTGTAGACGTGGTTTTTTTTCTGCTTCAGCTGCGCTTTCAAAGTCATGTTCTAATCTGTCATAGAAAAGATAAGCATAGCTAGATTTGACCGCATCAAACAGCCGTTCCTGGTAATCCATAAGACAAGCGGACGTTCTCTGTTGTTTATTTTTTGCTTGTTCATCATCAAGTGGGGCGTTAGCAAAATAAGGGTCAATCGGTGGCCGAGATAAAGCAGCAAGGCAGTCTGTCGATTTTGCTAATTGCCGCGCTTTGGCATAATGTAGCTCAGCGAAGATAGCAAGCTCCGGTCGATAGTTATCATCGAGTAGGCTATCAGATAGCTGTCCTAAGCATAGCTCAAAATGCTGCAAACAGGCTTTTTCATTGAGACCGGCAGAGAGCAAGGTCGAAGCAGTATTACTACTGAGTTTGTCATCTGAGACAATATTGCCGCGTTGACTACTAATGACTTTGGACTTGGTTTGCTGGCTGACTGATACAGTGTTACAACCGCTAGTAACTAACGTAGTGGCGATGATGGCTATACCTAAAAGCGCTTGTTTGTGAGCGTTTGTCATAGCGATTATGGCGTTACTTGTAACTGTCATAGCGAGTCTCAGTAGGTAATAATAAAGGCAGATTCGATAAGATAAACTCAAACAGTATAGCGCTAAAACAAAAAAAGCGCGCCTGCTTTATAGACGATGGTGAGTCACTACAAAGCAGACGCGCTTAAATGAGAGCGAAGCCATAATCGACTGGTTTGATCACTAAAATCAACCTAAGCGATTAACGCTGTTATTAACTAACACTATCTTTAACCGCCGATTAACTAGTCTGATTGATACTATTTGGACTGATATCGATATCAGGAGCTGGTATATCCCAAATATAGTACTTTCCGTCCTCAATGAGCTTAATTTGCTGACGGATCATTTGATTATCTGGTGTTTTTTGCTCAAGGCGACGCAAGCGCGAGAGTGCTTCACTACGGCGATCACTAAGCAGATCAGACTGTGCCAAGCTTTGTTCCGCTTCGGTATAGCCTAAGCTGACCGCTTTATCAAGATACTTTTGACCTTCCTTAAAGCCGCCACCTTCTGAGAGCATCATCCCGTACAAAAAGTTAGCTTCACCGCTGTCAGGTTTAGCTTTGATCGCGCGATCTATATACTTACCGCCGCGTACTGCATAATCAGAGCCTAAGTCTAAATTGCGGCCCATACCGTTGAGCTTGGCGGCGCGGACTAACACCTCATAAGAAGCATCTGGCGCACTGGCGAAAGGGTCGATCCAATCTGCCAATACTTTAATCTTCTCACGCGTGTAGTAGCGCTGTGAGCGATTTGGGAAGTTTGGTGGATAGTGACGCGCATTGGGAGAGACGTCTTCGATGAAATGATCAATTAAGCTAACATCTAGCTTATCGGCGCCCACACCTTGCTTGGTTGGAATGAGTACTGTTGAGATGAAGCTGATATCAGAGATTTTGGCTTGCGGCGCTGGAATATTACGGAGCTGACCTTGACTGATATCGATGCCAGTACTAGTAATAGGGCCACGCTGGTATACGCGCGTCGCTAGCCCTGATTCACTTGGTACGTTATTAGCCGTAGCGGTTGCTGGAGTCGCTACATTCGATTGCGCCGGGTTAGGTTGAGCGCTAGCTTGAGCGTCAGGTTGAGCATTGGCCGGCTGCGCGGAATTGATAGCTGCATTAGGCTGTGCACGGCGGATAATGCGCTGACTTGAGTCCTTAGCACTAGGCACATTAGCAGCAACGCTATCAGGTGCAGCAAGAGCGGGGACGGTAAGCAGCATAGTACAAGCGGCTGCCAGAGCGGTTAAGGTCGCAAATTTTTGAGTAGCGTTGTGTTTCATAAAAAGGGTTGCCTTCTAGTAGTCTCAAGGAAAAAGGAATATTTTTGCTCATCTTGTAAAGATTAAAGTCACAAGTATCAAAGTCAACAATATCAAAGCAGTTTATTTTTTATACCCTAGCAATTAGTATCCGCGCTCGCAACGGTAGGATTGTTAATAATAATACTGAATGCTATCCAACTGAATATATCGATGAGTCATCGGTAATAAAGTACGAGTAACTGACTCCGTCATTAGATTTGCTTATTTAGATTTACTGATCTAGTTTTGTTTATATCGTTAGATATGATAAGCAGCGCTCTTCATACAATTCGCCATAAAACGCATACTGCGGCGTATCGGTGGTGCTAGCGCCGCACCGCCATTATCAAGTGCTAACTGACGATGGTGCAGCTCTTCGATATCCATTTGCGCAAGTATCTCGCGAGTACGCTGATCTTGCACTGGCAGCTGAGTGATATGATCTTGTAGGTGCTCACTGACCTGCGCTTCGGTCTCGGCGACAAACCCTAAGCTAAACTCATTAGAGATAGCCCCTGCAACCGCCCCTAAACCAAATGACATACCGTACCATAGCGGAGTAAACACGCTAGGATGGCTACCAAGCTCATCAAGGCGAGTCTCACACCAGACGAGATGATCGACCTCCTCAATGGCGGATTGGTGCATGGCTTGTTTGACAGTCTCATCTTTTGCTGCAAATGCTTGACCATGATAGAGGCCTTGCGCGCAGACCTCACCGGTATGGTTAATACGCATCAGTCCTGCGACATGGCGAGATTCGGTGATACTGAGCTTAGGAATCTCATCGTTGCTAACGGGCAGGGGCCGAGAGCTTGGGTTTGAGTGTGGAACAACGGCTCGTAGCGCTTTATCAACGCTCAATAGTAAATGATCAATCTTAGATAGAGGACGCGCTGTCATAAAGAACTCCTGATAAAACACGATTTTTCTAATTGCATATGGTTTTTTTAATTTCATATTATGAATAGCAAACACTGGTAATGACTCAAGAAGCTATGCAATATCATCTTTGGTTTGTATTACCGCTTGTTGTTGATGCTTTTTTAGCTTTAAGTACAAAAAGGCGCCATAGCCAATATTAAGTATTCCAGTGACCAAAAACAACTGTGGTAGCGTTAGCTGCAAGCTATTTAATAATACAATAGCAAAAATAGCAGAGCCGACCATAAAGATTGCATTAAAAATATTATTAGCACCGACTATACGGGCGCGATGACTCTTTGGCGCATAGGCCTGCATAGAAGCATAAAGCGGTACGATATATAAACCGCCACTAAAGCCTAAGAAGAATAAGTCTATAAACACCCGCCAAGTGCCCGAAATTCCAAATAGGTCGCTAATTCCTAATAAAGTCTCGCTGGCAACCTCGATACTCAGTCCGGATAATGAGAGATATAAATCAATAGCAAAAATACTCAGACCGGCAATACCAAAAGGCAATAGACGCAAACTTACCTCATTTTTGGTTAGTCTCTTGCATAGCAGTGAACCGATAGAGACGCCTACAGAAAACAAGGTCAGTAAAAATATCACTACCGACTCATCACCTTGCAAAATAACTTTGCTAAATTCTGGCGTTTGCGTCAGAAAAGTCGCACCATAAAACCAAAACCAGCTGTTGCCTAAGATAATAAAAAATAAATAAGGCAGCGAGTACAAGTAGCGTACCGTGGATAAGCTAGTAGTGAAGATATTCCAGTTAATATTTAGGTTCGGCTGCATGGCAGGCATGTTCGGAATACCGCGAGCAGCTAGATAGCCTAGTACTGAAACTAAGAGTACGGTCGCGCTGATCCAGTACAGCGACTGCGGTAGCTGGGTTAATACCCCTGCGATAATCATCCCCAGTAAGATCGCCAAAGACGTACCCATCTGGAATAAGCCGTTAGCGCCAACCAGCTCATCTTCTCGCATGGCCTGCGGTAGATAAGCGTATTTAATAGGACCAAAAAAGGTAGAATGAGTGCCCATCAAAAATAACGCGACAAACAGCAGCACATACCACTCAAACACGAAGCCAATAGCAGCTACCGTCATAATGACGATCTCAAGCACCTTGACCAAACGCGTCAGTTTGGATTTTTCAAACTTATCGGCGATTTGTCCGGCGAGCGCAGAAAATAAAAAGTACGGCAAAATAAATAGCATCGCGGCTAAATTATTGAGAATACTAACTTCGGCGCCAAGCTGGCTTGCAGCAGTATAAGTCAGTACTAGTATCAGCGCCTGCTTAAAAATATTATCATTGAAAGCGCCCAAAAACTGGGTAAAAAACATGGCACTAAAACGACGCCGCTTGAATAACTGAAACTGATTTGCCATTAGGCTTCCTATGAGCGAATATTCTCTAATATTTAAACGAGCGTAAGCGCAAGATAAAAAGGGTTGATCGGATAGCAGCACCACTATAATGCAATAGCTATTATGGGAGTGCCAAAATCGTAATTATCAATAGTATCAATAACTTATTAAAATATATGATAGGTTTTATGATTATAACCTCGTATAATAGCAAGGCTGTGGGGCAAATACATGTGTTAAATGCTATGATTTGCCTGTTAACTCAGTTATGATTTGTAAATTTTATGAGTGATGATTCGCAGTAGTCATTCCTTAATGATGATAAGCCTCTGCATCATTAAGTTTGCATCGTTTTCGCTATATCAACAGGTCAGCTTTAGAAGACTATAAACGATAGTTTTTAGAGGGTTTGTCGACCGTTACGCTAGGCTTAAATGGCCATATGATAGGATAGTATTAGTCATGAGAAGTAACCCCTCATTGCACCGCGCTTCAATACCAGTGTCGGACCTTCATTTGTCCAGCACCATTCCGTCATCTCCCTCTAGTCGGTTGGCGGTAATAAACACGCGTGCTCAGCACTCAAGCGTTGGTGCACGTCACTATTTTGCCCGAACCGCCTTATTTAGCGCCGTCGCTAGTGTTTTGGTTGGTTTTGGGATGGCTTCTGCCAGTGCCGCTGAGACCGCTCCTCGAAAAGAAATGGCTGAAAATCCTACAGCGACTAACACGCAAACTAAAGTTCAAAGCAACTCTCAGAATAATGTAACACAAGACGATTCAGAGGATATCCTTATTGATTTTGACTCAGAAGCGGATCTTGATGCTACTTTAGAAGCTTTGCGACTAAGAAGAGATTTTGAGCAGGGCGAAATCGATAAATCGGTACTCGATGAGTTCAGCGAACAAAGAAAGCAAGATAAGGAGAGTCGTGCTAGTGATAGTAACTCTAGTATGAGAGACAACACGGGCAATGATGCTGAAAGTGACACTATTAGCGCTAATGACAACTCTACTACTAATAGTGCAGCCAACGATAATAACAATACCAATGATAATGAAATAGATTTATCGCAAACGAATAACGAAGATTTCGATAGCGATGCGGAGTTGCAACGACAGGCAACGGCCATACAGCAGCAAGGTTATCAGATGATGACCCCCGAGCAAATTGACCGGGAGCTTGCGGCTTTGGACGCTGAGAATGACTCTTTTATGGAGAGTTTCAATAATGGCGATACTGATGGTTTAGGTGGTATTTTCGACGCGGGTTTCAGTAGCGATCAAAATAGCTCCAACAGTAATAACTTAGAGAGCCGGTTTGATAATTTTGATAACAATGAAGGCTTTAATGCGCCTGTTGCTCGACTAGATAGTCAGCAATTACCCTTAGGCTTAGACCCAAAAATCGATTCTGCGGCTTTGCCTGCGCCCAACAATCTTGAAACCTTAAACCGCGCACAAAGCGTTGAAGAGCAGGCGCAAACTGCAGAGATTATGGCGCGTCCTATTGAGGTTAGCGACTCTGTTAGTAGTGGCCGAGTCGATGATGGTGCTGACATTACCGAACAAAATAACCCTGAGCAAGTACTGACTCAGCAAGATAACCGTTCAGTGACAGGTGCTGATGACACCATTGCTGAGGCGCAAATCGAGGCTAGCGATGGTGAGGTGACGGTTGCTCAAAATGGCGATCAGAGTGGCGATCTTAATCCTGATGACTATCTGCCAGATTATCAAGCAGAAGACAATGCGGATGCCGTCACTGAAGGTGTTATTCAAGCGAATAAATCTAAGCCATTAGCTCGTAATGAAGGCGGTATCGTAAAACGGTTGTATAATCGCTTATTCAACGGCGGCGTAGCAGCGTTGCCGCGCGTCGAGACCACTGTGTATCTGCAGCAAGAAGCAGCTACTGGCTCTAATAATGCTACCAGTGCTACGCCAAGACTGATCAAAGCTGATGAAGACATTCAGCCGATTAATAATATCAAAGCCGCTATCGATGATACTACCGTTCAGTCGGTAACCGATTTTACCGCAGCCCTGCCGCGCTTGCGTGAGACCGCTTTAAATGCGGCAAAAGCAGTAGGCTATTACGATGTTACTCTCAAACTGCGCCAGCCGGACGCCAATAGTATCGATGTGATTATCGAAAAACTTGGTGAGCCGGTGACCGTCGATAGTCGCATCGTGAACATCCGCGGTGAAGGGAGCGAGCAAGCTGAATTCAAAACTCTAGAAGAAACGGCGCTACCGGCAGAGGGCGATGTCTTTAACCATAGAGTTTATAAAAATAGCAAGGCAGCTCTTGAAGCTTTAAGCCGTACTTATGGCTACTTTGATGAGTATTGGTTGAATAAATCGGTTGACATTATTTTGCCAGATAATAAAGCCGATATATCACTAGTTTATGATACCGGAGTGCGTTATGACTTCGATGAAGTGGTGTTTTTTACTTACGATGAGGCCACAGGTACACTTACCCGCGACCCTGATAAGCTACCCGTAGAGTTGCCTTTATTGCGTCAGCTGCTACACTTTGAAGCCGGCGATCCTTTTTATCGTCCTGATGTGACTAAATTAAGCAATGATCTAGCGGCAACTCGCTACTTCAATACGATCAACGTTGAGAGCTTACTGCCACCCGATGAGCGTAGCGCCGGCAGCACGCTGGCTTTTGATAATGTCCCTAATCAGTCAGGCAATGCAGAGGATGGCGAGTTAGACAATGATGTGAGTGATGGTGACGGAGCTAATGGTGAAGGCGTAGTCGCTAGCGATACTGATCTCATTGGCGAGAGTCGTGATAACCGCGCTAATAATACTGATAGCAATGAGGTTGTTACTGAAAGTATCGATGCTAATAGTGGCGCCACCGTTGATGCCGCTGACATCGCTCCTATTGAGTTCACAGTCGATGAACAAACACAAAATAAATTACAAGAGATCAAAGCCAAAGCCAATCGTTTAAGTAGCCTACCCAATGATCGAGTATTGGATGAAAAAGACGAAGAAGCTGAGAACTTCTTAGGAAAAATCAGCGATTCAATCAGTAATATTGCCGAGAAGATATTCCCCGAAGAAGAGTCCATTATCGATGAGGATTTTGTACCGCCCACTTTAGCCAATCGTCTGACCCCTGAAGAAGTCTTTAACAATAAAAAAATTCCATTGTACGTGTTTGTGTCTGCTGATAAGCCGCGTGATGCGCAAGTCGGTCTAGGTTATGGTACCGATACCGATGTGCGTGCTACCGCAAAAATTGATTATAATCTCGTCAATCGCAAGGGTTATCAAGCCGGTGCGGAAGTAGAAGCCTCACGCATCAGTAAAAATGTGACCGTTTATGGTAGTCGCCCTTGGAAGCATCCGCTTAACGATAAGTTAGAGGCGCGTCTGACCTACGAAGAGGAAGTCATCGATCAAGGAGAAGGGAACTTTGATCTATCGACTAACACTGTAAAGGCCGCTTTGGCTAGAAATATCCGCAAAGAGAGTGGCTGGAATAGGAGCTATTCAGTACGTTATCGTTTGGACGAGCTCGAAACGGGTGTTGACGATACCCAGTTAGAAGATCTGCCGGTACGTTTCACTTCCTCCAAACCCACCCAGCAAGCTTTGCTATTTGGTTACGGTATTAATAAAACCGACGTCAATAATGCGATTAATCCCACTAGCGGCTACCGTCAATATTATGGTGTTGAAGCCGGCGCAGAGAATGTGCTTAGCGATACTGATCTAGCGATTGTTCGCGCTGGTGTCAGCGGGATTTATAGTTTTGGTGAGGATGATAAGCATCAAGTGCTAGGCAGCTTCAATACGGGTTATATTTGGGCAGATGACTTCTTTGAAGTGCCATATAAGCTGCGCTTCTTCGCCGGCGGTGATCAGAGCATTCGTGGTTATGACTACGAGAGCCTATCACCGTTAGAAAACGGCTATTTGACTGGTGGACAGGTTCTTGCCGTCGGTAGCGCTGAGTATAACTATGAATTTAGACCTGGCTTTCGTGGGGCGTTATTTACCGATGTCGGTAATGCTTATGATAAAGACTTCAAGACTGATACTAAAGTGGGGGTCGGCGTTGGTATTCGCTGGGCGTCCCCTGTCGGTGTGGTTCGAGTCGATGTGGCAGCAGGGGTAACAGAAGATAGTATACCAGTACGCCTGCATTTCTTTATCGGCTCGCCGTTATAATCTGTCAGCCAAGACCTTCCAACTAAACCATAATGAAGCGATTGTTGCTATAAGCTGAATGAAAGCCGAAGCAAGGCGCGCTTTTTAAGAGCTGATAAATTTTTTACTTGATTGAGTATCATGTTGAATAATAAAACCCCACTTAACGACCCGTCGTCTGAAGATCCTGCGCAAAAAGATGCCCATGCGGTGCGTCGGTGGTATCCATTATCATTTTTGCTAAAGCTGCTAGCACTGATCGCTATCGTCTTAGTTGTGATGTTCGCAGTGTTTTTTTATGCAGCAGGTACGGATGCAGGCACTAAGTTTTTATTAGAAAAAGTCGGTAGCGAAACGGGCGTCAAGCTCAAATATGGTAGTGGTAACCTGCGTGACGGTATCATGGTTACTGATATCGATATTAAGGCTAACGAAGATCTTGAGATTAAAGTAGATAAAGCTTACGTGAAAATAGGCTGGCGCGCTGTGTTTGCCAAAGAAGTGCACTTGCGTGATGCTGATATTCAGCGTATCGAGATTATCAATACTAAACCACCTACCGGTGAGCCGTTCGATTATAAGACCCTTAAGCTGCCAGTAAATCTGCGTTTTGATCAAGCTAGAATCAAAACCATTGTCTACAAGCAAGTGACCAAAGAACCCGTCATTGTTAAGGATATTAATGCGCGAGATTTGACTTGGGTCGGCAGTCAGGTCACTGTTGGTAACGGTAATCTATCTTATAGTGATATTGTTAAAGTTAGCGCTTTGCAAGGTGAGATCGATCTACAAGGCGATTACCCTTTAGATCTGAGCGCTATTGTTGAAGTCAGTGCCCTTGAAAAAGCTTACATAGATCCACTCAATGTCAAAGCGACCGGTACCTTAAAGCGTACGATAGGCGAAGTTCGTAGCCGCTATAATGATAGTGATGTCAGCGGCGAGTTCGTCGCGCAGGGCTTAGATGAAGGTTCACCATTTGAAGCCAAACTGCGCTGGGATGATGTGCTAATTCCCTATGCTGACTCACAAAATATTCATCTAAAAAATGGTATGGCAACCGCTTCTGGCGTGGTTTCAGACATTCAACTACGCATCAATACTGAGCTGACCGCTGAAGACATTCCTTCAGGCCGTTATAAAGGCCGTGCTGTGATTGCTAATAGTCAGCTACGTATCGATCGTTTAGATGCGGATGTGCCCGCAGGTCGCCTAACCTTACAAGGGATATTGGACTGGAGTGAAAGCTTCGATGCCAAGATCCGTGCTGTCGGTAATGGCTTTGATATCCGTCAAGCGATTCCAGATGAGTATAGCGACTATAAAGCTTATGCGCCGCAGACGCTTAATGGTCGACTATCGCTACATTATCAACAAAAAAATAGCGCTAGCAACCTGCAAGTCGATGCCGATTTACGTCAGCGTGATGGCGAGCATCTCAACGCCAAGATTGTCCGCGGCAAAACGTCGGCGAAATCTACGCAACCAGCGCCTATCTATGTTGATGCTATGTGGCAGAATTTAACGCGCCGTGATGTGCCAAGTATTGGTAATATCGATAGCCCAAGCGGCCGTGCCGATGTCATTGTGCGCGGCTCAAACTTATCTGTCGATGCCAATGCTGTCATCAATGAGCTCAATGCAGCACCAAAAGGTAATTATGACGTTCGTATTCGCAAAAACGCTAACGTCATCGATATCAATCGTCTCAATTATCAGGGTATCGTCGGCGACTTATCGGGCACCGGGCAAATACAATTAGCCACCAATCAGCGCCCACTGACTTGGCAGATTGATGCGCGTACCAAGGGTTTATTGCCGAAACAATATCGTAGTGATCTGCCGCTTGAGCGCTTAACAGGTAACCTGAGCGCGCGCGGACGTTTGCTAAATATCAGCAAAAACGGGGTCAAAGGCCAGCGGCATATTGTCAACATTACTAGTAGCGATCTACAAGCACAGCTAGACGCTAGTCAAAATCAGCGCGCTATCGGTGTTACTGGTAATGGCGCCGCCGAGATAGACCTTATCGGTGGTGAACTGTCGGTGTTTGACGCGCGCTTCGATGGACGCGTCGATACCCAAGATGTGCCCAACGGCCTCTTGTCGATAAGCGCAGCAGGTACACCAAAATTGATCAGCATACGCAAATTGAACTACAGTGGTGAAGCTGGCGCAGTTAATGCAAAAGGCGTTATCGATCTGCGTAACAATATTGGCTGGAGCGTCACAGGGCGCTTCGATAACTTTGATGTTGGCTATTTCCTTCCTGATAATCCGGCGATCTTGACCGGTGATCTGGTCACTAGTGGCGAGTGGCAACAGCCCACAAGCAAGGCTGCTAGTAGCCAAGGTAAGCTGCAGCGCTTTGCTATCAATTTCGATGGCGTATTAGATGCTGAGCAGCTGCCAGCAGGTAAGCTGACGATTGATGCTAGTGGCAATGCGCAGCTGATTCGTATCAGGCGCTTTCGTCATGTTGGCGCGGCAGGCAGTATCGATGCCAAAGGCAGCGTAGACGTGCGCCAAGGCATTGCTTGGGATATCAATGCCACTATGGATCGCTTCAATTTAGGGTACTTCTTAAAGGACACCCCAAGTACCATCACAGGTAGTATAAAAACCGATGGACGCTGGGGCGATAACCAGCAGATTATCAACTTGCAGCAGATTAATCTGCGCGGTATGCTCAAGGGTCAACCGCTAAGTGCCAAAGGCAGTTTGTCTGCTAAGCTCAGCTTACCAAAGGATTTGGGTAGCTACTTTGAACGCCTGCAAGCTCAAGATAGCGAAACTCAATACAAACAAGTAAACGCTTTAATTGATAGCCTTAATGCTAATGATTTGGTGCTACGTTGGGGCGATAACTACTTAACCGCTAATGGTAATGCTAAGCAATTACAAGCCAAAATCAACATTACTAGCTTAGATCAGCTATCCGAGCAGTTAGCCGGAAAGGTAAGCGGCGGGGCGACACTATCCCAGCCAGCAGGCCAAGCTTTGCCAACGATTTATATTGACTTAGTGGGTGAGCGCATTGCCTTGCCAGGGTTTATTTTACGCCAAGGGCGCGTGCGCGGTAAGCTGGTTAATCTCGCCAACAGTCCAAGTCAGCTGATAGTTAGCGCCCAAGGCCTAGATGTCGCTGGTCAAAGCTTCCAAAAAGTAAAAGCGACCTTTAATGGTACTGAGCAGGCGCATGTGGTCAATCTCGATGTGGCCAATAACGAGCTTAACGTCTTGGCACGGCTCAAAGGCGGCTTTAACCGCGACGAGCTGATATGGCGCGGCGCTATAGGAAATGGTAGCGTCAAATCTAAATATGCCACGCTCAACCAGCTACAGCCTGCGCAGCTTATCCTAAATCTGCCACAAGGCGAGAGTAAGCCACTAAAAGTACAACTGGCGGCGCATTGCTGGCAGGCCGCTGATCAAAGCGGCAAGCTATGCTTACGGGAGAACCTAATCGCTTCCGCCGACGCCGGTCAAGTCAATTTAGCGATCCAAAATGTCGATACGTCGCTGTTTTCGGTATTCTTGCCTAAAGATATCGATTGGCAAGCGAAGATAAATGGTAAGGCTATAGTGGGCTGGCAACAAGGCCGTGCTCCTACTATTAATACCACTTTATATTCGGACAACGGCAAAATTGGTCTGATTCAGGATGGTGATTTGAACCCTGTTAGTTTGCCTTATAAACGCGTCTCGCTGATTGCGTTATCGGTTCCTGAGGGTATCAAGCTGCGTACAGATATCAACACCGGTCGCGGCGCCCGTGGCTATGCGGAGGTTGTCGTAGATCCATACAAAGACCCTAAACCTATCTCCGGCGCTTTAGTACTGAATGAGCTAAACTTAGCGATATTCAAACCTTTCTTTCCGGGTATGCGCGTGCTTGAGGGTAATATCACGATGGCAGGTGGCCTTGGCGGTACCCTAGACAAACCGCAGTTCTATGGCGATGTAAAACTGGCTAATGGCCGTATCGCTATGCTTGGGTTACCGGTGAATCTCACCAAAGTAAATACCACTGCCAAAATACGTGGTACCCAAGCGGTGATAGACGGTAGTTTTAATAGTGGCACTGGCACAGGTGAGCTCACAGGGACGGTCAATTGGCAACAAAAATTACAGGCGAAGCTCAGTATCATCGGTGAGCGTCTAGTGCTGACCCAGCCGCCGCTACTCTCGGCAGAGGTCAATCCAGACATCGATATCATCGTGCGCCCAAGCGATAAGTACGTTAATATTCAAGGCGCTATAAGTGTGCCTACCGCGACGATTCGTCCTCCTGAGGCTAGCGAAGATATCATCACCCAAACCGAAGATGCTGTGGTGCTCGACAGGCGTCTGATCGGTAACATTGACGAGGTTCTTGCAGTTTCTAAGCCTTGGTCAATTAATGCTGATATTGGTGTCGATTTGGGCGATGATATTAATTTCCGTGGTTTTGGTGCCGTTATACCACTAGCAGGAGCGATCAATATCACTCAAAGTGGCAGCGGCGTGATGCGTGCTAAAGGCGTAGTGCAAGTCTCGAAGCGTACTAGTATCGATGCTTTTGGCCAAAGCTTAGAGCTTAATTACGGACAGATTCGCTTCAATGGTGATGTCATGAAGCCTGATCTCAGTATCGAAGCGGTCAAAATCATTGATGATAATATCGTCGGCGTACGCGTCAAAGGCAATACTGAAAATCCAAATATTATTGTCTTTAATAATGCGGGACTCACACAGCAACAAGCGATGAATGCATTGGTGACAGGACGTATCAATGACGGTAGCCCTAGTCAAATCAGTGAGCAAGGCTTTAAATCGCAAGTGACCAATAACTTGGCAGCAGCCGGTCTTAACTTTGGCTTGAGTGGTACGCGTAGTTTGACCAATCAGATTGGACAAGCTTTCGGTTTCCAAAGCTTAACCGTTGATGCTTCGGGCAATAGTGATGACACCAATGTCAATGTTACCGGTTATATCTCACCTGACTTATATATTCGTTACGGGGTAGGGGTGTTTAATGCCGAAAACAGTCTCTCGGTGCGTTATCAGTTGACTCGCCGTGTCTACTTAGAAGCGACCTCCGCTGCTGAAAATGCGGTGGATGTGGTCTATAGTTGGCAGTTCTAATACGTATAAAAAACGCCTTTAAATAAAGGCGTTTTTTATGGATTTAACAGTCGCAAGTGTCACTACCTTTTTTGGATTTAGCGAGATAGATATTTACTTGCAAAGATACTTATTTAAACGGATGCTTACTGAAAAAGATATTTAGTTGAAAAGAAACTAAGTATCGCCCAGCCCAAAAATCATCTTAGTAGCTACTTGGTCAAAATCAAACGATTATTTCGAGTCAAGCGTAGACGATATTCTTCCCCTTCATGCTCTATACGAACTTCTTTGGTTAAAGCAAATAAATGCTGCGACTGCAGGGTGGGCAGACGATTGTCGCGGTTGTTTAGATAGCGAGAGATGACCAGACTCATAATAAATTCCTTTTGATAGTAAAATAAACCGTCAATAAATAAATCAACTTAACGATAATAATTATCATTTACATTAGAAGCTTTTGCAAGTGCTTTTATGAATTAAATCATTTTAGGCTTGATGATTAGCTCAATCATAGACGGTGCTTCATTTCAATGATGACTGTCTCTAAATAATAGCCTTTTAATAGTTGTGAACACTTTGAATATCAGGGGGCCATCATGCCACATAATTCCGATTCTACTTTCAATAAACCCTTAGTCGAACCCCTAAAAGATGTCGTCAATGTCGCGGTAGCTGTTATTTATTATCAGGATCAATATCTACTCGGCTATCGCAAGCGGGCGCAGCATCAAGGCGACCGTTATGAGTTTGTCGGTGGTAAAATAGAGGCTAAGGAGACCCCAGTTGCCGCTTTGTTGCGCGAAGTCAAGGAAGAGACCGGCTTTGATATTAGCCACAATATCGCGCTCAAGCTTGGGCGGTTGCATCATGACTATGGTGATAAACAGGTCGCTTTGCATATTTACAAAATTGAGCTAAGCGCTGAGCAGTATCAGCACTACAGGCAGCAAGAGTATGGCCTAGAGGAACAAATGCTGACATGGGTCAATAAAGATCAATTACTCAACAATCATTATCCGCTGCCCGCTGCCAACCAGACTATTTTGGCTTGGCTCAAGCTGCCTGAGCATATCAGCATTACTTATCCATTAGCGCATTTTATGCCGCCAGAAGATGTTGCTCAGGATTTAGGTAATGATTCAGCCCAAAAATGGCTAGAGTATCATCAGCAGCAGCTCTCACATCAAGGCTGGAGTTATTTACGTCTTAAGCTTGCTCAAGAAGAAGATAATACTTATAAAGAGGCCAAAATCATTACGCAATTACTTGCGGCTAGAAGCGATATTAGCGCCATTATTCCTTACCGCTTACGTAGTGCTATAGATTTAGATAATTTGGAAAATAATGGTATAAGTGCAAACACTAACAAGCCGATTTTAAACCAAGATTACTTGCAAATATCTGCCTATCACATCACGCAATCGGAGCTGATGATGTGGTTTAACCAATATCAAAAGCAGCATAATAGCCAAGATAGCCACACAAAAAATAATACCGATTTTAGCTCTGATGGTGTTACTGATAAGATAGGCTGTGACTTTGTCTTAGACTTACTTAATTCTACTGATCAGGGCACTACTGGGCTGATTATTAGCTGTCATGACGCTGAGAGTATAGCTGCCGCCAATCAACTGGCCAATTTGCGCCTAACACTGTCATTAACGCCGGTTATCGCTATTTTTCTATCCCCCGTATTAGCGACGCAAACACACCCAGAGCAGACTCCGCTAGGTTGGCAACAATGGTCCTTAATGGCCACGTTTGCCGATGTACCGGTCATTGCTTTGGGCGGTTTATCACCGGCTATGAGCGATTTGGCGGCTACATACGGCGCGCACACTGTCGCAGGTATTCGCAGCTTTTAAAGAGGGAATTTAACACTACGGCTAAAACATTACCTATATTTAATAAATGGCAACTATCTGGTTACTATGTATTTGATAGCGTTAATAATTTCAGAGTATTTTACAAACCGTAGCTTTTTCATACATAGCGTCACTACTTATTTTGCCTACTCGTCCTTATCATTAATAGCATAAATATCAAAGGAGTGTCTTATTTGATAGACCTCAATAAATGAATAAACACGGTAACCTTATGAAAGCCAATACATTACCTAAGTCCGACCCGTATGACAGCTCATACGACAGGCAGGCGAACGGTCATCAGGCTAAAAATACTCAAAAATTGCTCGCTACGCAAAAATCAGCAAATGATAGCTATTCCTCTTTGTTGCAGTCTGGCCTATCACAATCGAGTGCAAATAATTCAATTGCGAGTAATGATGCAAGTTATGCTTATGAGCAAAATATCCTGCAAGCCAATAAACTTAGTGAACAAGTCAGTGCTCCTAGTTGCACTAGTGATGTCAGTTGTGGCTACAAAAAAGCCACGCCTGCTGCTGGCAATGCTTTAGTATCTGATGAAGAAGAAATGCTATTGCACTATATGGAGAATGATACTGAGATGCAAAATGATGCTGAGCAAACTAATAATCAGCAAAATATTTATAGCGCTATAGAGCAAAAGAGCTTAGGGCAAAGTAGCCAAGACATAATAAAAGAAGAAGTAAAAAAACCCTCTACTAATAATGAGTTAGGGACTACTGTAGCGCTAGATAATCCTGATTTGGCCAATAAAAAGCTGCACAATAATCAAAGTACTATAACCACTACTATTGAAGTTTCGGAGAGAGTCTTTATGACCAGTCTTCTTAAGCACACTGGCATTGCTTTAGCTATTATTATTCCACTAGCAGCGTTTTCAGCTTATGCGGCGACTCCTACGCAGATAATAAATGCTACCAACGAAACTAAGGATCAAACAGCAGAGATAAGTATTGATCCCGAGGCTATTATTCATAAGTCAGCTACTGAGCCTACGACAGTAGACAGCGTTGATTTGGATAAATATGTGGGCACTTGGTATGAGATAGGACGCCTGCCTATGTACTTTCAGCGCAATTGCGCAAGCGATGTAACCGCTAACTATACCGAAAAGACAGATGGTTCTGGCATTATTGTGACGAATAAATGTTTGGATAAAGACGGCTCACAAATCGTCGCTGAAGGCTTAGCTAAGCCGGATGATGGTACCGGCAGTAAATTAAAAGTGACTTTCCTTCCTACTTGGATTCGCTGGTTGCCTGTTGGTCGCGCTGATTATTGGGTATTAGCGCGTGACGCCGATTATAAAACGGCGCTAGTCGGCACCCCAGATAAAGAATATCTGTGGTTACTAGCTCGCTCGCCTAATGTGACTCAGCAGACCTATGCCAAATATCGTCAGATTGCACAGGGTCAAGGGTATGATCTCAAGGAGTTCACTCTGACACCGCATGCTGAGCAAACAGTTACCTTAATCCCATAAGATTTAGAGATCTTGAGTGAATGATATAATAACAGGTGCAGTGTCACTTAGATTAAGCACTATGGAGTAGGTTATACTTTTTGGCAGTATTAAACTAAAAACGTTAATGGTTATAAGAATTAAGCCTAATAGTTCAAACACCAGATGATATGGATTTAGGGTTGAACCTGACGCTGTGAACCCTCAGATACTAACACTAGGATTCGACATGTAGTATATAAGATAGAGGCAGGCGAAAAGCGATAAAAGCTTTTTTTATCGTATAGCTGCCGAGAGCGCTATAGAGTGGCGATAAGGTGATATTATTTCAAGCAAAGCGGTTAGTACTGGCAAAATAAAGCGTTTTGAGCTAAAATCTACGCCATTTATTGCCTTTGAGTCCTCTATTGTTTGTAGCGGTCATCAAGGGATAATCAACTAACACACTCTTCCTCTCTTTTATTGTTTCTTCATTTACTGACTATAAGGATGCTTCCTGTGAGCAATGCTGATACCTTACGCCAATTACATCAAGACCAGTTAAGCCAATATAATAACCAAGAGCAACAAGCTATTGAGCTGATGGGTTTACTCAATACCCTCTATAATGAGCAAGATGTACAAGTCACTTTATTTGGTGAGACATTAGATACTAGCTCGGTAGGGCAAATATTGGCTCTGCATCAAAAGTCAGCAACTCGCAATCATGGCGATAAAGCAATCGCTATTGCTGATACGCTAGCCATCGTAAAAACGCTAGGACAAAGCGATGTTACCGCAGCAAGCGTAGATGTCGGTCAGCTCATTGCAAACGACAGCGATGTACAGCAAGCGCTACAAGCTGCTAACGCTAATGGCGCTACTAACGACGCTACTGACGTGGTGCTCTACGGTTTTGGTCGTATTGGTCGTATTCTCACTCGCTTATTATTAGCACAGGCTTCAAGTGCTAAGGGCTTACAGCTAAAAGCTATCGTTGTCCGTCCTGCGCCTGCAGGCGATCTAGCTAAGCGTGCTTCACTGCTTGAGCGTGACTCCATCCACGGCGGTTTCACCGGTAGTGTTAGCGTTGATGAAGCGAACAACGGCATCTTAATCAATGGTCGTTTCGTCCAAGTTATCTATGCCAAAGACCCAAGTGAGATCGATTACACCGCTTATGGTATCGACAACGCGCTTGTTATTGATAATACTGGTATTTGGAAAGACGAAGACGGCTTAGGTAAGCATTTACAATCTAAAGGCGTACAAAAGGTGCTGTTAACGGCTCCTGCTGGCGGCGATATCAAAAACGTCGTTTATGCAGTGAACAGCGACACTATCGGTGATGATAAAATCGTTAGCGCCGCAAGCTGTACGACTAATGCCATTACCCCGACGCTCAAAGTGTTAAACGATGAGTACGGTATCGAAAACGGTCATGTTGAGACTATTCACTCCTTTACTAATGATCAAAATTTGATTGATAACTATCATAAAGCGGATCGCCGTGGCCGCAGTGCGGTGTTGAACATGGTGATTACAAGTACTGGCGCGGCTAAAGCAGTGGGTAAAGCTTTGCCAGAGCTCAGTGGTAAATTGACCGGTAACGCCATTCGTGTACCGACGCCGAATGTCAGCTTAGCTATCTTAAATCTCAATCTAAAAACTGCGCCAAAAGGTGCCGATGCTCTTAACGATTTCCTACGTGACATGGCAAATAGTAGCACTTGGCAATCTCAAATTGCTTATACTGATTCTACAGAAGCGGTATCTACTGATTTTGTAGGAACTAAACATGTCGGTATCGTTGATGCGCAAGCAACTATCGTCACTGATAATCATGCCACGGTTTATATTTGGTACGATAATGAAGTAGGCTACAGCACTCAAGTCTTACGGGTAGCGACGCAAATGGCTGGTATCAGCTATACGCAAATCCCTGCGTAATGTTTGCTTGCGCGCGCGTAGAGTAGACCGGTCAGGTTGTCACTATATAGCCAATCATAGCGAATAAACACTGCTTTTAAGCTGTATAATGTCGCCTATAAGACACCCGATAGTCGCATTGGTTATCGGGTGTTGTTGGTATTATGGTCTATAACCTTATTGTGTATAAGTAAACGTTACTAATAGACCGTAAATGCCCAAATTATTTAGCAGTATTTATATTTAGCAGTACTTGAATAGTAAATTAAGGAACGTAGCATGCGATTTATTGATGAAGCCGTCGTAACGGTAAAGGCAGGTGACGGTGGTAACGGAATCGCCAGTTTCCGCCGAGAAAAATACGTCCCTCGCGGTGGTCCTGATGGTGGTGATGGTGGTAAAGGGGGAGATGTCTATGTCATCGCCAACGACAATACTAACACCTTAGTGGATTATCGTTATACTCGTCGCCATGATGCCAAGCGCGGTGAGAACGGCCATAGCAAGAACTGCGCCGGTAAAGGCTCTGACGATATCTACTTGCCAGTCCCTATTGGGACGACTATTATTGATACCGAGACCGATGAAGTCATCGGTGATTTGACTGAGATTGATCAAACCTTACTGATCGCTAAAGGTGGTGATGGTGGCTTGGGTAATACCCATTTTAAAAGCTCAACCAACCAAGCTCCGCGTAAGGCGACCTCAGGTTTTGAAGGTGAGCTAAAGGTGCTCAAGTTTGAGCTAAAAGTTGTGGCTGATGTAGGCCTGGTAGGGCTACCTAATGCCGGCAAGTCTACCTTTATTCGCCAAGTCTCTGCCGCTACCCCGAAGGTGGCTGATTATCCTTTCACTACTTTAGTTCCTAATTTAGGGGTGGTCGATATTGGTAAGCATCGCTCATTTGTAATGGCGGATATCCCAGGCCTCATTGAAGGTGCTTCAGAAGGGGCAGGGCTTGGTATTCGCTTTTTAAAACATGTGGCCCGCACGCGCCGCTTATTACATATAGTGGATATACAGCCGCTTGATGGTAGTGATCCTGTTGAGAATGCCAATGTCATCTTAAATGAGCTTGAGCGTTTTTCACCAGAGTTAGCTAATCTACCACAAATTTTAGTGCTCAATAAAGTCGATCAAATCGTTGACGAGACAGAGCTTAATGAGCTGTGTACGCACATTGTCGCTGAGCTTGGTTGGACCGGTATTGTGTTTCGTACTTCTACCCTTACCGGTGAAGGTGTCGATGCGGTCAAATACCATCTGATGAATGAGATCGAGCGTGAGCGTGAGCGCGAACTTGAAGATCCTATTTTCGCCGAAGATCAAAAAGAGCGGTTTGAGCGTCTAGAGATCGAGGTGCGCCGTAATACGGAAGCTCAGCGTGAAGCTTATCGTGCTGCTCGTAAAGCGCAGCGTGAAGGTACTGAGATTGCTGATGAAAATCTAACGGACTTCGATGATGACGACGATGACGGCGTAGAAGTGGTTTATGTGCCATAGTCATAAATACAATAGCCATAAATGCAACGATAATCATATATCGGTTCACTAACTGGCGAGTTGATAGATTCTGATACAACATTGCTCAACACTAAGAAGTAAACGTGTTAGATTTAGCGCTTAAGGTTTTGAGTGGTATCTTCCCCCAAAATTTTAACAGCGCATTATAGATATTAATCTAAGCACCAATCCCTAAGCACCATTCATAGAAAGGAGTTTTTTATGGCAGTTGACAACGAACAAACGACGGAAGAAGCAAGGTTTATTGAGCAATCCCGCAACTTTGATATTCAGCGCGTTATTGTCAAGATCGGCTCATCATTATTGACCAATAACGGTCGCGGGCTCGATCGAACTGCTATTTATGGCTGGGCGAAACAGATTGCCAAATTGCATAACCAAGGCATGGAAGTGTTGCTCGTTTCATCAGGTGCCGTCGCTGAAGGCGTAGTACGGATGAATCTAGAGGAGCGTCCCAAAAAGCTTATGGCGCTACAAGCTTGCGCCTCTATCGGTCAGATGGGATTGATCGAAACTTGGTGGTCAGCGCTGATTCAACATGGCGTCCAAAGCGCGCAGCTGCTACTGACTCATGATGACTTATCCAATCGTAGCCGTTATTTAAATACTGGCGGCGCCTTGACTCAGTTACTTGAATGGCGTGTATTACCAGTCATTAATGAGAATGATACGATCACTATTGATGAGATCAAATTCGGTGATAACGATACCTTAGGGGCTATGTCAGCGACCTTAGTCAATGCTGATTTATACATTATCTTAACCGATCAAGAAGGGGTGTTTACCGATAACCCGCGCGACAATCCTGATGCTCAGATGATCCGTCAAGAACGTGCTATGGCAGATTATTTGTTCGACATAGCCGGTGATGGCGGTAAGCTTGGCCGCGGCGGTATGTTAACGAAGATTCGCGCTGGGCGTCTTGCGGCCATGGGCGGTTGCCCAACCGTGATTGTGAGTGGTGCTATTGATGACGTGATTACTCGTGTGGTCTCAGGCGAGGCTTTAGGTACTTTATTGACCACCAATGAAGCGGACAAAATCATTGCTCGTAAACAGTGGCTAGCGGCTCATCTGCGTATGGCAGGTAGTTTGATCGTTGATGCTGGGGCGGCTAAAGCTCTTGTTGAGCAAAATCGTAGCTTATTACCGGTTGGGGTAGTAGAAGTGCGTGGTGGTTTTGATGAGGGCGACGTCGTTGAAATCGTGCATCAAGACACTAATGAGCGTTTGGCTGTCGGTCAAGTAAACTTCTCTTCTACCGAGGCGCGCCGTGTGGCACGTGAGCGCACTGAGCAGTTCGATAAAATTCTTGGTAATAAAGATGAGCGTATAGTGATGGTGCACCGCGATAACTTAGCTTTGACATCTTGATGCTTAATTGATACGCCACTTTCAACTTAATCTTGTAGGGTGGGTTAGCGACAGCGTAACTTGCCCTAGCTGAACGTCTTTGTTGAGCTAGCTGTTATTCAGCTTACAACAAATATTTGGCCTATAACAAAATTTTTTATAATAATACCTATTTCTACTTTGGAGATTTGTCAATGAGTGTTTCAGACAGTAGCCGTTCGCCTAAGCACGAATTTGCTCCCCTAAAAAATGATAGATTGCTGCGAGCCATGCGTTTTGAGCCAATTGATACCACTCCGGTATGGATGATGCGTCAAGCAGGTCGTTATTTGCCAGAGTATAAAGTGACGCGAGCGGAAGCGGGCGACTTTATGAGCTTATGTAGAGATACGGCGCGCGCGACTGAAGTCACTATGCAGCCACTTCGTCGCTATGATTTGGACGCTGCTATTTTATTCAGTGACATCTTGACGATTCCTGATGCTATGGGCTTAGGTCTCTATTTTGAAACTGGTGAAGGTCCTAAATTCAAGCATCCTATTCGTACTAAGGCCGATCTTGAGCGGCTACCAACCTTAGATGTCAATGACTCTTTGGATTACGTGATGCGTGCAGTGACTAGTATCCGTAAAGAGCTTAATGGACAAGTACCGTTGTTTGGTTTTTCAGGTAGCCCTTGGACCTTGGCCACTTATATGATTGAGGGCGGTAGCTCAAAAGATTATCGCTATACCAAAGGCTTTTTGTATAGCAATCCTGATTTTTTACATCAGTTATTAGATAAGCTCGCGATTGCGGTTATTGATTACTTAGATGCGCAGGTCATCGCTGGCGCGCAAATCTTGCAGATATTTGATAGTTGGGGCGGGGCGCTAGGCCATCGTCAATTTATCGACTTCTCGCATGCTTATAATAAGCGCATTGTCGCTGAGTTAAAACAGCGCCATCCAGACGTACCTGTGGTGCTCTTTACTAAGGGCGGCGGTTTGTGGCTCGATGTGCAGGCCGATAGTGCCGCGGATGCGTTAGGGCTAGATTGGACCATGCCATTGGACCGTGCTCGCCAAATATTGACTGAAAGCCAGCGTGATCTGACGAAGCGTCATAAGACCTTGCAGGGCAGTAAAGCTATACAAGGAAATCTGGATCCAGCAACTTTATACGGTTCCCCAGAGACCATTCGCAGCGAGGTCAAGCTGATGCTAGATGGTGCTTATGCGGGTGGTGACAAAACAGGTTATATTGCTAATTTAGGCCATGGTATTACTCAGTGGGTCAACCCTGATAACGCCAAAGTCTTTATTGATGCCGTGCATGACTATCAGATTTAAACACTCGATTTAAACGGTAGAGATATCAGTTGGGTGTTAAGGATAGAATTAAGTTTTAGAAAAGGATAAGTTATGATTTCAGCAGCGATTGTCGGTGGTACAGGGTATACAGGTATTGAGCTTATCCGCTTATTATCTGCTCATCCTAACGTGTCTATTGATCTATTGACCTCACGAAGTGAGGCGGGCACTCGCGCTGATGAGATTTTTCCAAGCTTGCGCGGGATTTCTGATATCGTCTTTAGCGATCTAGGTGAGGATACGCTTGCGGCGCTGCAAAAGTGTGACGTAGTGTTTTTTGCCACACCGCATGGCGTGGCTATGCAGCAGGCTGAGGCTTTGACTGAGTCTGGCGTTAAAGTAATTGACTTAGCCGCTGACTTTCGTTTGCAGTCTTTAGCGGAGTTTGAAAAATGGTATAAGCAATCACATGCCTGCCCTGATCTGCTCAAAAGCGCAGTTTATGGCCTGCCTGAGATCAACCGTGATAAATTAGCCGATGCTATGTTAGTAGGTAATCCAGGCTGCTATCCGACAACTGCTATTTTGGGCCTAAAGCCGATTATCGCTTTGCAAAATCAGCAAAATGAGCGGCTGATAGAATCTCGTATCATAATCGATGCAAAGTCTGGAGTCTCAGGCGCTGGACGCCAAGCTAGTCTAGCGCTTAACTATGCAGAAACTACTGATAATTTTAAGGCTTATGGGGTGACAGGACATCGTCATTTACCCGAGATTGAGCAAGGGGTGGAGCAGCTATTAGAGAGTCAATTCACTCAGCGTATTCGCTTTTTGCCGCATTTAGTACCGATGATTCGCGGCATGTTCAGCTCTATTCATGTAGAGCTGACAGAGGCAGGTGCGGCTATTGATTGGCAGCAGGAGTTTGAGAATAGTTATGCCGGCGAAACCTTTATTGATGTATTGCCGAGTGGTCTATATCCTGACACGCGTAGTGTTCGTGCGAGCAATCGTTTGCGTATTGCTATCTATCAAGACAGTGAGCGCCGTGAGCTGACGGTCTTGGTAGTACAAGATAATTTGGTTAAAGGTGCAGCAGGACAGGCTGTGCAGAACATGAATGTGATGTTTGGTTTTGAGGAATCAATGGGTTTGAACGCGGCACCGATTGTACCTTGATAGTTTTTTTATCACCGCAATCAAGCCAAAAAAATCAGTATAATTCTTGATTGCTGATGCTAATTACTGACGCTATAAGTTAGGGATAAACTTGCTTTTACTGAGTCTAATAATGATTAAGGCTGACAATAATTTAATCAAGGATGTTGACTATTGATTCATTTGGCTTACGGAGCGATGCTAGGTATTGCTCATAAATTCCGTTATAATGTCTCGCCTTTCCTCTTAAGAGATACTGTCCAGATGCGTGTTAAGACTGACCTTCGCTTACGCTTGCCGCCAGTACCTTTGTCCTATCAGGCTGATTTACCGTCTTTTAAGTCAGTATTGACAGAGCAACAGAGAGCTAGCAATAACGGCGATCAGTCAGCAAAGAGCGGAGCACGTCAGATAAAAAATGCTCATCATCAGTTTAAGATTAGTGTTATAAAAGCTTCGAGTATCAAGCAAATTCACAGTACTAGCTTTAAAAGCAGACAGACAGGTGCAGCCTCTTGGATACTAGCATTGTTCGCGGCAGCGATAATGCTTACGGTAATAGTAGGGCTTATTCTCGGTCATAACTTAGGTTACAAGCGTGGCTACCATGCTCTAGAAGCTGAGAATAAACAAGCGCTCAACAGTAGTCAGATGACGGTGCAAGAATTAGAGGAAATGCGGGCGAGTTATAAAGCGCTGAGCAATCAAGTTGCGGTAGCCAAGCAAGAGCTTACCATCAGCCTAAATAACTTAGATGAATTACGTGAGAAACAAAAAGAGCTCAGTATCGAAAACAAACAGCTCAACCAGCTTAATGAAGTTTATGCTGAAGCTCTCAGTGAAGAAGGTGGTCTGCCGCTACAAGTACTAGGGGCTAAAATTGAGCCACTACCTGAGAACTCTTTTGAGTTTGGCTTCGATATTGCCATGTTGAGCAAAGACGGTCAGGCCAAACGGTTGAATGCCACTTTGACGTTGCTGAACGATGATGATTTTGTAGAAGTTCCCTTAGATTCGGCTAGTTATTTGCTCAAAGGGATTACGCGTATTCGTGGCCGCTTTGTTATGCCTAACAATTTTAAGCCATTACAAGTCAAGCTCGTACTAACAGCTAACGGTCAAGAAGTTGAGCAGCTATATGACTGGACGCTAGGGGATCGAGTAGATAGTATGCCGCTGTCTCTTATAGATCTGCCAGAAGTTGATCAATCTCCCATATAGGTGCACGCCTTAACTCCTTGGCGCTTTAACCTATTCAATACGGCTACCAGTCTAGTTACGATCGGTTACTGGTAGCTTATCTTTACTTTTTTATTTTAATATTATTATTACGAAGTTATTATGATGACATCCCAATTATCGACCGCTAAAAACAGTGAACCTATGGTGATGGATTGGCATCTGCCCAGTATGCCTGCAGGTATCCGCGCGCAAGATGACGACCCAGATACAGAAAGCGCGCCGCAAGCCGACGTACTAGTGGCTGAGCCTGAGGTTGCTAAGCCGCCTATGTATGCGGTGGTGATGTACAATGACAACTATACGCCTATGGAGTTTGTCGTCTATGTGCTGCAATCAGAGTTTAAGCATAATGTCGATTCTGCGGTACAAATCATGTTAACGATTCATAATACTAGCAAAGGTATTGCGGGTATCTATCCTAAAGATATTGCTGAAACGAAAGCCAAAAAGGTAAATAGCTTAGCGCATCGTGAAGGCTATCCGCTATTAACCCAAATTGAACCACATCAAGGTGAATAATAAATAACCGAGTCTAAATTCTCTCTCTAATAAATGCTTAATCAACTCATCTTCCTCTATTTTTCACGGATTCATTCTAGGGTCTGTTTCGTATTATCTCCTTGTTTTATCCCTTGATTTCTATGATATAAAGCCCTATATAGTTTATAAGGGCTAGACTCATATAGTCAGTCTTATTTATAAAATTATTCTCATTACAGCACTTCTTTTATTCAGCTATAGCTGCCACAGCTTTTGTAACTTATTATCTTCTTTAAACTTTCATCGTCTTCAATATATTATTATTTTTATTAGTCAATGTTTAAGTGGCTGATTATCGCTTGCTTACTTACTCGTTTACCCTATAGCTAATATGCCTTGATACATTTTAGTAGCCGTTAAAAGATTGACTATCTATTGCTATCATGTTGATATGAATAAACGCTAATGAAAATTTCAATCAGCAACAAATAACAGCTATTATCTATTGATAACCCTGTTATTTGAGCTTGAACATTCATCATATCGCCCTAATTTACCAGTTAAGCTATTAAATTATAAAGAGTTATACAACCGTAGGAATTCGTTATGTTAAGTCGTCATCTTGAAGTTTCTTTACGTTTAGCAATGACGCTTGCGCGCCAAAAATCGCATGAGTATCTCACTGTTGAGCACTTACTACTAGCGCTGCTTGAGAACACTCATGCGGCCAACACGCTGACTGCCTGCAATGCTAATATCTCAAGTTTGCGTACAGAGCTTGAAACTTATATCAATAAGCATACGCCAACGGTAGATGTCGATTTAGAGCAGTCTCCGCAGCCGACTCAAAGCTTCGATCGTATCTTGCAGCGCGCTATTTTTCATGTGCAGTCTATCGGTGGTGGCCGTCTGGTTGAAGGCTCGGATATCTTAGTTTCTATGTTCTCAGAGCATGATACTTACGCGGTTTATTTGCTCAAAAAACAAGGTATCAGCCGCTTAGAGTTGACCCAGTATCTCTCGCATGGTCAAGACAAAGACGAGCCTGCTGAGTCGCGTTCTTCTATGACTGGTGAGCGCCGTAGTTCTTCTGAGAAGACCAGTAAAGATCCTCTAGTGGAGTTTGCCACTAACCTTAATCAGCGCGCCGCTGAAGGCAAGACTGATCCACTAATCGGCCGTGCTCCTGAGATTGAGCGCACCGCACAAGTATTATGCCGCCGCCGCAAAAACAATCCGTTATTAGTCGGTGAGCCAGGCGTAGGTAAGACCTCCATTGCTGAAGGTTTAGCTTGGTTAATTATTAATGATAAAGCGCCAAAACCACTCAACGGCTGCGTGATTTATAGCCTTGATATCGGCTCTCTGATTGCGGGTACTAAGTATCGCGGCGACTTTGAAAAACGCATGAAATCACTGCTTGATGCGCTCAAGAAAAAGCCCAATGCAATCTTGTTTATCGATGAGATTCATATGATTATCGGTGCTGGCTCCTCTATGAGTAGCAACATGGACGTCTCTAATCTGATTAAGCCGGCATTGGCGAATGGTGAGCTACGCTGCGTTGGTTCCACGACCTTCACAGAATACCGTCAAGTGTTCGAAAAGGATCATGCACTATCACGTCGTTTCCAAAAAATCGACGTCAAAGAGCCCAGTGTAAACGATAGTATTGATATCCTGCGTGGTCTAAAGCCTCGCTATGAAGAGTTCCATAATGTCGAATATACCGATGAGGCTTTAGTTAGCGCAGTAGAGCTGTCCTCTAAGCATATTCATGAACGTTTCTTGCCAGACAAGGCGATCGATGTTATTGATGAAGCTGGCGCGTATAAGCGTTTGGGTGTAATTCCTGATGCCGAAGATATTCAAGCAGAAGAGAGCTTTATCGCTGATCTTGAGCAGGACATCGATGAGACAGATTATGATGATATTGACGCCAGTCTTGACGATGACACTGATAATGAGATGAGTGAGCAAGCAGCATTAGCGAAATCGGATGATAAATCGCAGACCACTAAAAATACTCAGCAAGCTACCGATTTTGACTATGCCGGCTCTGATAAAGCGCAAAAAGCACCCATCAAAATCGATGTGGCTGATATCGAAGCGATTGTCGCAAAATTAGCTCGTATTCCGCCTAAGTCCGTCTCTACCGATGATAAGAGCATTCTTGAGCATTTAGACCGTGATCTTAAGCACTTGGTTTTCGGTCAAAATGAAGCGATTGAAAATCTAGCAGATGCGATCAAGCTATCGCGTGCTGGTCTTAAAGCGCCAGATAAACCTATTGGCTCCTTTATGTTTGCAGGCCCCACTGGCGTAGGTAAGACTGAGGTATCGCGTCAGCTTGCAAACTTGTTAGGTGTTGAGCTGATCCGTTTCGATATGTCAGAGTATATGGAAGCGCATACAGCCTCTCGTCTGATCGGTGCGCCTCCTGGTTATGTTGGCTTTGATCAAGGCGGCCTGCTTACTGAAAAAATCAACCAGCATCCGCACTGTGTATTATTGCTTGATGAGATCGAAAAAGCCCACCCTGATGTCTTCAATCTACTATTGCAAGTGATGGATCATGGTACTTTGACGGATAATAATGGCCGTGTTGCGGTCTTTAAACAAGTTATTATCATTATGACTACCAACGTGGGTGCCGACAGTATTAGTCGCTCATCGATGGGTTTTACCGAGCAAGATCATAGCCGCGATAATACCGAAGCGCTCAAGCGCGTGTTTACTCCTGAATTCCGTAACCGCTTAGATGCGATTATTCAGTTCAACGCCTTAGAGCCTTCAGTAGTCACCTCAGTGGTTGATAAGTTTTTAGTTGAGCTACAAGTTCAGCTCGATGACAAGCAAGTCACCCTTGAGATTGATGATGAAGTGCGTGACTACTTAGCGGATAAAGGCTATGATCGTCTAATGGGCGCGCGTCCGATGCAGCGTCTGATTCAAGATGAGATCAAAAAGCCGCTTGCCAGTATGATTTTATTTGGCGATTTGGTGAATGGCGGAGTTGTGCATCTCACTTTAGCGCCTGAAGAGGAGCAAACGACAGAGTCGGTAGATCTTGATAAGAGCAGCCACAAAGCAAAAGGTTCAGATGATAGTCGTATCATTTTGACAGTCGTTGAGACTCATGAGCCGCGCTCAGATTCTGAATCTGTCGCCAGCTAAAACTTGATAATGAGTTAATAGAACGGCTATCTCTACTTATAGAGGTAGTCGTTTTTTTTAGTTTGCTAAACTTATTTTAAAAGCTTAATGAAAAGCAACAGTTATTTTTGTTACCCTTGCTAGTGAGATTTACTGATAATTAATAAGGCTTGATAACCATGAATTTATTTGATGATCTATCGGATGATGACTCTAACACCAAAACCGCCGCCGAAAAAAAAGAGATTTTAGATAAAGTAAAGCTACCAGAAGACTGGAAGCGCGCACTAGAAGAAGAGCTGACCTCAGAGAACATGGATGAATTGCGCGAATTTCTAAAACAAGCTTATCAATCAGGTGATAGCATTTATCCTCCGGCCCCTTTAATGTTTAATGCTTTAAACTTGACTCCTTTATCGCGTGTCAAAGTCGTCATTTTAGGACAAGATCCTTATCATGGCGCAGGTCAAGCGATGGGTTTATCGTTCTCAGTCCCTAAAACCATCCCTAAACCGCCATCACTCAATAACGTACTAAAAGAGATGGCGACGGATATTGGTACAACGCCTTCCAAGCATGGGGATCTGACGCACTGGGCGCAGCAAGGAGTACTATTACTAAATAGCTCTTTGACGGTCCGCGAAGGCGAGCCCAATAGCCATCAAAACGCAGGTTGGGAGCAGTTTACAGATAAAGTCATCGATGTGGTAAACGAGCAAACCGAGCATACTGTATTTATCTTATGGGGCAGTAAAGCGCAAAAAAAGGGCAAATATATCGATACCGATAAGCACTTAATTTTGACTGCGGTTCATCCTTCGCCACTAGCCGCCAACCGTGGTGGCTTTTTTGGCACTAAACCCTTCTCCAAGACCAACGATTACTTAAAGCAGCATGGTCAAACCCCGATCGATTGGCAATTACCGCAGTAGCTTACTATGCAAATGAGCAGTCAATATTTACCGTTATCGCCATTATGGCGTTCCTTAAGAGCTTTGCAGCCTTTACGGTCTGACAATGAGCTATTTGAAGCAGCCACTGGTTATGAGCTAGCTAGTTATCATTTTTGGTCATTTACAGATTACTACTGGATGCACTATGCTTTGGCGCTTGCTCGGCAAGGGTCTGAGCATGGAGAGGTACCTGTAGGCGCCGTATTAGTCCATGAACATAGCGTTATCGGTGAAGGCTTTAACGAGCCGATAGGTCGTCACGATGCGACCGCGCATGCGGAGATGATTGCCATAAGAGCGGCTTGCCAGAGTCTAGATAATTATCGCTTGCCGGCGGATACAACTTTATATGTCACCTTAGAGCCTTGTACTATGTGCATCGGCGCGCTTATTCACGCTCGAGTGGGCAGGCTAGTATATGCGGCTAATGAGCCGCGTGCTGGTATGGTCGGTAGTCAGATGAATCTGAGTACTCAGCCTTTTTATAATCATCATATACAAGTGCAACAAGGCTTATGCCGGGAGCATAGCAGTCAACTTTTAAAAGCGTTTTTTCGGCAGCGCCGACAAGCGTTAAAAGCTAGTAAAATTCAGCAAGCACAGTACCAGCAAGTACTGTAAGAGTAGACATGGCACCTAAAGGCTAATAAAAGCGATGCCATCGTCAGATAATGGTATCCATCTAGTGCTAGTGGCAGCCGCGTTATTTTGCTATAATATGACGCTATTTAATTGTGCAAATACTCTTTATTTGTTGATCAAAGTGGTTTCTCTTGCTAGCCACTAGAGCTATTTCTTGAGTTGATAATTACTCCAACTAGTATTGCTAACTAATGATGACTGAGCCATTATGACTGCACCTGAGCTATCTAATCAATTTACTAACAAGACTGAATTTGCAAATAAAGATAGTCAAGTGTCGCCAGTGCGCTATCCTGTGATCTGTATTGATGGTCCTAGCGGTGCTGGCAAAGGCACGGTGGCATGGCGACTGGCGCAAAGCTTAGACTATCAGCTGTTAGATTCTGGAGCGTTATATCGGATTGTCGGTCTAAAAGCTTTTGAAGCCGGATTGATCGATGCCGACGGCAGCAAGGCTATCGATGCAGCTGCTCTTTTACAGCTGACTCAAAGCTTAAATATTGCTTTTGAGCTGAATAACACCTCAGGGCGCATCGATATCATTGTCAACGATGAGCGAGTAGGTGAGCAAGTTCGCAATGAGACCGTTGGTGGCTATGCTTCGCAAGTGGCGGTATTCCCTGAAGTGCGTCAAGCTTTATTGCAGCTACAGCAGGATATGGCCACGCGTTCAGGGTTGGTGGCTGATGGCCGTGATATGGGTACGGTTGTGTTTCCTGATGCTGATGTCAAAGTGTACCTGACAGCCAGCCCAGAGGCGCGAGCTGAGCGCCGAGTGATTCAGCTAGAGCAGGCCGGACAAGTCGCCGACTACCAAGCTATCTTAACGACGATCAAAGCGCGTGACGATCGCGACGAAAACCGGAGTACCGCGCCATCAAAGCCTGCCCCTGATGCTTTATTGCTAGATAGCTCTGCATTGGATGCTAATTTGGTTTATGAGCAGATAAAAAGTTATTGTCAAAAGCGAGGTATATGTTTTTGACAGAAATATAACGATTAATGAGTCGTAAATGACTCTGTTTTAGGGTAAAATTGTAAGATTAAATCATTAAGCCGTATTAGTGTCATTTTTATACGCTTTTACTGACCATTGATAACGATAGAGCACTAATTTTTGATTGATTCCCTATTTTAGACTGTTGTTACTAGTGAGTTGATATAATGACATGCTTATTAGCAACAACCGTTTTTTTTATATGATTTTATAAGATATAAAACCAGCATAACGTTTTATAAAATCATAAATTTGATCCGTACTGTGCTGGACAGGCTACGGCTATACAAAGGTAGACATAATGGAATCATTTGCTGAACTATTTGAAGCGAGCATCGAAGAAACAGGCCTAGATATCGAGCGTGGCTCGGTCATCACTGGTGCTGTTGTCGCCATCGATAACGACTGGATCACTGTAGATACAGGTCTTAAATCAGAAGGTATCGTCGCTCGTGAAGAGTTTTTAAGCGAAGAAGGCGAACTTGAGGTTGAAGTTGGCGATAGTGTTGATGTTGTCGTTGAAGCTGTTGACAACGGTATGGGTCAAACCCTACTGTCACGCGAAAAAGCGAAGCGTGTTGAGACTTGGAACTTCTTAGAGAAGATCGCTGATAATGATGAGATTGTCAAAGGTATCATCTCAAGCAAAGTTAAGGGCGGTTTCACCGTTGATATCGGTTCAGTACGCGCGTTCCTGCCAGGTTCATTGGTTGACGTCCGTCCTATCCGTGATACTACGCATCTTGAAGGTAAAGAGCTAGAATTTAAAGTTATCAAGCTTGACCAAAAGCGTAACAACGTTGTGGTTAGCCGCCGTGCGGTTATGGAAGCTGAAAACTCAGCTGAGCGCGAAGAGCTATTGAATAAGCTTGAAGAAGGTATCGAGATCGAAGGTATCGTGAAGAACCTAACTGATTACGGTGCGTTCGTTGACCTTGGTGGTATCGATGGTCTTCTGCATATCACTGACATGGCATGGCGCCGTATCAAGCACCCATCTGAGGTGGTTGAAGTGGGTCAAGATCTTAAAGTTAAAGTATTGAAGTTTGACCGTGAGCGTAATCGCGTCAGCTTAGGTCTTAAGCAATTAGGTACAGATCCTTGGGATAATGTTGGCGGTACTTATCCAGTAGGCAGTATTGTTAAGGCTCGCGTAACCAACCTAACTGATTATGGTTGTTTCGCTGAGATCTCTGAGGGCATCGAAGGTCTAGTCCACGTATCAGAGATGGATCACACCAATAAGAACATCCATCCTTCAAAAGTCGTACAAGTTGGCGATGATATTGATGTGATGATCCTTGATATCGACGAAGAACGTCGCCGTATCAGCTTAGGTATCAAACAGACTCTAGCGAATCCATGGGATGAGTTTGATAAGAAGCATGAGCGCGGTGATAAGATCACAGGCACCATCAAATCTATCACTGACTTTGGTATCTTTATTGGTCTGGACGGTGGTATCGACGGTCTGGTTCATCTATCTGACATCTCTTGGAATGAGACTGGCGAAGATGCTATCCGTAACTACAACAAAGGCGACACCGTTGAAGCAATGGTCTTGTCAGTAGATGCAGAAGCGAACCGTATCAGCCTAGGCGTGAAGCAGTTAAGCTCTGATCCATTCAACGAATATCTAGTCGCCAATGACCGCGGTGCTATCGTCAATGGTAAAGTGAAAGAAGTTGACGCTAAAGGCGCAACTGTTGAGCTTGCTGACGAAGTTGAAGCTTACTTACGTGCCTCTGAGATTCAACGTGACCGTGTAGAAGATGCTACTAAGCATTTATCTGTAGGTGATGATGTTGAAGCGAAAATCATCAGTGTCGATCGTAAAACTCGCAACATCAGCTTGTCTATCAAAGCTAAAGACGAAGCTGAAGAGCGTCAAGCGATTAAAGATCTTGGCGGCGCAGGAGCGACTCCAGCGGCAGGTTCTGATGCTCAGCCTAAGACTATTGGTGACTTGATCAAAGAGCAAATGCAGTAAGCTTTAGATCATAATAACGCTACAGTAAATACTCTAAAGCATGACTAAAAAAAGCGACTTCGGTCGCTTTTTTTTATGTTTAACTTTTTGCGATATATGTTTCTACGGTAGATGTGACTATTACCGTTAAATATCATATTATCTGATGATAAAACCAATTTTTATTAAAAATAAAAAAATTTTAGCTAAAATGAGCAAACTTTGATTTCTATTTGTTTTTATTTGAGATATCATTTGTCACCATGAGTTTTGAGACGTAAACTCATATTAAGTGCTTGAACAAGTAAAGGTTTTTCTTTTTAATCTGACAAATCTAAATCAATAAGGCAAGTGTGACAATGCAGCAAGCGATAAATAAATCTGATTTTATTAATAATTTGAGTGTCAGCTGTGACACGATGGCTGAGAGCGTCGTTGATGACGCAGTGCGTGAAATACTCAACCTTATGGTGGACACCTTAGCAAATGATGGCCGTGTTGAAGTACGCGGTTTTGGCAGCTTTTGTTTGCATCACAGACGTGCACGTATAGGGCGCAATCCTAAAACGGGAGAAAGTGTTCCTGTCCCTGCAAAAGCTATTCCGCACTTTAAGCCGGGTAAAGCGCTGCGTGAAGCGGTCAATGATAAAGTAGCGGTATAGTTACTTTTGGCTTTATACTGCAGTTGAAGCTTTGCTCAAGATTAGGCTCTACCAACAGATGACTACTGACTAAAAGGTAACCCCATTATGCGCTTTATACTATTTGTCCTACTATTTCTGAGCTTTGCCTACGCGCTTGGTTTAGTACTAGCGAATAATTCTGATATTGGCGTGAACTTGTTATTCTCACAAGCGCCTGCTATGAATTTAGGGTTGTTACTAATTTTGAGTATGACTCTTGGTATTGTGATTGGTCTGCTTCTATCATTATTGTTGTTTCGAGTATTTCAGAATAAATGGGAGATTTCCCGTTTGCAAAAAAACAATGCTCATCTACAAGAGCAGCTCAATCAAGCCAATATTGCTATTGATCGTCAAGCTAATGCGCCAACAGCCGAACAAGCCGTCTATGGCACGCCCGCTCAGCCTGGAGTAGTCGCTGATGAGATTGACCATACCATTGCTGCTGAGACCATTAGCAAAAGTCCTCGTCGTTGATGGGATATTTGCTTCATATAATACCAACTCATCAATTGTTATCTTAAATAAAGCGGTAAACTAATGACTGATACTTTAGCGCCTCTCGAAGCAGCCTCCACAACCCTGACGTCTCCTATTATTGTGGCTTTGGATAATACCTCCTTAGATGCTGCTCTTGTGTTAGCAGATAAACTAGACCCTGCGCTATGCCGTCTTAAAGTAGGTAAAGAGCTATTTACGCGCTCAGGACCTGCTATCGTACAGGCGCTACAAAAGCGAGGCTTTGAGGTATTTTTAGACTTAAAATTCCATGATATTCCTAATACCACTGCTCAAGCCGTCATGGCTGCTGCTGATTTGGGAGTATGGATGGTCAACGTTCACGCTAGCTGTGGCCACGATGCTATGAATCTAGCCAAACAGCGTTTGCTTGATGGTCATTATGAAACGCTACTAATTGCAGTGACCGTACTGACCTCGATGAATCAACAGAATTTAGCGCAAATCGGAGTCAATAATGAGCTTGAGACCCAAGTCAGTAAGCTTGCACAATTGACGCAAAGTGCAGGTCTTGATGGGGTGGTTTGCTCTGCGCAAGAGGCGAAAAGGCTCAAAACATTATGCGGTAATGGTTTTAAACTGATTACGCCAGGTATCCGCTTGCCAGAAGATAATAGTGATGATCAGCAGCGCATTTGTACGCCTAAACAAGCCTTAGATGATGGCGCCGACTATCTAGTCATTGGGCGCTCCATTACCAACTCGCCTGATCCTACTGCTAAATTACAGACTATCCTACGCAGTATTGATATCTAAGGTATAGCTATTTGTATAAGATATCATTAAAGCCGCCTCATGCTATTATAAAAAGACAACCTAGCCGTTGTCTTTTTTACTCTCTAACGCCATATAAATAAATGCTACACTAGATGAGCGTCTTAGCCTCACCGCTAAAACGGTTCAAAATCTACAGTTTTAACCATTTATTATATTGAGTTGTATGAAATTCCAGATATTAAGCGATCTTCATATCGATAGCTATGCTAGACAATCGCACCCCATAGGACATATTCCAAAGACTGATGCTGATATTGTGTTAGTAGCAGGCGATACTGCTAACAGTGATAGCGGTATGCCTTGGCTACAGGAGCAAGCTGCACGGCTACAAGTCCCTTTGCTAACGATTGCTGGTAATCATGAATATTTCAACGAAGATATTTTGCATTTTGATAAAAAGCTAGCGACTTGGGATAATTACGATGCGACTCAGAATTTAGGTTTACGTTTTTTACAGTGTCAGCATATCGATATCGGTGAGGTACGGATATTAGGCTGTACTTTATGGACGGACTATCAATATCAGGCTGATGGCGATACTATAGATATTGCCAAGCGCTTTATGCGCGACTATAAGCAAATATACGCGGGTCATGAGCTCTTTTCACCGGAAGTCTCCATGCAGATTCATGATGAGCAGCGTCGATGGCTCAAGCAAGCGCTTATAGCCTCCAAACAGTTGGGGAAAAAGACGGTAGTGATGACCCATCATAGTATCAGTCCTCTGTCAGTGTCCCAGAAGTATGCCACTCTACCGAGTAACGCCGCTTTTGTCACCGACTTATCTGCTTGGATGTTTGAGGACTGGGCGCCAACGCTTTGGGTGCATGGTCATACTCATGAAGCGTTCGATTATCGTATCAATGATACTCGCGTTATCGTCAACCCGCGTGCTTATCCGAACGAAGTGAGCAGTACTGCTCTTGAGTTCGCTTGGGATAAAGTTATTGAGGTGTAGACCAGTTAAAAGTGGACTAGTCAAAGTTGTTACTAAAATTGTATTTTTACCCCTATAAATAAAGAGCTCGTTACACTATCTTTTATGACTAATACTACTGACCCTAATCGTGCTAGCTCTTTCTTGGATGTGCACTCAAGACATAGCCCAAGCACACCAGCTCCAGCGCATCTGCCCGATAGTATGATGTCTTCTGTTGGGGTGTTACCTGATGACAAGCGGCTAATATTATTTACTCGGCACTCTTTGCGTGAGCGCTCAGACGGTAACGGTTTTGCCAGCTACCAGTTGCCTTTGACCCCTAGAGGGCGCGTCTTGGCCAAAGCTTGGGGACGATGGCTATCCGGGCATCTACCGTACTCCTTAGATGTCGATAGCCTCTCAAGTCCGATAGGTCGCTGCATAGACACGGCCATGCTCATGCAACAAGGCGCAGGCCTCAGCCGTAGTATTATCCATCAGTCGCTATTGGTGGAGCCGGGTAGCTTAGTCACCGATCCCGACATTGCCAATCCAATATTTAAAGAGATCGGTGTACTGAACTTTATCAATCGTTTTTTGCAAAATAATCTTGATGGTACCAAGAACCCTTATCAAGGCGGCTTAGATATTCTCTCGCTGTTTTATCAACATCAGCCGCAGCCAGGTCATATGCTGTTAGCGGTAAGTCATGATACTTTGTTATCAGCTTTTTTGGCGGTGATGCTAGACTTTGTAGAGATTGATTGGAATGATTGGCCCAAGATGATGGAAGGGGTGTTTTTATGGTTCGATGACGGCGATTTTGAAAGTGTGAACGCTAATCTGATATGGCGAGGTGAGCATTATATCCGCCCAGTGAGTCGATTATTAGAGAACTATAGTGCGACAGGCTTTGATAGTGACAAACTTCTGCTACCGCCAGAGGTGAAGTGGGATTAAGGTTGTAGCGGTTTTTTTAACCTAATAACTTTGCGAGCTTGATAACTAATAACTATCTGATAGCGCCGATAGCTTTGACGATTTAACACCCATAAAAAAACCTTGTCTCAGCATTTTAGTCTGTGACAAGGTTTTTTCGGTTTAAACCTAGCAATCTAAATAAGAGAATACTCTTATTATTAAGCTTGTAAGCCTTTGATTGCTTTGTTCAAACGGCTCTTACGGCGAGCTGCTTTATTCTTATGAATAATGCCTTTGTCAGCCATACGGTCTAGAACCGGTACCGCTTTTTTGTAAGCTTCAGTTGCCGCATCATAGTCTTTTGACTCGATAGCTGCGTCAACACGCTTAAGGTAAGTACGAACCATAGAACGCTGTGAAGCAGAGTTTTGGCGACGTTTGGTGTTTTGACGGGCGCGTTTACGAGCTTGTGCAGTATTAGCCACGCGTATCTCCTTGATAAAGACAGATAAAAATATGAATGTTGAATACAGTAATAGTTTTAACCATCATCGGTGACGAGCAGCCGTCTCGCCAAACATGATGTTGATGCCAAATGTATAGTAAGTCATCAAATGCGTCAAAGCCGTTTGGAATAATTAAATAGCTTCAACGTGTAAAGCCGGTCATTTTAACAAATTATTGATCTAAGAACAATATGTTTGAACGAAGAAGCACAAAGAAGTGTGTATTTAAGTATCAGCAATATTATATCAATTTTTTTAACTTAGGGTGTTAGACATTGTTAGGAGACAAAATTTCTGCTTTATCGATATTCACTTTTACCATCGATTTTTTGATAAAATCTCTTACAATTAATGATAAGCAATAATAGAGGTAATGGGTTAACTTATAAGAGTTGTTGTCGATAAGAACTAGGGTCTATTGAACATTCGACCTTGGCACTGACAGACCCTAAAGTATCTGAGACGATGACAAAAAGATTGACCACAAAATACTTGACTATGATGATGGATAGGCTATGCAGCGAAAAGCAATTGTAATTGGCGCCACAGGCTTGGTAGGACAATACTTAGTAAAGCAATTAAGCGAGATTTATGACACTCTAATCGTGATTGCAAGACGACCGCTGCGCTATATCAATGCCAGCATTCATTTTTATCAAGTTAATGATTTTGATAACTTAACTGAAATATGTAGTAGTGTTGGTGCCGATCAAAATACCGATGCCTTTAGCTGCTTAGGTACGACTCGCAAGCTAGCCGGTAGTGATGAAGCATTTCGTAAAGTCGATCACGATTATAACGTCAGCTTTGCAACGTTATGCCGAGAAAAAGGCGTAGAAAATTTCTTTTTATTATCCGCAATGAATAATGATATTGACAGTCGCTTCTTATATAACCGTGTAAAAGCAGAAACGGAGCAGTCCATTAGAGCTTTGGGGTTTAAGCAACTGCTTATTTTTCGGCCCTCGTTATTACTAGGTAAACACAAAGGGCGAACACTTGAAAATATGAGTCAAAACGTCTTTAAAGTCCTCTCGCCTTTAGTACCAGAGTCATTAGCTATTCATCCTATTAGCGCTAGGCGAGTCGCTAGCGCGATGACTATGAGCGCTAATAATCTTTATGAGCGCCGCAAATTTCAGTCCGCTGATTTGCCTAGTACGACAAGTATTATTGAAAATAAGCAGATGCTTGCGATGACGCGAGTAAAACACTAGTATTGAAGACTCAAGAACCAAACATCTTGAGTTTGATAGACTAAATGGTCTAAGTAAAAATACTAAAAACATTACCGATAATGCTCAAAAAGGAAGAGAACTATGCCAGATATTAACGAGATGACCAAAGAAGACTTTGTGACTTGTGACTTGTTGGACGCCAATCCTGAATCACAAGTTTGTCTGCCAAATATCGAAGGCAAATCGTTTTATAGCTTCGGCGGCAAAGATAAATTCTGCGGCGAGATTGTGACGGTGAAGTGCTTTGAAGATAATAGCCGCGTTAAAGCGCTATTAAATAGCAATGGCAAAGACACTGATGGTAACGGTAAAGTCTTAGTCGTCGATGGCGGTGGCTCCATGCGCTGCGCGTTACTTGGTGATATGATAGCGCAGGCGGCTATTGATAATGGCTGGGCAGGCGTTGTGGTCTACGGCTGCGTCCGTGATGTCGATGATATGGCACAGATGGAAGTAGGGGTAATGGCATTAGGCTGTATCCCTCGCAAATCTACGCGCCGTGACGAAGGACAAACGGATATTGAGATCAGTTTTGGTGATCTGACGCTAAACTCAGGTATGTATCTCTATGCTGACAATAACGGTATGATCGCTAGTGATAAAGCGTTACTTTAACAGTTAGGCTTCTTAACCATTAGTTTTGTACACCAGTCAAATGACTACAATAAGTACAACACTTAATAAGTACCATGATTGTACTAAGCAAAATAATGACAAAATGATAATAAGATAAATAGAGAGCTAAGCGTTGACTTCATACTGCAAGTTAGCGTTTAGCTCATTTTATAATGCTTGGTTTGACCATTCGTCCATATCTTTAAAATCGAAAACGTCAGACAAATAGGCCGTTAAACTGACAAACCGTTACCGCATAGCTTTTGGTCTATGGCTAAAAAATTCGTATAATATTCCTTTGTTTTATAACTTCCCTTGATCTCTTAACCTCGATACTACTCTTTATGCCTATCACTGCTTTGACTGACGCTTTTTTTCCTATTAACCAGCAACTTTTTCCTATCAAGGATCAGCAACGACGTTGGCTGGCTCCCGTGCATGGCGCGGTGGGTAGCCTTTGGCTTGCAAGCTTAGTCAACACTGAATTATGGCAAGTGGCTGATCGGCTAAAGATTATGGTGGCGCGCGATCAAAACCAGCTCAATCAGATTGAGACTGAACTGGCGTTTTGCGGCGTCGATGCTTATGTGTTTCCTGATTGGGAGACCTTAACTTATGATGAGCTATCTCCGCATCAAGATATTGTCAGTGAGCGTATCAACCTGTTGACTGACATGCCGACGATAGGGGTGTTGCTAATATCCGTACAGACACTAATGCAGCGCGTGGCACCGCCAAGCTGGCTGATAGGTCAGCATTTTGACTTGAGTGTGGGTGATGTTTTCGATATCAATACTCAGCGCGAGCTATTGGCAAAAGCGGGGTACCGAGCAGTAGAAAACGTTTTTGAGCCTGGTGAGTTTGCCGTACGCGGTAGTATCATCGATATTTTTGCTATGGGTCAGCCATTTCCACTGCGTTTAGATCTGTTTGATGATGAGATTGAGACTATTCGCTTCTTTCACCCGCAGACGCAGCGCACCTTAACTGAAGATGATCTGCGGTCCATGTTGTCGGGCAATGACAGTAGCATGGGCGCAGAGTCGCTATCGCTATTACACAAGCTCCCTGACATCTCAAAACCGATCAAAAAATTTCAAATCCTGCCTGCTAAAGAATTTCCGCTGGATGAAGGCCGTGAGACATTCCGCACTAATTTTGCGACTATGTTCCCTAATGCGAGTAGCCGCAAGTTTGAGCTACATAAAGATGTGATGGCGGGTATTGCTAGTAGCGGCCTAGAGTATTATCAGCCGTTATTCTTTGACGCTGATGACTGGCAAGAAGAGAGTAGCTTATTCAATTATCTACCTAGTGACGCGCTATTTATAACCGATGAGCTCATTGGCGAGCGGCAAGTCGATTACTGGTCACAGATTCAGCGCCGGTATGAAGAGCGTCGCCATGATATCGATAAGCCCGTGCTTGCGCCTGAGTTGTTATATTTGCCTGCTAATCGCTTTAACGAGCAGCTCAATCGCTATCCGCGTGTGATTGTTAGCGCGCGCGGCGAGCTTGTGACTAGCCAGACTCAGGCGGTAGCAGAGGAGAGCAGCTCAGATAATCAAAAGATACAGGGGCTAGTCACCTTAAGCGCCCAAGAGCCGCCTCAGTTGTCTGTGAATCACCAAAAAGCTGAGCCTTTAGCTGATTTATTAGCTTTTCTAGAGACGCAGAATCAGACGGCGACGCCCGTACTTATTGTGGCTGAAACCGCAGGTCGCCGTGAAATCCTCATTGAGCTATTTAAAGGTAAAATCGAGACTAAAGCTTACGATAGTTTCAGAGGCTTTTTAGCCATTGATCATAGCGCCTCTGATAATAGCAGTAAGGATAATAACCTACCGCACGTAGGCTTGACCGTCGCACCGATTGAGCGCGGCGTTTATGTGCCCGAGCGCTTAGTAGTCATTAGCGAGACACAATTGTTTGGTCGGCAAGTGCTACAAACCCGTCGTCGTCGCCAAAGCGGCGTGTCTGAAGAGTTCTTAGTTAAGAGTGTCACTGAACTGACCCAAGGCAGTCCAGTGGTGCATATCGAGCACGGTATAGGGCGTTATAATGGCCTAATCATTCTAGATGTCGGCGATGGCGAGCAAGAGTTTATTCATCTGAAATACGCTGACGATGCTAGTATTTATGTGCCAGTAGCTAACCTGCAAATGATCAGCCGCTACAGTGGCGGCGATCCGGCGTTAGCACCTTTGCATAAGATTGGTAGCGGTAAATGGGACAAAGCCAAGCAAAAAGCCTTACAGCAAATCCATGATGTGGCGGCTGAGCTGTTAAACATGCAGGCAAGGCGCGAGGCTAAAGTCGGCATTCACTTTAAGATAGAGTTTTCGCAATATGAGCTGTTCGCTAGCCAGTTCGCCTTTGAAGAAACGCCTGATCAAGCCAATGCCATTCATGCAGTAATGGAAGACATGCGCCAAAATCAGCCGATGGATCGTCTCATTTGCGGCGATGTCGGCTTTGGTAAGACAGAAGTCGCTATGCGGGCGGCATTTATTGCGGTCAGTGCTGGCTACCAAGTCGCGGTGTTAGTACCGACCACTTTGCTCGCAGGTCAGCATGAGGATAACTTTCGCGACCGGTTTGCCGATTGGCCGGTGCGTATTGAGACTTTATCGCGCTTTGGCGGCAAAAAGCATCAAGATACGGTACTTGCTGATCTTGCAGCCGGTAAAGTCGACATCGTCATTGGTACGCATAAACTGCTACAAAAAGACGTCAAATTCGCCAATCTAGGCTTAATGATTGTCGACGAAGAGCACCGTTTTGGTGTACGCCATAAAGAGCGTATCAAGGCCATTCAGACTGACGTCGATAGCTTATCAATGACTGCCACACCGATTCCGCGTACGCTTAATATGGCGCTCTCAGGGATGCGCGATATGTCGATTATTGCTACGCCGCCCGCGCGCCGCCTAGCGATTAAGACTTTCGTCATGCAAAAGACCGACTCGCTGATGAAAGAAGCCATCTTGCGAGAGCTGTTACGCGGCGGGCAAGTCTATCTGCTGCACAATGATGTCGCTAGTATTGAGCGCATGGCAGAGACCATTCGTGAGCTGGTACCAGAGGCGCGAGTAGGGGTCGCGCATGGCCAGATGCAAGAGCGGCAACTTGAGCAAATTATGCAGCAGTTCTATCATAAAAAGTTCAATGTACTGATTTGTTCAACTATTATTGAAACCGGCATCGATGTGCCTAATGCTAATACTATTATCATTGAGCGCGCTGATAAGTTCGGTCTAGCGCAGCTGCATCAGCTGCGTGGCCGCGTGGGTCGTAGCCATCATCAAGCGTATTGTTACTTACTGGTGCCATCGCTCAAAGGTCTAAAAGGCGATGCTAAGCGCCGACTGCGTGCTATCGAACGTGCTAATACTCTTGGCGCTGGTTTCATGCTAGCAAGCGAAGATTTAGAGATTCGCGGAGCAGGCGAAATACTGGGTAAGCAGCAAAGCGGTAATATGCAAGCGATAGGGTTTAGCTTGTATATGGATATGCTAGAGCGTGCGACTAAGGCGATCAAAGCGGGCAAAGAGCCTGATCTCAATACGCCATTGTCGCTGACTAGTGAAATTAACTTGCATAGCTCAGCGCTGATTCCAGAGGAATATGTGCACGATGTGCATCAGCGTTTGCTCTTTTATAAGCGTATCAGCAATGCTGATAATTTCGAGGCGCTTACCGATATTCGCACAGAGATAATCGATCGTTTCGGGGTTTTGCCTGATCAGACCAAGCAGCTGTTTGCGGTACATAGTCTGCGTCTGCAAGCCGAACCCTTGATGATTAACAAAATTGATGCCAATAGCAGCAGTGTCAGTTTAGAGTTCGCTCCAGATACGCCAGTAGATGCTCTGGCTATTATTAAACTCATTCAATCGAATGGACAAAAGTATCGGATGAATGGCGCCTCGGGTATCCGCTACAGCGATGCTGATAAGCTTGAAAGTGGTGAGCAAAGAGCCAAGGCTGTACAAGAGCTACTAAAGTACTTTAGCGAGCATATGGCAGCAGAGCCAGCTTGAGGGAATTGCTAACACGCTTAAGCTGATAACTGCTAAAATAGCCCTAATGACTTTTACTTTTTCATTATATTTATTATTAGAGAAATAATTCTTATGTTTCAATTACATCCTAAGCTTGCCGCGGATAGTTTTTTGGTTGGTGACTTTCCTTTATCCACTTGTCGTTTAATCAATGATTGTCAGTTTCCTTGGCTGATATTAGTGCCACGAGTAACAGGAATAAAAGAGCTATATGAGCTCTCAGAAGCGGATCAAAACCAGTTTTTGCGCGAGTCAAGCTGGTTATCGAGTCAGCTGGCCAAGACCTTTCAAGCCGATAAGATGAATGTCGCAGCACTAGGTAATCAAGTACCGCAGCTGCATTTTCATCATATCGTACGCTATCAGAATGATATCAAATGGCCAAACCCAGTATGGGGCACACCTGCTATTCCTTATACGCAAGAAGTATTGGCGCAAATGCAGCAACCGCTAATGATGGCGCTACGTGGACATCACCAAATGCCGTTTGATTGGCAAATGTAATCAAACTATAAGTGTTATAAACAAAACTGAGTGCTTCTCAAACAACTTTATGGTGACATAAGCTAAAGCTGGATTTAGTTTATGTCACCATAAAGTGTTTTACATTTGTCTGTTATTCGTTATATTAGAGAAGGTTGGCTAAAGGATATAGTCAATCTGCACGCTTAAAACCATTTTCAAGTCGTCATCGTCATTGATTGAGTGCTTTGAAAGTGGTTCGAGCTATTTGATCTCAGCGAACTTATAGTGCTTGTAAATATTTATTAGCGAATATAAGTAGCTGTGATTCTACTCTATGTTAAGGATAACAGATGACGACTTCTTTTATTTCGCCCCTATTACTGCGACCGACTATGTTGCTTGTCTCTATTTGTACCGCCGTACTCGGTCTAACGTCCTGTGAGACAGATTCGGCTGACACTACCTCAGCCCAGTCCGCCAGCATACAAACGCCTGCTACAAACACACCCTCCGCAGCAGCCAGTTCCAGGACCTTGAATTATAGCGCTAATGCATCGACAAGCGCGCAGCCGATGAGCCAATATCTCGTGGGTAGCGGCAAAGCAGATATCACGGGCGCCGCTGCCGAAACCGGCATGTTTGGCTATGCTTCCGGTCAAGTGGTGCAAGGCATTAACGATCGTCTATACGCTCATGCCTTTATCATCGGTGAAGAAGATAGTAGCCAAAGCAATAACTCGGGTCAACGAGTCGTTTATGTATCGGCAGATATGGGCGCGATGTTTACTGCAGTAAAGCTCGAGGTCATCAAACGCTTGCAAGCTGATTATGGCGACTTATATGACGATGATAATGTGATGCTCACCGCCACCCATACTCATGTGAGCAATGCTGGATACTCGCATCAGCAGCTGTATCAAATTGCCAGTACTGACGATACGCTAGCAGGCTATAGCAGCCAAAACTTCAATGCCATCGTTGGCGGTATTGTCACCTCGATCAAGCGCGCTCACGATACTTTGACACTAGGGTCGCTCTCTTTGGCACAAGGCGAGCTAAAAGGGGCGACTGTCAACCGCTCAGAGTTTGCTTATAACAACAATGTGGATGCGCAAGACTTCGATACTAATGTCAATGAGACCATGACCCAGCTGCGCCTCAATGCTGCCGACGGCACGCCAGTGGGACTGATTAATTGGTTTGCGCTGCATCCAACCAGCTTTAGTAATCAATTTATGCATCTGAGCGCGGATAATAAAGGCTACGCTCAGATCGGCGCTGAAAAGATTTTTGCTAAAGATTCAAACGATAGTTTTGTCGCCGCTTTTGCCAATGCTGACGAGGGCGATGTTTTGACTGCTGGCGGCAATGCCAACTCCAAACCTGGCTATCAGGGCAGTAGTAATGAGTGGGAAAATGTCAAGCGTGATGGCCAACTACAGCTTGATAAAGCGGTCGAGCTTTGGGATCAAGGCTCGCCTGTCGCGGGTCCCGTCGACGTACGCGCCCGCTGGGTTGACTTAAAAGGCTATCAAGTCGATGGTAAATTTACTAATGGCGCAGGCAATAAAGTTTTATGTACGCCTGCGCGCGGATATTCCTTCGCTGCTGGCGGCGAGAATGGCCCATCAAACATACCTGGCGTGTATGAGGGCATGACGCGCGAGAACTTCCGTATCAATGACGATATTAATAAAATCGATCAATCCTTTTTGGGTAGCTTGACTCGCGGCGCGTTTGGTATTGTCTCAACGGTTAATCAAGATGACTGCCAAGCAGAAAAACAAGTGCTGCTACCCACCGGCAATTGGGGTTGGATCAATACTGAGCAGCCCGTACAGCTAATGCGTATCGGTAATATTGTGTTAGTCGCCATCCCCGGTGAGCCGACGACTATGGTTGGACGACGCATGCGCGCAGCGGTGTTAGAGCAGCTCAAAGACTCGGGCGTCGATACCGTTATTGTGAATGGTTTAGCCAATAACTATAGCGGCTATCTAAGCACACGCGAAGAGTTTGCTACTCAGCACTACGAAGGCGCCTCCACTGAATATGGTCCTTATCAGACTAGCGCTTACATTCAAGAATATACCCAATTGGCGCAAGCCATGCGCGATAACATAGACGTTTATGATAGGGTGACGCCGCCTGATCGCTCAAATAGGTCATTTAATGAGCGTCCAAGTGTGATATTTGATGATAAACCTATCCACCAAAGCTGGGGACAAACCCTTACGCAGCCAAACTCAAACTATCAAAAAGGCGAGGTCGCTACGGCGGTATTCCGTGCTGCGCATCCCAAAAATAACCTCCGTACCGAAGACAGTTTTTTAATTGTGCAACGCTATGAGAACGGTCAGTGGATTGACTATCTAAGCGATAGCGACTTTGAGACCACTTATACGTGGCAGCGTCAAGGCGTGGCATATAGTAAGGCGATTATCGATTGGCGAATAGCAGATGATACCCCCGCTGGTACCTATCGCTTGACCCATCAAGGTGACTGGAAGAATGGTTGGACGCGCAAGATAAAACCGTATTCAGGCGCTTCTAATAGCTTTACGGTTCAGTAAGTAGAGTACATTTCGAGCCACTTTAAGCTTATAAACGCCGAATATAAATATCTAATTCATTGTGACTATTGAATATTGCTCAGCTAGTGTTATCTAATCGTTTAAGGACCTTAGGATCATTTAACTGAGCATCATTTACCTAAGTCGCCATTTAAATGACAAGTGGTGTTTTTTTGGTTATCATTGCCGTGGGCTTAGCAGGCTTAAAATATTATAATGGATTAGACCCTTTATCACGTTTCAATAATCATAAGTTTCCGGTTATCTGAAATATTATGATTATCCCTTCTTCTGTAAGAATATTTTTTACGGTTACTCAATAAAGCGAATAAAAGCATGTCAATTTTAGAGATGTTAAAACCGAGATTTTCACTAAAAACCAGTGAAGGTTTTAATTTTAACTATCCTGAGGTTTATGTGTTGCTACTGAGCGTAGCTCTAATTGCCTTACATTTTGAGTTCAGCCCAACTTCGATGGCACTATTTGTCATTATCTCTTTACCTAGCTTGATGATTCTTATTTATAACTACCGGCGTCTCTCAAACTTTTGGACTTCGAATGCGGTTGTTGTTTTATTAGCGACAGTGATTGGGGTAATGCAATTTTGCATAGTGATTGCTTTGAGTTTAGCCCTTTTGATTGCTGTGCGCATCATTATTAGCGCAGCAGAGAACCGCGCTAAGCTTTTGATGGCAGCTACTATCACTATGGTTATTTTTTATTATGTTAGTATCACTTTAAGTGGTTCTAACATAGATTGTGACCAAGGCTTCGTACCGCCTACAATTCTTTTTGCTAGTATATTGGTTGTACTCGGGCAGTTTTGGTTTTTTTATAATAAGTACATCAACTATAGTATGGCAATAGAGCAGTCTAAAGGCAGACTTAGCACAATGGTGTCAGTGATCAGTAAGTTGACGCGCTTTGTACCGCCGCAGATATGGCAACCTATTGTTAAGTCGAATAGCGAGGTTCAAGTCGCTAATAAACGCGCTAAGCTGTCCATTATGTTCTCAGATATTGTCGGCTTTACTGAACTATCAGATAGCCTAAGCGCTGATAATTTAGCCGATATTTTGAATACTTATATGGAGGTGATGACTAGTATCGCTAATAAGCACGGAGCGGTATTAGATAAGTTTATTGGCGATGGTATGGTTTGCTTCTTCGGTGAGCCCAATAGTCGCGGAGTACGTCAAGACGCGCTAGATTGTGTGGCGATGGCGATAGATATGCGCCGTGAGATGCGCTCGCTGAGACAAAAATGGCGATTGATGGGTTTTGATGGTTTATACGTACGTATTGGTATTACTACCGGCTACTGCCATGTCGGTAATTTTGGTAGTAGTAGTCGTTTAAATTATACTATTATCGGTAGAGAAGCCAATCGGGCAGCGCGTTTAGAGCAAGCCGCTGGCAACGATGAGATTTTAATAAGCCAAGCGACTTATGACTATATTTGCCATGATTATCAGTGTAAGTATGCTGTCAGCTATAAATTAAAAGGTTTTGATGATGTGATTCGTGCTTGGCAGGTTCTGGATCCCGACGTCGATAAGGATGAGTCGTCCAAATGGGTCGATCATACTCTGCCTGGTTTTAATCTACATCTCAACTTCAAGGATATGAAAAACTATGATTATCAAGAGATTAGAAATCGTCTAAACTTCGCCCTAGAGCGCCTCGAAAAAGAAGAGAGTGATTCAGTGTCAGGTCAATAAATATATCAACCCCTATTTTAAAGCTTTACTGGTAAGAACTTTAAAGTAAAAAACCCAACGATTCTAATAGAATCGCTGGATTGTTGTATTTACTTCTTCTAATGTAAGACAATCTCATCATTAATAGATGGATAGTAGAATGGTTTAATGGTTTTCTTTGGCATGGTTCAAAGTATATTTGGGTATCTCGATAGTTAAGTCGTCATCTTCGACAGTGACTTGGCAAGATAGACGAGAATCAGGCTCAAGCCCCCAAGCGCGATCTAATAAATCAGCTTCAATATCGTCCATCTCATCTAAACCATTGAAGCCTTTGCGTACGACGACGTGACAAGTGGTACAGGCTTTGGACATCTCGCAAGCATGTTCAATTTTGATGCCTTTTTCGAGTAACGCTTTACATAAGTTACTACCAGTCTCAAGCTCAACTTCAGTGCCTTCAGGACAAATCTCGTGATGGGGAAGTACAGTAATCTTTGGCATAAATAATCTATCCACGATTTATTAATTAAAAGTGTATGGGGTAATATAGTTAAAAGTCTCTGTCGCAAGCGCTCGTTTTCTGGCTACCAGTCAGTTGCACTAGTGCCCGCCATATTAGTCTTGACGCTTTGATTCATGATGCTAGCAGCAAAAGCATCGCTTAGAGGTTTGAGCTTAGCTTGTTGTGCCTCGATATGGGCTAAATCATCAGTGGTAAGCGCCTGTTGTAGGTCTTGCATTTGTGTCGTTAATGCCTGTTTAGCGTCTGCAGTGAGTAAATTGTCAAAATCACCCAGCGCTGATTGTAGCGCTAATAGCTCGCGTTCAGCTTCGACTTTTGTTTCAATCAAAGAGCGCGCGTTCTTGTCTTCTTCAGCGTGCTTAAAACCTGCTACTAAAAGCTGCTCTTTTTGCTCATCAGATAAGCCGTAGGATGGGGTGATCTCGATCTGGCTTTCAGTACCCGTACTTGTTTCCTGCGCGCTCACAGTCAGCTGTCCGTTAGCATCGATGCTAAAGGTCACTTCGATACGGGCAAAGCCAGCTTTCATCGGCGGAATACCGTAGAGCTCAAAGCGCCCTAATGAGCGGCAATTTTCCACCGTTTCACGCTCACCTTGAACCACATGGACCACTAAGCCTGTCTGCCCATCTTGATAGGTGGTAAAAGTTTGTCGTTTTTTAACAGGAATGGGCGTATTACGCGGAATGAGCACTTCAACTAAGCCGCCCATCGTCTCAAGCCCAAGCGATAATGGCGTAACGTCAAGCAAAAGTAGATTATTATCGCTATTACCGTTGACAAGCTGATGCGCTGTTTGCGCGGCGCCTAAAGCGACTACTTCATCAGGATTAAGACGAGATAGCGGCTGCTTGGCAAAAAAGTCAGCTACCGTATTCTGAATAGTCGGCATACGCGTAGAGCCACCAACCAAAACCACTTCGTCTAAGTCTTTGACTGATAATTGCGCATCGCGTAGCACTTGCTCGCAGACTGTTAAAGTCCGGCGGCTAACAGGCTGTGCAATAGCAAGTAAATCTTCGTGAGTTAATAGGCCTTGAAAAGTTTGCTCATTGATAGTGATATCAACATCTACTTGCGGGCTATCCGTTAGCGCCTGCTTATAGGCTTTAGCCTGCTGAGCTAAGATAGATTTATCATGGCGACTAACCTCAGCAGGATCTATACTGAGCTGCTTGATCAACCAATTAACCAATAAGCGGTCAATGTCATCGCCGCCTAACGCACTATTGCCGCCGGTAGCTAAAACTTCAAACACGCCATCGGTAAGTTTCAAAATAGACACATCAAAAGTACCACCACCCAAATCATATATCAGGTAGTAGCTTTCAGTATCATCCTGATTAGGCTTATCGAGACCATAGGCAACTGCAGCGGCAGTCGGCTCATTGAGTAGTCTTAATACCTTAATACCGGCCGCTTGAGCAGCATCTTTGGTAGCTTGACGCTGAGCTTCATCAAAATAGGCCGGTACGGTAATGACAGCGCCTTCAATACTATCGGCAGGCAGAGCCTCGATTGCGCGCTCATTTAGCGCAGCTAGTATACGTGCTGATACTTCTACTGGTGAGACATCCCCTTGCGCAGTCACAAATGCCGGCATAGCGTTTTCACTACCGCTGAGCTCATAAGGGTGTGAAAACTTTATGTCTGCTTGACTGCGACCCATAAAGCGCTTAGCGGAGATAATAGTATTCTTAGGCTCATCTGCAAGATGAGCTAACGCCTCAGAGCCAACTAAAGGCGTCCCAGTAACAGGGTAGTAAACCACAGAAGGAAGGAGCGTATCCGTATTTTGCTGTGCTGGCAGGACTTGCGCTTTGCCTGAACGGACGACTGCTGCTAATGAACGCGTGGTTCCTAGATCAATACCAAGGCCAAAACGATGTTGGTGAGGCTGGGCACTTTGATTGGGTTCAGCAATTTGCAATAAAGACATAAGACGGCTCAAAAGTAAAAGTGAAAAATAAGAGAGTAATAATGACAGCAGCTATAAAGGTCTATTGTTATTACATCCTCTAAGACCAGACTAAGTCATGCAGATTATACGTCATTACTGCCATTACCGTAACTCCGGCAACGGTTATATAGGTATAAAGGCTAAAGACGATTTATAACAGTAAAATATGAATAGAGAATATATGTCTAACTCTTAATCTTAAACATACAGGTCGTCGTCGTCTGCTTGTTCAGCGTTAGCGAGTTCATCAAGCGCTATAGTGATATCGGCATTGAGCTTGACTAAGAACTTTAGCTTTTGGGTCGCATCGATTGCTGTTTGCCACTGCTGCTGCTGATAGGCGTTTATGAAGCGAGTTGACTGCTCATCTAGGCGGCTAGTAATCTGCGGATGGAGTTGCTGTAGACTTGAGCGTTCTTTGTCCTCAATAGCGGTCTCTAAATCAATACGTAGATCCATTGCATCATCAAGGAACTCTAAATCAGCAATAGAATGCTCTAAGGTCTGTGCTTGCCCAGCCATGTCTAACAGATAAGCGGCTCGGCTATCTGGATGACTCAAAATTTGATAGGCCTGATTGATAACGGCTGACGCTTGTCCAGACTGCTGTAAATTATCACTATCAGTAGCTTGAGTTTTGGTGATATTGTCAGGATGATAGCGCTTTTGTAGCAAGCGCAGACGCTGATCCAACGCTTGCTGAGATAATTCAAACTGTACAGGCTGCTCAAATAAAGCAAAAAAATTGTCGAACTGAGCGTCTGACTGCGTATTGTTATCTGAAGTCATATTTTGACCTTTATGAAAAGTTATACTCATTTATTATTATATTTTAGAATTAGTTGCTATTAAAAGACGAGCTACTATAACCCGCCGGTTTTTCAATCAAGAGTCAAGTATTAGTCACACTATTACTCAAAAAAAAAGCGAATCATTTTAAGTTTATTCAACTGTAGGACTGTGCTTGTACACTCTAGCAAACAAGCTAAACCATCATACGGTAAATGATTCACCGCAGCCACATTCGCCTTTTTGATTAGGGTTAGTGAACTTAAAGCCCTCATTCAACCCTTCTTTTTCGTAGTCCATCAACAGACCATCGAGATAGACCAAGCTTTTTGGATCGATGAAAATACTAACACCGCGACTATCATAACGCGTATCGTTATCGTCGGGAGTATCTACAAACTCCAAAACATAGGCCAAACCTGAGCACCCTGCAGTACGAATACCGACACGGATACCTTCACCTGTGCCGCGATTGTCTAAAAACTCTCGAACATGCTGAGCGGCGCGTTCTGTCATTTTAATCATGCCAACTCCTATTGTTTATCAATAACTGATACTGTTAATAATCGATATTATGATAAGTAAACTCATCAGTAAGGTATAAAATAAAGGTGACAATGGCATAAGCTTTATTGTCACCTCCAAAGTCTAGAGAGCTAAGCGCTCTATAGACTCATTATAAAGATAGTATGCCTTGAACTAAGCAGCTTAGTGCGCGACTTCTTCTTGTACATCGCTGGTGCCATGCTTACCTTTATAGTCACTAATCGCTGCTTTAATAGCATCTTCTGCTAATACTGAGCAATGCACTTTGACTGGTGGCAGAGCTAGCTCTTGAGCGATATCATTGTTTTTTATCTCACTCGCTTGATCTAAGCTTTTGCCTTTTAGCCACTCAGTTACCAGCGAGCTTGAAGCAATAGCGGAGCCGCAACCATAAGTTTTAAAACGGGCATCTTCAATGATACCGTTATCGCCAACCTGAATCTGTAAGCGCATAACGTCACCACAGGCTGGAGCACCAACCATACCGGTACCAACATTTTCGGCATTTTTATCAAGGTTGCCGACATTGCGAGGGTTTTCGTAATGATCAATAACTTGGTCACTATAAGCCATGGGTTTTCTCCTGGTTAGACGATGAGTTATGAAGCATTCTAGTGTTACTGCTTCGATGACTCATCTGTAATTGGGGTCAAACGTATTAATAATCTGTATTTTTATTTACTCATTGTGCTTAATATTCATCGTACTTGAACTTGCGGCTATCTTAGTGCTCAGCCCATTCAACTGAGTCTAAGTCTACGCCGTCTTGATACATATCCCAAAGTGGCGATAGAGCACGTAATTTATCAACAGCGCTATGCATTTGCGAGAGTACTGTATCGATATCTTCTTCAGTAGTATAGCGGCCAAAGCTGAAACGAATAGAGCTATGCGCTAATTCATCAGAGCGGCCAATAGCGCGCAATACGTAAGAAGGTTCAAGCGTTGCTGAAGTACAAGCAGAACCTGAAGAGACCGCTAAATCTTTTAGTGACATCATTAAAGATTCCCCTTCAACAAAATTGAAGCTAATATTAACGATATTAGGAACACTGTGTTCAAGATCACCGTTCAAATAGATCTCTTCAATATCTTGCAAGCCATCCCATAACTTCTGACGCAGCTTGGCAACGTGCGCATGATCTTCTTCGCGCTTTTCTTCAGCTAAGCTAAAGGCCGCGCCTAAACCAACAATCTGATGCGTTGGCAGAGTACCTGAACGCATACCGCGCTCGTGGCCACCACCGTGTTGCTCAGCTTTTAGACGTACACGTGGTTTACGGCGAACAAATAAAGCGCCGATACCTTTAGGGCCATAAGCTTTATGACCTGAAAAACTCATTAAGTCAACTTTGGTCGTCTCGACATCAACTTTTATTTTGCCTATGGCTTGAGCGGCATCAACATGGAAGATAACGCCTGCTTCGCGAGTGATTTCACCGATAGCGGTGATGTCAGTAATCGTGCCAAGCTCATTATTGACCGCCATTAGTGAGACTAAAATAGTGTCCTCACGTAACGCTTCTTTAACTTGCTCTGGTAGTATCAGCCCTGTACCTTTTTGCGGCTCAAGATAAGTAATTTCAAAGCCTTCTTGTTCAAGCTCACGGCAAGTATCTAGTACCGCTTTGTGCTCAATTTTACTCGTGATAATGTGCTTACCACGCGAATGATAGAAGTGAGCCGCGCCTTTAATGGCTAAGTTATCAGATTCGGTTGCGCCTGAGGTAAAGACAATCTCACGCGGATCAGCGTTGATCACTTCTGCAACTTGTCCGCGCGCTGTTTCCACGGCTTCCTCTGCTTGCCAACCGTAACCATGCGAGCGTGAAGCTGGGTTACCAAAGATACCATCTACCGTTAAATATTCGCTCATTTTTGCAGCAACGGGCTGAGCAACAGGGGTAGTAGCGGCGTAGTCTAAGTATATTAAATTATTATGTTGGCTCATGCTGGGTTTGCCTCGCTAGTCGATAAAGTAATGGTATTGATGTCTTTTAATGAAATCTCTTTAGAGGAGCTGTGCTGGCGTTCTGAAATCGATTGCACATTTTCCATATCTAATAGTTGTGCTAAAGTTATATTTTTCAAGTACTGCTCAATATGATTTGACAAAGCGCACCATAAATCATGAGTCAGACACATAGTGCCGCCTTGGCAGTCGCCTCGCCCTTCGCATTGCATAGCATTAACGGATTCATCTACGGCTGAGATGATGCTCATGACATCAATCTCGTTTAGAGGCTTTGATAAATAGTAACCTCCAGCAGCACCGCGAATACTAGTGACCAATCCTCGTTTACGTAACTTAGAGAACAGCTGCTCAAGATAGGAGATCGATATTGATTGTCGCTTAGCGATGTCAGATAAAGATACTGCACTATCTTGTTGACTGGTCTGCAGTGCCAAATCTAGCAGTGCAGTGACGGCATATCTGCCTCGGGTAGTTAAACGCATGAAAGATCTCCAAACTGATTAGTAGTAAGCTTAAGTAGGTAAAGTGCTGCTTTTAACATTCCAGTATTGGACTGGTTATGTATTAAACCTATTGCCCCAACGAATAGCTTGAAACCAACGAGTTAGTCGCTGATGAACAACAAACTAATGGTCAGTAAGTCATACGCTATGGCTATCTCACAACAGATGGTTAATCCAATAAATGTCGCGATAGAAGTATTATACTTAATCCTGAGTAATTTAGTCAAGATTAAAGTGTTGTTGAAGCATTAATTAAATTTAAGGTAACGATTAATAATATCAATTGATGAGAATGCCAACAAAATCAATATACTACTGTTACTTCTATATTGAGAATAGCAGGGATGGTCACTAATCACGAGAAAGGGGGAAAAGAGGAGATTTTGAATCAAGTTGCTTGGTATAGTAATGCTCAAGAGGAAGTAAATAATGATAAGATACATAATAGTAGAGCAAGCACTACTACTATGTATCTTTAAGATGAAGGACTAGTATTTATCGCTTACAGTTATATGCTTAAAATATAGCCGTTTATTATTAATTTACAAAAAAAGCAATAACAGCGATTAGAGCAATGACTGCCGCTACAACAGTAATAATTGTTAGAAGCTTTTGTTTACTCTGCAACTCTTTAAGAGTAGTTTCAAGCTCACGGTTCTTTATGGTGAGTGTATTAATTTGCGTTTGCTGTTCAGCGATGCGCGCTTTGTAATTATCGGTTTTTTCCTGCTTTTCAGCATCACTAGGTTTGGTTTTTCCACTACCTTTTATTTTTTTGATGAGTCCTTGAATGATGCCGCCTAAACCCATTTGCATAATAAACTGTTTGACCAGTTGTACTTGAACCACTTCCCCGCGTACTTGCAGCTTTTCAGTAGTCTCGACATCATGAGTGGTTAGCGCATTAATCACTTGAATACTATAAGCATTGATAATGACATCAGGCTCACTACGATCTGCCGGCATGCTTGCATCTAATAGCACCCCTTTATAGCTAAAAGTGGCAAACACCTCGACATGAGGTAAGTACAAGCGCAAACACACTAACGTGTTTTGTTTAGCCAAAGGGTATGCTGCTTTACGTAGCTCAGGATCTAAGCGTAATAATAACGTCATTGCTGATTCAATAAAAACCAAAATGATATTGAGCAGAGAATGAGACAATGTAGAACGCTTCATGTCAATTATCCATAGTTATGGGGTGAATTATCGGGAGTAACGAAATAGTGAGCAAAGCAATAATAATGCAAATTCTTGCTAAGAGTAGCGTAAAAACGCGGATTGTCAAAATTAATATGTGTCCTAGCGTTTTTAATTTAGCTGCTTAGTCCGTTTAGATCAGCCAGTTTAGGATTGCTGCAGCTATGCTGTTGCTCCCATACTGACAAACTTATCATAAAAATAATGTTATCTGGTGTCAGTAACCGAATTGTTGCTCTGCTAGCAATGTCATTGGGTCTAGAAAATAAATCATTCACAGAATTAGCAATTAAAATAATGAGTTAGACGAGCTGATTAGAGATAAAAAGTAACACCGATAAAAATAGGGGCAAGAAAGTTACTGGTATTTTACGTAACGTTAAGTGTCGAATGCGTTGTAGAGTACACAAAAAAATGTAAAATCGCTTGCGCTCCCTATGCTGCCTTGATATAAAGACTTTAATAAAGCGTAACCCACAAACACGTAAGCCTATAGTTATCGTTATTGCTTAAGCACCATCAGAGCGATACAATAGCTATGGTTAACGTTTATTACAGCCCTTAAACTTGAAGGAAATTTTATGAATAAGTCAGAATTAATTGATAGCATTGCAGACAAAAGCGGTCTAAATAAGACTCAAGCTGGTGATGCATTGAACGCTGTTATGGAAAGCGTTGGTGAAGCACTAGAAGCTGGCGAGAGCATCTCACTAGTAGGCTTTGGTACTTTTAGTGTTAAAGATCGCAAGGCACGCACTGGCCGTAACCCTAAGACTGGTGAAGAATTGGCTATCCCAGCTAGTAAAGTACCTAGCTTTAAAGCCGGTAAAAACCTAAAAGAGCGCTTAAACTAAGCCATACTCTAAGCAGTGTCAGTGTCAGTGTTATTAGTTAGTACCGTCTTTTTATGTTCATTGAGCTAATATTTATGACTCTAACTATATTGAGATAACACTGCAAATAGCACAAAAAAAGCATCTTTAATTGAGGTGCTTTTTTTATGGGTAAAAAAGCTATGAAAGGCGAGACGAATATTTTGAGTCTATTGCAAAAATCACGTATCATAGGCGCGCAGGTCTAGCTTGCTCAATCGCTGAAATAGCAGTCATTCTCTTCTCTTTTGCATTGATATGTTTTGCCTTAATACTTATATATTGACAAGTATTGTATATTATTGATTCTGACCATTATCGATCTTATTAAGACTGATACTATTATAATGGTTCTCCCAACACGGTTTAATAAAGCAGAAATAATTATGGATAAATTGCGCGATTTTTTGAAAACTTGGCCCGGTCGCATTTTATTGATTTTATGCCTAGCGCCATTAGCGCTGTTGGGTGTTGAGAGCTATTTTGGCGGGAGTGTTGATCCCAACCAAATCGCTCAGGTAGGAGAGGCTAGCGTTGGACTTAGCGAGTACCAGTCTGCGGTGAACAGTCGACGTGCTGAGCTGTTGGATCAAGTCGATGATGCCAGTTTGATAAATGAAGACGTGCTACATGAGCAAGTCTTAAAGGGTCTGATTGATCGCACACTACTTGAGCAGCAAGCTGGTAAGCTGGGTATGACCGTATCTGATGACACAATCAATCGCTTATTGTTGCAAGAAGAGATATTTAAAGACGCAGAGGGTAACTTCTCAAACGATCAATTTTCGAACTTTTTGCGTCAGCGCGGGATGACCAAAGATCAGCTATTTGCAGAGTTTCGCAATCAGTTGAGTCTAGATCAGCTTAATGCCAGTATCGTAGGAACGGCTATTTATCCGATGCGCGCTGTCAATCAGCTGATCGACTTGCAACTTGAAACCCGTAAGGTTTGGCTTCATCGCTTCAATTGGCAGGACTATCAACAGCAAGTAAAAGTCACGCAAGCGGATGTAGAGACTTATTATAATGCCAATAAAAACAAGCTAAAAAGCGACGCTATGGTCGATCTTGCTTATATTCAGCTGATACCGGCGAACATCGAAGTCAATCAAGTGACTTCAGAAGAGTTAGAGCAGCAGTATGAAAGCTATAAGCAGCAGCTTGGTGTGGTTGATGAGCGCATGATTAGCCAGATCCTTTTGAGTGGTGATGATGCCAAAGCGCGCGCCGATAAAGTGCTCGCTGAGCTTAAGCAAGGCGCTGATTTTTCTACGCTTGCCAAACAGTATTCTGATGATCCTACTGGCACTAGTGGCGGCGCTATCGGCCGTTTTAACCCTTCGGTATTTGGCAATGATGCGGCTAAGGTTGAAGACGCGCTTGAAGGATTAGAAGTGGGAGAAGTTAGTCCAGCCGTTAATACGAGCTTTGGTTACCAGATCTTCAAGGTCACTGCAGACAATGGCGACGATGTGCCTACTATGGAGAGTATGCGTGAAGAGCTGACTGCCAAAGCCAAAGAGTACAAGCGTCAGACTATTTATGCGGATAAAGTCACTGCGATTAATGATCTAGCAGCAGATGGCTTTAGTATTGAGGATATCGCTCAACAAGAAAATGTGACGCTTAAACGCATCAAAGACTACCGTAAACAAAATAACACTTCAGTACTAGCGCAGCCGGCAGTTATCAAGCAAGCCTTTGATGAATTTACGATTCAAGATCAAGCGGTGACGACTGGTATTGAAGTCGGTAATGGTATGGTCTGGGCGCAGCCGAGTAACTATCGTCCTACTGAGACTTTGAGCTTAGCCGCTGCCAAGCCGATCATCACTCAGACCTTGCTCAAACAAAAAGCCAGTGCTCTGGCTCTAGCTGATGCCAAAAAGACAGCCGCCGCTATTGATACTGTCGATGATATCGCCAAGCAAAACGTGACTTTTCAAGCGTTAGGTGAAATTACTCGTCAGACACCTTTATTATCTGATAAAGAGCGCGGCCTTGCGTTTAGTAAGCAAGCGCCTATGAATGGGGTAGTTGCCATAGCGAGTACTACGGAAGAGGGTGCGTCAGTATTAGTGGGTGATCATATAGAAACTCAGGGCGAATCACAGTTATCGGCAGCAGAAAAATCACAAACCGCTGCTATTATCCGTGATAATTTAGGTCAGGATCAGTTGCAAGATTACTTAGACTACTTACGCTTAGTCTATAATGTTGAGATCAATGAGGCGAATATGGCTAACGCTCAAGTTCGCTAAATAAAAGAATAATCATAAAAAAGCCACCGTCGATACGGTGGCTTTTTCGTGCTTAACAATTAATCAAGCTTATTAATGACGGAAATGACGCATACCGGTGAATACCATCGCTATGCCATGCTCGTTAGCCGCAGCGATAGTCTCGTCATCACGCATAGAGCCACCGGGCTGGATAATAGCAGCAATACCTACTTCAGCAGCATTATCGATACCATCACGGAAAGGGAAGAAGGCATCTGAGGCCATTACCGCGCCTTCAGTAGCAAGACCTGCATGCTCGGCTTTGATAGCAGCGATACGAGCTGAGTTGACACGGCTCATCTGCCCTGCGCCTACGCCGATAGTACGCTTGTTTTTACCGTAAACGATAGCGTTTGATTTGACGTATTTGGCGACAGTCCAAGTAAATAATAAGTCCGCAATTTGAGCCTCTGTCGGCTGTACGTCAGTGACGATTTGCAAGTCGTTAGCTGTGATAATATCTAAGTCTTGTTCTTGTACTAGTAAGCCACCGTTAACGCGCTTATAGTCGAGTTTGCCTTGGCGCTTAGTTGATACTGGCAGCTCGCCGCAAACCAATACTCGAACGTTTTTCTTCGCTGCAGTTACTTCTAGCACGCCATCTTCAATACTTGGCGCAATAATCACTTCAACAAACTGGTTATCGATGATGTCTTTTGCCGCCGCTACGCTAAGCTTAGTATTAAAAGCGATGATACCGCCAAAAGAGGATTCAGGATCGGTGCTAAAGGCCGTGCGATAAGCAGTGACTTGATCGAGATCAACGGCAACACCGCAAGGATTAGCATGTTTGACGATAACGCAAGCGGGGGCGGTAAAGGCTTTGACGCACTCAAGAGCGGCGTCAGTGTCGGCGATATTGTTATAAGATAACGCCTTACCTTGCAGCTGTTTAGCGGTCGCAATAGAAGCCTCTTTGTCGTTTAAAGTGGCATTTTCGATATAGAACGCCGCTTGCTGATGCGGGTTTTCACCGTAGCGCAAATCCTGCGTCTTATCGAATTGTAGATTAAGTGTGCGAGAAAAAGCTTCTGGCTGCTGCGTTTCATTGACGCGGCTGCCTAAGAAGTTTGCAATCATGCCATCGTATTGAGCGGTATGTTCAAAAGCTTTTACGGCCAAATCGTAGCGTAATGCTGAGGTGAGAGTCGTGCCTTTATTTAGAGCAGACAAAACACGCTCATAATCACTAGGGTCAGTTACGATACCGACGTCAGCATGATTTTTTGCTGCGGCACGAACCATAGTAGGGCCACCGATATCAATATTTTCAATAGCCTCAGTCATAGTCACGTTAGCTTGTGCAATCGTCTCAGCAAACGGATATAGATTGACAACGACCATATCGATGCGCTCGATAGCATGCTCACTCATAATCGCGTCGTCAGTACCTCGGCGGCCTAAAATACCGCCATGAATCTTGGGATGTAGAGTCTTGACGCGGCCGTCCATCATCTCAGCAAAGCCAGTATAGTCAGAGACTTCTGTGACTTCGACATTATTCTCTTGCAGTAAGCGAAAAGTGCCGCCGGTAGATAATAAGCCAAAACCGGATTCGATTAGGCCTTGAGCGAATGCTACAATTCCTGCTTTATCTGATACGGAGAGGAGAGCTAGTGGTTTTGTCATCATAAAATCATTCCATAAAAATCCTGAGAATAGAAGGCATTAAACCGCAAGCATGGGCTGCTAGCAATTTATACCTTATAGGTTCAGGCGAGGGGATATAAGCAAAACAAGCCAGGAACTAATTGGCTCAATGATTGCCATGAGTAAGTCGTGATAAGCATTATAAAATATGTAGTTGCTTATATAGTTACTACTGTCATAACGATTAGTGATTAAGGCAATAGCAAAAGGTCGCTATGATAAAACATTTAGCTAGTAGGTACAAAAATTTGTTTTTTTTGCTCAAAATAATTCGTTAAAATATGCGACGCTTTAGCGCTTATAGGTCCAAAGGGTTACATCAAATCGTAGCATTTTAGCTTTTTTCGTAAGGTTCCACGATTCAACCCTAATATTTGCGCGCACTTCGTTTGATTACCGCGAGTCTTTTCGAGGACTACTTTTAATAGTGGCAGCTCAACTTCTTTTAGGATGAGCTCATACAAATCAGTCGGTAACTCATCGCCTAGAGCTAAAAAGTACTCACGAACCACACGCTCAACATGATGACGTAAAGGCTCGGAGCTCTCTGAGCTTACATAATCAACGCTTTGGGCAAAATGATTGGCAGAGGCCTGCACAGATGGTGTCATAAGGTGATGTCCTCAATATTAGGCAGATGATCAGTAAATAGGTTCAATAATAATCCTATCAATTTGCTGGGGAGTCAGAGGGATAGTAAGCATAAAAGATTGGCTGTAATTGGCAGATAACTGGCTTTGATGAGCCATCAAGTAATCGTTTGGCATAGCAATGAACTCACCAACTAAAGCCTCGCTACCATAAATACTAACCTTAAGACTAGGCACCAGCTGCGTCTGCGCACTTTGATTCGATAGCGTAGCTTGAACATCGCTAAAAGCGTTGGCCGCTTTGATCTTGCTTGCTCTAAATGTGAGATCTGAGATCGCAAAAGCATCTAGGTCAGCAGAGGGTAAGCGACACGCTGCTATCACACAGACAGCCTCTAAACGGGCAGCATGGTCTGGGTTTTTGATCAAAGTATTTAAATTAAAAATAATATATTGCGCAAATAAAGATAGGATTAATACTAAACAACCAGCGCTCCACAATAACATCGCCACTGATTGTGGCCCATCATCGTATGGATTCAAGCGCAGCTCTTCGTTTTGGGCTAAGTTACGCTGTCTTGAGCGTTGATATAGATAATCATCGCTCAAAGTCCGGTCAGCTTTGTTAGAGGACAACAGCTGCGGCTTAGTTGAGAGAGCTGTTGACTCAATAGTCGATTCAGAAGCGCTATTATCAAAAGCTTGCGCTTGAGTATGACCAGGCTTTTTATCACGATTAAGGTTACCGATAGAGCTACTGCTATGCTTGCTGAGCAGCTCTTCGAGCCAATTATTATCCGAAAGAGTACTGTTTTCTAGTTTGGCTGCGCCAGCTAATGAGTCATCATGAGCAGAAACAATTAGATGTTCATTCACCAAAAAACTATGCTGACAATGAGCACAGCGCATCTGCGTACTCGGCTTGTGTAAAAGCTCTGGCAATTCGGCATTCAGATCAAAATACATCTCACAACTAGGACACTGAGTTCTGATACACGTAGTCATGTTATCAAGTCCGAAAACGATGTTCGTTAATTCTACTAAGCCACAATTGGCGATAAGCAGTTACTACTAATATCGTAACAGATGTAATTAAATGTTGCTAGCCTGTAAATGTTCCTGAGAGTCGTTGCCAGTGATGATCTTCTTGCGTGGTAAAAGCATGTTTAGGGTCGAGAGCAAAATACGGCTGATAAGCATCAGTGACTTGCTCAGTCTGCGACTCAATGAGACCTGCTAAAACCAGCCTACCTTTTTCAGCGATAAGCGTTGCAAAATAAGGAGCCAACCCAATAAGCGGTTTTGCTAAGATGTTAGCAACTATCATATCTACCGGTATTACCTCATTATTAGCACAATAATCGTTGAACTCTTCTGGTAAGAAAGCCAATAGACGCTCATCAACTTTATTACGCTCAGCGTTTTGCTTAGTAGCTAATACCGCTTGTGGATCGATATCTACAGCATAAACTTGACGCGCGCCCAATAATAAAGCGGCTATCCCTAAAATACCAGAGCCGCAGCCATAATCAATGACGACTTTATCTTGTAAAGGCTCTGCTGTTAGCCAGTCTAGACATAAGCGCGTGGTCGCATGGTAGCCCGTACCAAAAGCTAAGCCTGGGTCCATAATAATATTGGTCGCCTCAGGATTTGGCGGTGTCAGCCATTCAGGTACAATCCAAAGGTTATTGGCGCATTCAATAGGCTGATAATGCGTCATCCATTCGCGCTCCCAGTCCTTGTCATCCACAGCGCTAAGCCAAGTGCGGCTAGCATTTACTTGTGCAGCGATATCATGGCTTAACTGCTCGAGAGCTTGTTTGTTACCTTGCGCGCTTGCGGCATCAAAGATACCGGTCAATACCACCTCATCCCACAATGGCGACTCGCCTGGTAGCGGCTCAAATAAAGGTTGATCGCCTGCATCGTCCAACATAATGGACAGCGCGCCCGATTCTAATAACAACGCTTCAGCCAAATCAACGTTAGTTTTTATACACTGTAGATGCAGTTGTTGCCATGCCATATAAATGCCTTAATAAAAGTGAGTTTAAAAATAATGATAGAATTGAATGCGACCGCATGAGGACTCGCTGCTAAGCTTTAGTGCTAGCGAAGCGCTTGCTGCGCTTCACGAATCACTCGAGTATTATTCTGTGCTTGTCCAGATCTGAGAATGAGCTGCCATAAAGAGCGGCGACGACTAGCATCTTGTGAGACAGTAAGGCCGCGGCGAGCCATCGCTTCTGCTTTACGGGGTTGATTCTTTTTTAGAGCGACTTGAGATAAATAGAAGTACACCGCTGAGGATCTTGGCGCTAAACGCTGAGCACGAGTAAAGCTACTTTCTGCTGCGGTTAGATTGCCGGATTGCAGCTGCGCGGTACCGACTTGCATCAGGTTTTGGAAAGCGGGTAAATCGCTTTTATTATTGGTAGCTTGCCGACTTGACTGCTGAGAGTTTTGACGGGCGCGCTCTAATAAATCGCTATGTGAGGGTAATGTTGGCGATTGAGAAGGCGTATTAGCGTCATAAACGGGTGGCTCTTCAATCATTACGTCCGGTAGCGGCATGACTAAAACGTTATCATCAGGGAGCGTTGGTATGGGCTGAGTAGGAGCTGAGCTTGACTGAGTTAAGGGGTTTTGGCGATTGTCATTACTTTCATAAGTAGTAGGGGCTCGGCTGGACGGAATATAAGGCTCAATAGGATAGCCATCGTTGGTGTGGCTAGTTGTAGGCTGCTTAGCGTTAGTAACAGCGGTCGTTTGATTAATAGTAGTTACCGACCCTCTATTGCTAGCAGTTGTAGACGGCGCTGTTTGACAAGCGCTCATGACTAAGGCGCTCATGATTAGAGTAGGGAGAAGCACTCGCTTTGACTGCAATGAGCTTGCTGCTATGCTTGCCAAAAGTCGTGAGTTTTGCTGCCTTAGTATCGTCATATCCTGCTACCTCTACTTAATATTACATCATCTATAAACAGTAAAAAATTTACTGAATGTTATGGTTACTTCATTCTCATAAGGATTTATATGTCGCTATCATGCCACTGTGCGCGAATCATTATTCAAGCCATCGCTAATGATTATAACTAGCTATAAATAATGGACTGTAGTGAATACTAAAGCCTTTATTATAACTTGATTGGCGCACTTTGCTAGGGCATGACCTCATGATTCAATTGAGGACACACCCTAACAGCCGGCGACTTAATAAGTTAGTAGCTATTCAACAAAGCATTAAAACCACTCAAGCGCGCGGTCGTACCAAGTATCAGCGCCTCTTTGTGTCTCATTATTCTCGATATCTTCATCGGCGGCTTGTTGAGGGTTCTCCAGATTTTCTGACTGTGGCTGCTCGATAGTAAATCCGCGTTCACGTGCCCGCTCTTGCTGATAAAGCTGCAAAGCACATTCGCTAGCTTCTTCAGGTAGATAGGCGGACATAACGGGTAAGTAGCGAGCATTAGCGCAGCGCTCATTAGATAGCTTGCCTGAGTTGTTCTCTAACCATAACCATTCGATCCCTTCAGGTTCTGCCATAGCAACGGGTGTTAGCTTTAGGCGGCGCATATAATCGACCCAAATCGGTAACGCTCCGGTACCACCGCCTAGACCAATAGGCTTATTGTCATCGCGGCCCACCCAAACGACACTGACATAATTGCCGCTATAGCCTGCAAACCAAGCATCACGGTAATCATTAGTGGTTCCAGTTTTACCCGCTAGATTGAGCTCGCTACCCAAAGACTGTGCTCGTCGAGCCGTACCTTCTTTGACCACTTGCTGTAGAGCATAGTTGGTCAAAAAGTTGGCTTCAGGAGGTACACTGCGCTGCGTATTAAGCCCAGTACGCTGCAAAATACGACCGCGATCGTCAATAACCGTGCGAATACTATGAATAGGAGTGCGGAAACCACCGGTGGCAAAGACTTGATACACCCCAAGCATATCCATCGGGCTGAGGTTGACCGAACCTAATAATGCTGAAGGATAAGGTGAGATTTTTTCTTCGATACCCATACGGCGTAATTGTCTAGCAAAAGTGTCTAAACCAAACTCCATTCCTAAACGTACCGTACTTTGGTTATAGGACTTGGCTAGCGCAGTGGTTAGAGGAACATAGCCATGATCCCGGCCATCGTAGTTTTTGGGATTCCAGTCGCCATCGCTCAAGTTAACAGTGATAGGAGAGTCGTCTACTGAGCTGGCGAGGTTATAGCGCCCACTCTCAAGCGCAGTCATATAGATGATAGGTTTTAGCAACGAGCCCACTGGACGTTTGGCATCTACCGCCCGGTTAAAGCCGGTGAATTCACTACCGCTACCGATGACAGAGACCAGCTCACCAGTCTCAGGATTGGCACTGACCAGAGCGCTTTGTAGATCTTTGGTTTTGCTATTATTACGGCGCAGTTCTCCAAGTTTACGATCGACGGCTTTGTCTGCTGCCAGTTGTGCAATAGGGTCAAGAGTACTGATAATAGTCAGCCCTTCGTTTTTGAGATCATCAGCATAGTAGACGTCATTGAGCTCACGTTTGACAATGTCCAAAAAGTCAGGGAACTGGCTTTTACCTTCAACGGGCTTATCGACTACTCCTAAAGATCTTTCAGTGGCAGCCGCGTAGTCTTCTGCCGTCAGCTTGCCTATCGCTTGCATATTACTCAACACCACATCGCGACGCGTTTTGGCCGCTTCTGGATGGCGACGAGGGTTATAGACACTTGGTCCTTTTGCCATACCCACTAACATCGCTTGCTGATCTAGACGCAGCTCGTTTAAAGGTTTATTAAAATAAAACTGTGACGCTAAGCCAAAACCGTTAATAGAGCGGTTACCGTTTTGACCTAAGTAAATCTCATTTAGATAAGTCTGTAGTATCTCATCCTTGCTATAATGCAGCTCTAGCAGTACCGCCATTAGCGCCTCGTTGGCTTTACGCTTGAGAGTACGATCTGAATTGAGATAAAAGTTCTTGATCAGCTGCTGGGTGATAGTCGAGCCGCCTTGCATAGAGCCGCCTGAGAAGTTATTGACGACGGCACGAGTAATGCCTCGTATCGACACGCCTTTATGCTCATAAAATCCGCGATCTTCAGTAGCGATCAGCGCATCTATTAGCGGCTGAGGCACTTCGTCTAAAGAGACGACCAAGCGATCTTCGTTACTATCAGGATAGATACCGCCGATACTGACAGGCTCTAGGCGTATGATACCCGTATCGTTTTGCTCAGTGCTTTGAATACTTTGGATCTTGTTATTAGCAAGCGTCATTTTGATGACTTGTGCTTTATCGACATCGTTAGCGCTATAGCTAAAACCGCGAGTATGGATAAAGTAGGTATTACCTGAGCGGTGAAAGCTACCAGTACGATCATAAGCTTTATCGCTTTGATAGTTCAGTAGATCAAGCCAAGTCTTCATCGTGTCTCTATCGACATTAGCACCTTGATACAATTCCAGCGGCTGCGAGTATACTTTGGCCGGAATATCCCAGCGCTTGCCCTCAAACTTATGGGTGATAGTACGATCAAGCTTGATCAGATATAGGGCCAACAGCACCATAGCCACAATGACAATAATGAGTAAGATACTGCTAAAAACAATCCCGCCTTGTTTAGAGGGCAGGGAGCTCATCGCAGCTCTAGGCGACTGCGGCGGGGGAAGATTAGGTTTTTGCACTGATAACACACCGTTTTAACATAAAAAAACTGCCTCATAATGACGCAAATTGACAAAATTTTCAATCTATCATCTCAGTCTTAGCATTCATCACACGCAAGCATTAAACCGCTATAATAAGCACAACTTATCGTGCTGTAATAGCAGCTTAATGAATAAATGCTGTTTCCTGCTTTTAACCTAGGGTATAGCGGCCATATAAGATAACGGCTTAGAGTAAGGCTCATTATGTTTTTTCTGTGAATCAGCGACTATTAAGAGCAAAGTATGTCGCCTTTATTGATTAGCAAGTCCAAACTACTACTGATCTTAAAATAATCCTGTTAAAAATAAGAGTGATTATGTCTAGTTCTTTTTCATCCTCGTCTGTATCCCATTCTCAGTATGACGATAGCTCCATCACGCAAGGGTTAGTGCTGCCGCACGCTGGGCATTGTTTTCATTGCGGCGATCCAGTACCCAAGCCGCCATTTCACGCACAAATATTAGGCGAGGCGCGTGAAATGTGCTGTATGGGCTGTCAGTTGGCAGCCGAGAGTATCGTAGAAGCAGGGCTTGAGCAGTATTATCTGGATCGCTCAGAGATTAATCGTACCGCAAGTTTGCCCACTCAGCTGACGCAGCTTGAAGCTTATGATCACGATGAGATCAAGTCACAGTTTGTCTACGCGCAAGAAGGTCTATCAGTCGCTGAGCTATCGGTGAATAATTTGCGCTGTGCGGCTTGTACTTGGCTGATTGAGTCAAGGCTTTACGAGATCGATGGCGTGGATAAATGCCAAGTCAATTTGACCAATCAGCGTATGCGTATTATTTGGGATGAAAATAAGCTCCCCATTAGCCGTATCTTAGCCGTTATCAATGAAATCGGTTACGACGCCAAACCTTATCGGCAAGATACGCATGAGGCGATGTTAGCCCGGCACAATAATAAAATGCTGCTCAGACTCGGTATCGCTGCCCTCGGCGCTATGCAAGCGATGATGTATGCAGTGGCGCTATACTTTGGTGAATATAGCGATATGCTCGTCTTTCAGCGCGACTTTTTGCGCTGGGTGTCGTTATTTGTCAGCACGCCAGTTTTCTTTTATGCCGGCGTGCCGTTCTTTACCTCAGCATGGTCGGCGATTCGCGCACGCCAAGTCAATATGGATGTACCGGTCAGTGTCGCTTTAATCGTCACTTTTTTCGCTAGTATGTATGCCACAGTGACCGGGCAAGGAGAGACTTACTACGATTCAGTGAGTATGTTTATTTTCTTCTTACTAGCAGGGCGCTACATCGAGCATAATGCTCGGCTAAAAGCAGCCACTATGGCGAATGATCTAGTAGTGATTGAGCCGATTTTAGTCCAAAAAATTGCTGAGGATAAAGCGTCAGCTGCTCTTATTTTAGAGCGTTTAAAACAGCAAGCTGAGACTGACGTAGCACCATTAGCAGTTGGCGAAGTCACTAATGCTGTTAATACTAATGATGATATCATTGCCAGTCCATTGCCTAACTTTATGCAAAATATGGACGCTAATGTTCAAGTGCTGACGCAAAAGGTCGCTCTGGCCTGGCAACATTCAGATGCCTCAGCGACTGCGCCGCCTGACGCTGATAAGTCTATGGTTACCGCCCAAAGTCTACAAGTTGGCGATATTATCATGATTGAAGCGGGTGCAGAGATCATTAGCGACGGTATCTTGCTCAGTCCAACCGCGACAGTGTCACAAAGCTTATTGACCGGCGAGGGCGACCTGATTATCAAGCGTCAAGGGGATTATATCGTTGGCGGCGCGCAAAACGACAGTCAGCCGTTTGAGATGTTGGTGACGGCTTTACCAGAAGACAGTCAGATGGGACTGATCGATCGGCTGATGAACCGCGCTATGAGTGAAAAGCCTAAACTGGCTCAGCAAGCTGATAAGCTGGCACGTTGGTTTGTCGCTCGTATTTTAGTGCTGTCGGTCCTAGTGTTTATTGGCTGGTATATCGTAGATCCTAGCCAAGCCATTTGGGCCACTGTTGCAGTGTTGGTAGCGACTTGTCCTTGTGCCTTGTCTTTGGCAACGCCTATTGCGCTGACGGTAGCGACCAATAGGCTAGCAAGCTATGGATTTTTGACCACGCGCGGTCACACGCTGCAAACTTTGGCTGAGATTACGCACGTGGCCTTTGATAAGACCGGTACGCTGACTTACGGTAAGCCCAATTTATTAAATATTGAGCTATTAAACGATCAAGCATCAGCTCATGCCGACTCGCAAGATAGTCTATTAGCGATAGCAGCTGCGCTAGAGGTGGGCAGTCGTCATCCGATTGCCCATGCGCTGCTGACGGCGGCCTATCAGCTACATCTGCCAACTACCCAAAACCTTCAACATTACCCGGCAGGCGGCGTTGAAGCGATAGTCGATGGGGTATTATACCGGATCGGTCATGCTGATTTCGCTATGGACGCTGCCCATGACGATGCGAGCAGCAGTGCTCAGTCGCTCAATATCGATTTGATTGCCCATCGAGCCAGCTCAGCGGTGGTTTTATCTTGTCAGTCTTTAATTAAAAGCTCCGAAGATACTGCGCCTAGCTGGCAAGCACTGGCCTGCTTTTATTTCAATGATAAGGTTCGTGATAGCGCCAAAGCAACTTTGGATACTCTAAAGCAGCTAGGGATAGAGTCAGTGATGCTAACAGGTGATCCTAGTCCGCAAGCCTTGGTCATAGCTGATACTCTTGGCATGAGCGCTGCTTACAATGGTCTATCACCTACTGATAAAGTCAATCACATTCAACAGTTGCAAAGTAACGGCGCGGTGGTACTGATGGTCGGTGATGGTATCAACGATGCCCCCGTGCTAGCCGCTGCTGATGTTTCCACTTCTATTGCCGGCGCTGCTGATCTAGCGCAAGTGTCTAGTGATAGTATTATTTTGAACGGTCAAGTCGAAGGCATCAATGCTGCTAAGCGTATCGCCGATAAGACAGAACGTATTATTAAACAAAACTTTCGCTGGGCATTAGGCTATAACGGTATTGTACTGCTACCGGCTATCTTCGGTTATGTCCCGCCTTGGCTTGCTGCTATCGGTATGTCGCTAAGCTCCTTGTTAGTAGTGCTCAATGCTCTACGTCTGAAACGAGCTTAAAATATAAGCTACAAACGAGAGCGTTAGGTTAAAGTTTAGTCCATAAAAAACCGCCTGTTAGCAATAACAGGCGGTTTTTATTTTTAAAAGGTTAATAGCGAATAGCTTTCAGATCAGTCTTGTAAGTAGCTAAGCAGACGCATAAATTCGATGTACATCCACACTAGCGTTGCGAGGATACCGATGCTAAATAACCACTCGAAGTCTTCAGAGATACCCGCTGCTACGCCGCGATCGATATTATCAAAGTCGAGGAGTAGGGTAAAAGAAGCGATAACAATGACAAACAAGCTAAAGCCGATAGCGATAGCGCCGCCTTCAAATAAGAAAGGTAGGCTTGAACCGAAGGCTAGAGATAGTATCCACTGCGCCACATAAACCAGCATGATAGCGATAAGTGCTGAGGTGACAATCGAACGGAACTTTTGGGTAACTTTTACCAAACCAGAACGATAAAGCCCTAACATGACTGCCGCGGTGACGAAGGTTGCACACATAGCAGTGACAGGTACGCTTGGGTACATACGCATAAAGAGCAGCGAGATACCGCCCAAAAATATACCTTCAAGTATGGCGTAAGGGATAGCAAAGGTTTTGGCTTTTTTGGGTTTGAAAGTCATAAAAATAGCTAAGCCAAAGGCGGCAAACATGCTACCAAAAGCGGCCATAGTAATAAAACCTTGTGACAGTCCTGCCATAAGGGCATAAAAGAAAAAGCCTACGCCCGTGATAGCCGCCAGTCCAAGTAACAGACTGGTTTTTTGGATAACACCTTTGACGGTCATAGGCTCGCCGCCGACCGCAAATTCTGCGCGACTGACAATAGGATTGGCCATACATATATCCTTAATATAAAATAGTATAAATCAACGTTACTTTAGCAAAATCGGCATTATTGTCAACTGTCTTTGCGTGACCGATATCAAGGCTTAGCCCTGATATCATCTACCTGTTGCTAGGGTCTAGTGGACATTCACAAGAAGGCACTAACAATAGTTAAAATAGATCGAATCTAAGTAAAAATGAGTCATATAGTAGATTTAAGACAAAAGTGTTGTAGCGCTACTGGGATAAGTTTTGCGCAGCCTCTGTGTCAGCAGCACGCAAGGAAAATTTATCCCAGTAGCGCATTTCGATTTATGACGGTTTTATTTTTAATTGACCATAATAAAGCAGCTAATAAGTAAATCGGTCAATAAAAATCAATTAGAAAAAGATCATTTAAGAAAAGTTACTCAACCAAAGTAAACGTTTACTCTTTTATAGATGGGGTCGATTACGACAGTTAACAACGATGATTGATAAAACATGATAGTTTAACGCTTTATTTATCGCTATCATTATCGAAGATATCGATGTTTTATGATTAGCAATAGCTATAATAAATAGTCATAATAACGCATGTTGCTTTCTTGATTTCATCGTATTAATTACCTTTGCACCTCTTTATTTAAGTTTGGTCGAGTCGCTTTATGGAAAACTCTGCGCAGTCAGCCCGATTGCCACATTTGCACGAATCAGAGCTGTTTCACGCTATCAAAAACCCAGCCTTTCGCCGTATTGGTCTGATGGGTCGCGCGGGCAAACGTAGTGTTATTCAGAGTCTCATTCAGGTAGCAAATACTGTCAATGAGATGAACTTAACGCTGATTATGGATATGCAAACCGCTAATTTACCTACTTTGAACTTGGTAGACATCGAAAAGGTAAAAATCGTCAAGCGCAGTTTGATCGGTGAGATTTGCGACTTAGTGATTGTGGTTGGTGGTGATGGCTCTATTTTGCATGCTGCTGAAGCACTAGCTCGTTATCGCGTTCCTGTACTTGGGGTTAACCGAGGTCGCCTTGGGTTTCTGGCGGATGTCAAGCCCAATGAGGTCGCCTTTAAATTACGGCAAGTATTGATGGGTGATTATCAGCTTGATCACAGATTTCTGCTGACGATGGAGATTCGTGAAGGAGAGAATATCCTGCATGAAGACATGGCGCTCAATGATATTGTGCTCCATGCCGGCAAGTCAGTACACATGATCGATTTTCAGATGAAGATCGATGGTCAAGACGTCTACCGACAGCATAGTGACGGCCTTATTGCGGCTACACCGACGGGCTCTACTGCCTATGCGCTCTCTGGCGGTGGACCTATCATCCACCCTAGTATGGACGCGATTTGTTTAGTGCCCATGCATCCGCATACGCTATCGAGCAGGCCTATTGTGGTCAGTGGTAATAGTGAGGTTTGTATTCGTATTCATGAAGACAATCGCACTCAACCAATGGTCAGTGCCGACGGTAAACCTAGTGTACCTATTGAACAAGATCAGCGACTATATATCCGTAAGCATCCTGATAAGCTGACTTTGCTGCATCCACCAGGGTTTGAGTTCTATGAAGCTTGCCGTACTAAGCTGCATTGGAATGTACATGCCGAAGAGTTCAGTCTGGATAGCGATGACGATGATGACATTGATATTGAAAGCACTGAGGTTGAGAACATTGAGATGGATAACATTGATCACCATAATATTGAGGCCGATGATCATAGTATTACCCCCGAGAAGATAGGTACAAAAACAGAGTGAGCCACTAAGTTTTAGACAGGTTAAAGATAGCTAGAGAAGAGGAGCTAAGATGAATAAAGAGACAATACTAGCCAGTTTGACCCCTGAGATAGTAGATAAATTCCGGGTAGCCATTGAGATTGGCAAATGGCCAGATGGCCGCCAACTGACTGCTGAGCAGCGCGAAACTTGTATGCAAGCGGTCATGATGTGGGAGCACGAACATCTAGCGCCGTCTGAACGCGTGGGCTTTATTCATAAACCTATCAAAGATGATGGCAGTATCGTCGGCGCTGAATGCGATGTCGAGCACGAGCATCATTATCCTAATATGCCTAATCCTAAAGGCGCGATTCAACCGGTTAAATTCCGCGATAAATAATGAGTAATCTTGAAACTAAAAATCCACACTATCATCGATAGCGTGGATTTTTAGTTTTATGTAATAATTTTATAAAACTAAGAGAGTGACTGTTAATTTACAAAGCGGTGGTATCGACAGTCGGACGGAGTGTTAGTGGGTTTTTTTGCATCAAAAACCCTTGCCAACCCCAATGCAAAAAATTGCGAATATTGGCGTGGTCAGTACCCTTAGGAGTGGCTTGTACTTTATCGTAATGTTCACCGAATAGTTTAAGGGTATCAAGCTGGTTTAGGCCGTGATGCTTAGCAAAACCAAAAACTTTGGCACTACCTTCGTTTTCGCCAGCGGCATTATGCTGCATACCATTGACGAATGGCGCTGGGGAATAACGATAAAAATCGTCAATAAAGCTGATCACATCGTTAAAACCTATGGCTTTTTTGTTCAAACCATTCAGTAAAGCCGAAACGTCGGATTGGCGGATGCTCATAGTAAATGACCTCAAAAAGATTAAAATTACAAAGAGTAAGCGCTTATAGTCTTCATACCCGTAAACGAGTCCGCTATAAACGATAAAACTTTATTTTAACGATTAAAATAGTCTTCGTCATCAAAAGAAGGCGCAAAATTGCCTTGTTCAAGATGCTGCATCTGTGATTGTACGGTGCGCTCTTGCTGAATACGCTGGTAGATCTCTTCGCGATGTACCGCGATATCTTTTGGTGCGTTAACCCCTATACGTACTTGGTTACCCTTGACGCCTAGCACAGTAACACTGACCTCATCGCCAATCATTAAAGTTTCGCCTACACGGCGAGTTAAAATTAACATGCGTCACACTCCTTATGTCGCAGTAAAAAACGATTACTTATCATATGACTTCTCAATTACTAAATATCATTAAATGAACCATTATCAAGCTGTTTATGGTTTTAATTCACAAGCGAATATATCGTCTCAAACGAGATAAACAGGGTCAATAATTATAGGTAGCATTTTGCCCAAATGAACGCCCCATTATAAGTCCCATAGACGGTACTGTCACGGATTTTAACAATACTACTGGATAAAACAGAAGTCTGGTGACTATTTAGCAGTGATAAGTGAGCAGATATGCACTGCGATTGTGGCAACTATGACCATAACAGCAAGAAAAAACAGAACCGTAACAGGTTCTGTCTTTATATATTATAAGTTATCTTAGCAGTTTAGCTAACTATCAGTGGCTAAGTGCGGATAAACAAAGAATAGCTAGGGTTTATTGTCCAGCTACTTGGCTATCACCATCCTCACGATCTAAGCCAAAAGCAGTATGCAGCGATTTGACTGCTTTTTCTAAGTGCTGCTCTTGGATAAGTACAGAGACTTTGATTTCACTGGTAGAGATCATTTGTATATTGATATTGTTCTCGGCTAAGGTTTGGAACATTAGGCTTGCTACCCCAGCGTGTGAACGCATACCGACACCGACTAATGATATCTTAACCACTTCGCTATTGCCTGAGACCTCTTTCGCACCGATCTCGTTTTTGACTTCTTCGTTTAGCACCTTTAAAGTTTTATCCATATCAGTACGGTTGACGGTAAAACTGAAGTCGGTAGTGCCATTGGCAGAGAGGTTTTGTACTATCATGTCGATTTCGATATTAGCGCGACCGATAGGCGTGAGAATAGCTGAGGCAATACCGGGGTGGTCAGGGACGCCGCGTACTACAATCTTTGCTTCATCACGGTTAAAGGCGATACCTGAGATAATTGCCTGTTCCATACTGTCTCCTTCGTCTATCGTAATTAGGGTGCCCACGTTATCTTTAAAATCGTCATCAAAGCTACCATCGTTGTTATCATCAAAGCTTGATAGCACTCGTAAGGGTACACCGTATTTACCAGCGAACTCTACTGAGCGAATTTGTAAAATCTTGGAGCCAAGGCTTGCCATCTCGAGCATTTCTTCAAAAGTTATTTTTTCAAGTTTTTTAGCTTTTGAGGTAACACGTGGATCGGTAGTGTAAACGCCATCGACATCGGTATAAATTTGACATTCATCAGCGCCTAGAGCAGCAGCGATAGCGACGCCCGTGGTGTCTGAGCCGCCACGTCCAAGCGTAGTGATGTTATCGTGCTCATCGATACCTTGAAAGCCTGCCACAATGACGACATTACCGGCATCTAGCTGTTGGCGAATATTTTTATCATCTATGCTTTCGATACGGGCTTTATTATGTGAGGTGTCCGTCTTTATAGCGACTTGACGACCCGTCATTGAGCGCGCGCCAATACCTAGATCCTGAATGGCCATAGCGAGTAGTGAGATCGAAACTTGCTCGCCAGTGGAAACCATTTGATCATATTCACGAGGATCAGGGTTATTGCTAATCTGGCGCGCTAGATCGATTAGACGGTTGGTTTCTCCGCTCATCGCAGAGACTACGACGACGATTTGATGACCGTTATCATGCCAGCGTTTGACGCGTTTGGCGACGTTTTTAATGCGGTCAATACTGCCCATCGAGGTGCCGCCGTATTTTTGTACTATTAACGCCATAAGATTTTACCTATTATTCATCCCTTATCAGTTATGAGCGTCAATTAAATCCAATCGTATTTTAATTAACGTTCGTAGTGATAAAGTCGTATTATTATTTGAACGCTGACCTTTATACCATAATCAAAGCACAAATTTAAGTCATCGCGCCGCTTTGATATATGGTAATTAATTATCAATGCTATAACCAACTGCCATAGGTCAAACACAAATCAAACGTAAGTTAAGCGTTTTGTTATATAAACGGCTTGTATTGACCAAGCTTAAGCTAGCTTAGCTGCGCTTCGATCCAAGCGGGCAGAGCCTCTATCACAGTACGAGTATTCCCAGCTTTCGGCGCGCCGCCTTGCGCGTAGTCAGGTTTACCGCCACCTTTACCGCCAAGCTCACCTGCCAAGTGACGAATGATATCACCGGCTTTAATCCGTGCGGTCATCGACTTAGCCACACTCGCGGCTAGCGCTAACTGCTCGTCTTTATCCCCGACTAATACGATGATGCTATCAGGAAGCTTGGACTTGATATCATCCATTAGCGGCCGGATGGACTTACCGTCAATACCGCTTAGGGTGCTGACAAGCACAGGCGTATCTTTGATGGTTTGCACTTCGCTTAATAAATCCGCCGCTTGGCTGCTGGCGAGCTTTTGTTGTAAGCGCTCAAGCTGCTTATCTAAATCGCGCTGTTTATCTGCCATGGTCTGTACGCGCGCGGCAACCTGTGGACGCTTGACTTTTAGCTGTTCTGCAAGAGTCGCTAGCTGGTGATCGTTTTGTTGGATGTATTTGATAGCGCCCATGCCAGTGAGCGCCTCGATACGGCGAATACCAGCGGCGATACCAGATTCGCTAGTGATCTTTAATAGGCCAATGTCACCGGTACGCTGCACGTGCAGTCCGCCGCATAACTCAATAGAAAAGGGTTGCTTGTTACCATCGATGGTGGCTTCTGTGCCCATCGTTAGCACACGTACCTCGCTACCATATTTTTCACCAAATAATGCTACTGCGCCTTTTTCCATCGCTTTATCGATAGCCATGTTCTCTATGCAGGCTGGCGTATTGGCTTGGATTTGTTCATTAACTAGGCGCTCGATTTGAGCGATCTCAGCTGGGCTGACGGGCTTATCGTAAGCAAAGTCAAAACGCAGCACTTCGCTTGAGACTAGCGAGCCTTTTTGACTGACGCTATCACCGAGTATATGACGAAGAGCGGCATGTAAAAGATGCGTAGCTGAGTGGTTTTTGGCGCTAGCAGCCCGGATGCTTGAGAGTACTTGTGCCTCTGCGTTTTGGCCTGCGCTAACAGTACCCATACTCACGACACCATAATGGATAATGGCTTGGCCAGACTTTTTAGTGTCTTGTACCGCAAAAACGCCAGACTCGCTACGTATCTCGCCCAGCTCACCGACTTGTCCGCCGCCTTCGGCATAAAAAGGCGTTCGATCAAGGACCATAACGCCTTCGCTACCTTCTGCTAGAGATTCGGCTGGATTGCCATCTTGATAGAGCGCGATAATATTGACATTATCATCGTTCAGTTGATCGTAGCCAATAAACTCAGTCGGCGTCTCCACTTGGATGACGCTACTGTAATCGACATCGAATTTACCGGCATCACGAGCGCGATCGCGCTGCGCTTGCATCTGCTCGTCAAACTCTGCTTCATCAATGGTAATACCGCGCTCACGGGTGATATCAGCAGTCAAATCAAGAGGAAAGCCATAAGTGTCATAGAGTTTGAACGCCGCTGCACCAGAGAGAATATCGCCATCTTGTAAAGTCTCAAGCTCAGTGGCGAGCAGACGTAAGCCTTGGGCTAAGGTCTTGGCAAACTGTGCTTCTTCTTTTTGAATAGCGGTTTCGATCACGCTTTGCTTTGCTTTTAATTCAGGATAAGCGTCACCCATCTCAGAGACTAAGGGCGCGACCATCTTATAGAAGAAATCACTCTCAGCGCCAAGCTTATTACCATGACGCACCGCACGGCGGATGATGCGGCGCAGTACATAACCGCGGCCTTCATTGCTTGGCATCACGCCATCAGCGATCAAAAAGGACACGGCACGAATATGATCGGCAATCACTTTTAGCGAGGATTGCTGCTCATTCTTAATTTCTAAAATCTTCGCTGCGGCGTCCATCAAATGGATGAACAAATCGATCTCATAATTGCCATGCACGCCTTGCATGATAGCGCTGATACGCTCAAGTCCCATGCCGGTATCGACACTTGGAGCGGGTAGCGGCAGCATGGTACCGTCTTTTTGTCGATTAAACTGCATAAACACGCAGTTCCAAATCTCAATGTAGCGGTCGCCATCTTCCTCAGGCGTACCAGGCAGACCGCCTTCAATCTCAGGGCCGTGGTCATAAAAGACTTCGGTACAAGGACCGCAAGGACCAGTATCACCCATGGTCCAAAAGTTATCAGACGCATAAGGAGCGCCCTTATTATCTCCAATACGGATAATACGCTCCGCCGGCAAACCAATCTTGGTATGCCAAATGTCAAAGGCCTCGTCGTCAGTCTCGTAAATAGTGACATAGAGACGATCTTTGTCGATAGCTAACCAGTCATCGGAGGTTAAAAACTCCCAAATATAAGCAATGCCGGCCTCTTTAAAATAATCACCAAAAGAGAAGTTACCGAGCATCTCAAAGAAAGTATGATGACGCGCGGTGTAACCGACGTTATCTAAATCATTGTGCTTGCCGCCAGCACGCACACATTTTTGTGAAGTGACCGCGCGCGTATAATCACGTGATTCCATCCCCAAAAAAGTCTCTTTAAACTGATTCATACCGGCATTGGTAAACAGCAAAGTAGGATCATTATGCGGAATAAGGCTCGATGAGGAGACAGGGGTATGCTGCTTGCTTATAAAAAAATCGATAAAAGCTTGACGAATATCGGCTGTTTGAGATGGCTGGCTCACAGCGGCTCCTTACAAAAGAATAGTTTTCGGATAGGTATAGAGTATTAAATTTGTCCGCGATTTTAGCACATACCGCCCCTGTTGAACATTCGCAAATAGTCACTGTTAGGGCTAATAAACTAGGGCAATAAATCAGCCGTTAATTGGTCAAGATAGCCGCGTCTGTTTTGTCTAGCTGATCGGTATTCAGCGGATTGGCTTCAATCACTTGTACGGGCAGATAGCGCAGTTGTAGCTTAATCGGTAGGTACTCCGGGAAGTTCTCCACCATGTCTGCGGTGATAAGCGCTTCAATCTGCTGGACGTCATAGGAGCTAGGAGTACTCTCGCCGCGGATGACTGCGCGTACGACTTGGTTTTCATCTGAGGTGTCAAACTGAGTGTTGGTCAGTACATTACCTTTATCGATGAAATAATTGTTTATCGCCTCTTTAGTGCTACTCTCAAAGACTTGCTGCTTAGCATTGGTTTGTAGGTTGATAGTCAAATAAGTACCGAGTCCGGCAAGCAGTAATAAGGTCACTGCATTGCGGCGTAAAAAAGTTAGATAGGTGTTTGATTTATAATCATCATCGACTAGGCGGCGAAAGCCAAGCAGCCAGAGTACTAGCGCATTAGTGAATTGAATAGCGATAATATTAGTAATGGCTAACAGCAGCGCCCCAAGACCTAATTGCGTCTCGCTATGAGCGAATAAAATACCACTCGCAGCTAGAGGAGGCACCAAAGCGGTGGCTACCGCGACCCCAACGACAGCGACCGATAGGTGCGGTGATACCATCGCATAAGCACCAGCCGTACCACCGGCTAGCGCAATCATTAAGTCCATTGAAGTCGGCTGAGTGCGCGATAATATCTCTGAGGTTAAAGGCTGATCGTTGTGGAGCAGACCGATCAAAAAGCCTACTAATACCACCAAAGAGACGCCCGCTATAACCGTAAATAGCGATTTCCATAGCAGTGGCATACGGTGGTCAATAATAGCGAGCGCCACACCAGTAATAGGTCCTAACATCATAGCTACTAGCATAGCGCCAATGACAACGGCTGCTGAATTGGTTACTAAGCCATAGCTTGCGATAATGGCCGAGAGAATGTTCATTATAAAATACATCTTACTCGGTAGCGCATTGGCCTCGATTTTGACTCGTACTTCTGGATAATCGACTTTTTGGTTACTGAATTGCTCAGCGACAAATTGTTTATAAGACTCAAGCTTCGCTTCTTTTTTTTCTTGCACTTGCTCTTTTGCGTTTTCTTCTTCTGCAGCACTCTCAGCGTCGTTTTCAGTTTCTTTAGCGTCTTTACCACTAGCATTTTTGTTGCCAGAATCTCTATTACCAGCAACCTCTGTTGTATTACTATTTTCTATCAGCCCTTCATCAGCAGGAATCGCTGAAAGCGCTAGGTTATCAGGCTGATCGTTATCGATATCGGCAGTTTCGACATGGCTGCTAGTCCCTGAATGCCCGGTAAGGGTCGTTTTATCAGTTGATAGATTATTATGAATGGTATTTGCGCTGTTGGCTTTAGTAAATACTGAATCAGCCATTGCTAAGCTAGAAAAGTCGATGTTAGAAAAGCCAATATTGACAACTTCTGAGTTGGTAGCCTGGACTTGAGCCATTTCAGGTGTGTTATCTTCAACCGTCGCGACAACCACCTCTTCGCTGATAGCCCTCATCGTCACTTTCGATTCAGAATGATAATTTCCTGCTTCTGCGGTGTTCATTTCCTCTTCATTTTGAGACTCTGACGGATCGTTGTCGTCGGCATTACCGTCAGTATTGTCTTCGACATCGTTGACATCTTCAACAAAAGTACTATCAAGGGTAGATGTAGACTCATGAGCGTCCTGGTTATTAAGGCTATCAGAGTGATTAGAGCTGCTAGAGGGATTAGCGGTCATAGTGTTGGACTTTCTTAGAGGCAAGAAGAAAATCACTATTGTAAAGATAAATAGGCGAGGAAGTATAGGTTTTTGCTATGAGCTAGCTTTACAAAGAAGAGTAAGCAATAAATTGAACGTTTTTAATACGCCAGATAACTCCCTAATAATAGCATGGTTTTTGACGTTAGTCGCCTAGTTTTAATGGCTTTAGCGGTTAGAATAAAGACTTACTTTTTATATGGGTTTAAGGTATAAAGTAAGTATACCCACACAAATTATAAGGATTAGACTATGAACTGGCCACTACTTTCTGTTGTTTACTCTATGGCAGCTACTGTTATCGTTGGTTTACTGATGATTGCCGCTTTAGTGACTGGCTTTAATGAGATACGACATATTCAGATAGCCATAGCCATCGGGCTACTAGTCGCTATTCCAGTAGGACTGTTTTTCACCAAAAAAATAGGTAGCATCACAGGTAATGAAGAAGGCTATAAGGCCTGAAAATGTTTTGGGCGTAGTCCAGCTTACAGACTTAGCAAGGGCTTTTAGTCTAAACGTTATGATTTAAGTATAAAAAAACAGCCTATTAGAAAGGCTGTTTTTTTGTCATTAAAAACTGTTTTTGACTTCAGATGTACTGTCGTAGCTTAGCAGTTATTGCAGTTCAACAGTCGCACCATTTTCGATATTGGCATAGACTTCTAACACATCCCAGTTGGTCAAACGCACACAACCTGCTGACGCTTGACGACTGATACCTTCAGGTTTAGGTGAGCCATGAATACCATAAGAAGGTTTTGACAGTCCCATCCATACTACCCCTACTGGGCTATTAGGTCCTGGTGGTAGCATGTGTACTTTTTTTGCGCTGCCTTCACCGACTGTGGCTTTATACCATGGCATTTTGACTTTATTGACAATCTTAAAGCTACCTTGCGGGGAAGGGGTGCTCGCGCTACCAATAGTAGTCGGATAAGTGGCAACTAGTTTATTGCCGTTATAAGCATATAAAGTCTTGTCAGCTTTATTAGCGACGACACGGTTGATACGCTGATTGAGAGGCTCACGATTGTTTAACACCGTGATAGTCTCACCGGCTTTATAGGTTTTATTCTTGTTCAGTTTATCGAGATAGCGTACGTCCATATGGAAGCGCTCACCTAGCATCTCTTTGATATCCTGATAATAAAGGCCTTTGACTTTTGATTTTGCCTCAGAGCCAGCAGGTAGCGTGGCAAAATTGGTATTCACATCATCTTCAGTAATCGTATAAGTGACTAACACTGGCTTATTCGCGGGAATATTTTTAATCAAAGCATTCCAGGTCTTTTGATCCATTTTACCAGTAGCAGGCAAGCCTTTCATGTTTTGAAAGTTGACTAGCGCCTTTTTGCTGTTCATACCCCAGCCACCATCAATAGGGCCAGGAGAGGCATGGTTCCAGTCGAGCAGTGCTTGCAATTTAATAGTCATCGCTGAGTTGACGTTCATATTCGGCGACCAAGACGAACCATTCACTTGCTTGGCATAATTAGATAGATCTAGCGTGGTATAAGTCTTACCGTCTTTGTCTTCGATGCTCTTGATAGCAGACTCATCGCCGATGTTTTGGAGTTGTGCGCTATTGGCTACTTCAAAATTTGGAACATCAGCTGCCGCACTACTAGGGCCTGCTAGGGCTTGGCCATCACTAATGTCATCCGTCGTATCAGACTGCTGGTCTTTACGAGTTAATTCTTCTACGCTCATATTATCAGCGGCAACAGCGTTAGACGCTGTGTCTGTATCGATATTAGGCTGAGCGGCGCGTTTGCTATCAATCAGTTGCCCCATTCTATCAGGCGTTGATGGCGTACTCACTCTATCTTGCGGCTGAGAGTTGTTTGCTGCGGCATTATTTGGCAAGGTAATACGAGTGCCATTATCTGCAGAGCTGCTACGATTCTCTTCTAAGTTGATACCAGATAAGCTTTCGATATCCGGTAGATTATCTACAGTATTTACAGGCAAAGTACGGGTATTGTCTGTCGGTGCAGCAAAGGCACTAAGACTCAGCGTGGCAATAGAGATTGCAATTACAATAGGTTTTATTTTCATCATAAAGGTCACAACATGGTAGTTATAATGGAGGTATTATGCGCATAATATGGACGCTTCGCAAATTTTTAACCCCTCTTTTTGTAGTAATGAGCGGATAGGCGTCAGGCGTTGACGCTTTGATTACTAGGTAGAGAGAATTGAGTCATAATCTAAAGGTTATATTGCGCAAAACAGGCTCTTAGCAAGGGTAGAGCAAGATAAGACACGAGTTAAATATTCTCCTATAGTAGCACGGTTAGTATAGAAATAAGGTTTGGCTTTAGTAGAGTTTCACCAAAGGTTTACTATTAGTAGTTGCTAGATGTATCAGTTGCTCGATTGATTGGCGTCATATTCGGTTTAAGTTTATAATGCCTTAAATTAAAACCATTAATCTTATAAACTTAAAGCTACTAAACAAATAATTAAAGAGGCCGTATGTCAGACGAGCAGATAATGAGTGCAGAAGAATTTCAGCAGCAAAATCAGAATCAGTACGACTATGACGGTCATGAGCTAAATGCTGAAGACACAGATCATAGTGAATTTGCTAACTTCCACAGTGAGCTTGAAGAGGCGCGTCAGCAATTAATGACGATTCGCGATTTCATTCGTTTTTGTGTTACGCAATTGCGTAACTATGATGTCGTAGTAGCACAAGGCACGACCGACGAATTCGCTGAAGCTTCTGCTATCGTTTTGCATTCTTTGTCGCTTGACTGGTCAGCGAATGAGCAGATTCTAGATTGCCGCCTGACTGCATCAGAGAAGCAAGCGGTATTAGAGCTATTAGAAGCGCGTATCGCTAAGCGTAAGCCGCTGAGCTACTTGATTAATTTAGCATATTTTTGTGATTTGCCTTTTTATGTCGATGAGCGTGTCCTTATTCCTCGCTCGCCGATAGCTGAGCTGATCCGTCAGCAGTTCTATCCTTATTTTGACGCCAATGAGCTTGCCAAGCCGCTTGGTATTAATGGCATAAACGATATGAAGGCAGGTGAGTCAGCCACTAAGTTCTTCGAGCATGGTCTTGAGATGAAGCAGCTGACGCAACCTGAGCGTATTTTGGACTTATGCACCGGTTCGGGCTGTATCGCTATCGCTCTAGCAACGCGCTTTGTCGATGCTTTGATAGACGCCGCTGATATCGACAAAGGCGCGCTTGAAGTAGCGATGGTCAATGTCGATCATCATGATTTAGGGCATCAAATCAATGTGATTGAGTCTGATCTGTTTGCTAAGCTGCCAAGCGGTAATCAGTACGAGCTTATCGTCACTAACCCGCCTTATGTTGATGCAGCTATCATGGCCGACTTGCCGCCCGAGTTTTTGTACGAACCTGATCATGCGTTAGCCGCTGGTCAAGACGGACTAGATTTAGTGCATAAGATTTTATATGAAGCCGCTGATTATTTGACGCCAGAAGGTCTACTGGTTTGTGAGGTCGGCGATAGCGAATGGGCGCTGATGCAAGCTTATCCTGATATTCAGTTTGACTGGTTAAAGTTTGCTCATGGGGGTCACGGTATCTTTGCGATGACTTATGATGATCTGATGGAACATCGCCAGTTATTTGCTCATTATGTACAGCTTCTAGAGAATAATCAGGTGCAATAACAGGCGGCTCTTACGAGTAAAGAAATAAGTTAAGCCAAGATTGCAAGATTGAAAGTAGCCCAATATTAACAGCAAAGCAGTATCAAGCGTGTAAGGATAGACATGGCAGGCAATAGTATAGGAAAACTCTTTAGTGTCACTACTTGCGGAGAGTCGCATGGGGCTGGCCTGATGGCTATCGTCGATGGCGTGCCGCCAGGTATGGCGTTATCTAGCGAGGACTTGCAAGTCGATTTGGATCGCCGTAAGCCTGGGACTTCTAAGTATTCCACCCAGCGCCGCGAGTCCGATGAGGTCGAGATAATCTCCGGTGTCTTTGAAGGTAAAACGACGGGCACCTCTATCGGGCTACTGATACGTAATACCAATCAGAAATCCAAAGACTATAGCGAGATTAAAGACACTTTTCGCCCCGGTCATGCCGATTATACTTATAGTATGAAGTACGGCTTTCGCGATTATCGCGGCGGCGGGCGCTCCTCAGCACGTGAGACCGCTATGCGTGTGGCAGCAGGCGCTATCGCTAAGAAGTATCTTTCTGAGCGCTTAGGTATACAGATTCATGGTCATGTGACGCAGATTGGTAATGAGTACAGCCAAGTCACTGATCCAAGCCAAATCGATTGGGACTTTGTGAATAGCAACCCATTCTTTTGCGCTGATAGCGAAGCAGTCGTGCGCTTTGAAACCTTAATCGATAGTCTACGCCGTGAGGGAACCAGCTGCGGCGCTAAGCTTGATATTATCGCAAGTGGCGTGCCGGTTGGGCTTGGCGAGCCGGTATTTGATCGACTGGATGCGGAGATTGCCCATGCGATGATGAGCATCAATGCGGTTAAAGGCGTAGAAATTGGCGATGGTATGGCGGTAGCCGGTCAGTTTGGGCATAAGTCTCGCGATGAGATGACCCCTGATGGCTTTACCGCCAATCATGCAGGCGGTATCTTAGGCGGTATCTCCTCTGGGCAAGATATCAGCGTTAGTATAGCACTTAAGCCCACCTCCAGTATTACCACCCCTGGTAAGAGTATTAATACTGATGGCGAAGCGATTGACATGCTAACCAAAGGCCGTCATGATCCTTGCGTTGGCGTACGAGCGACGCCTATCGCTGAGGCGATGCTCGCGATTGTACTACTCGATCATTACTTGCGTCACCGCGGTCAAAACGCTGATGTGGTCGCCCCGGTTGCGTCGATTACTGAGTAGCTTGAAGTCGTTTAATTAGTAGCGAGCCTTTTACCTTTAATGACTCCCATTAAAGGTAAAAGGCTTTTTTGTGCTTATAATAAATAGGGGTATAAGTTGCTCTTAGCTTTATTCTCTATCAAGCTACTTTTGAATAATAATCAACGGCTACGCAGCGCTGGTGTTTAAAAACCAATAATAGCTGCTGACTTGGAATAGCGAGCCAGTGTCCAAAAGTAATACTTTCGATATTATTTGTCGCTAATAATTGGCGACAATCCTGACGGCTATAACCTAAGTAAGCGTTTGTTGAGTTAGTAGCTTGAGTATGAGTCGGAATTAATTCTTTCATAGGGTTTGTACCTTGTCTAGATAGCAAGTTTGGATAAAGCTATCGTAGAATATTGAGGTATAAAACCCGTGCAGGGATGATGGAAGTTTAATGAATTAATCTTAGTTAGCTAAAGGTAAGGTAAGACGCACCAAAACACCTTGGGAGAGACTGCTAATGTTTTCAATTTCCTTATTATCATCTACGTTATTGATACTAACGCTACCACCATGATGTTCAATCACTTGCTTGACTAAAGTTAAGCCGAGCCCCGTGCCTTTTTTTAAATTATGACCGTTGGCTTGTGGCGATTTTTTTTGATGAGATAGGCTAAAATAACGATCAAAGGCTTTAACAATAGCATAATCGGCAAGCGGCTGACCATCGTTAAAAATATCAACCGTTACGCTACTATGCGTCCTACTATGCGTTGTCGTCACCTCGATACTCACTTCATTGATAGCGAAGTAGATGGCATTGTCTAAGACGTTTTGCAGCGCTTGCACTAACCAAAAGCTATCGGCTGCAATAGTGGTCTTGGCTAAGAGAGCGGGCGGATAATCTTGTTCAGTGGCGAAATGATTTATTGGCTCATTATCAATAAAAAACTTAATAGAGGCTAAATTACGCTGCTGAATCTTAACGCTACTGTCTTTTATCAAGCTAGTGATAATAGGAATTAGCGAGATAGCTTGACGATTTAATCTAAAAGTTGGCTGCTCAACTTTGGCTAATAATAACAGCCGATCAATGAGTTGCTGCATCTTAATACTTTGCTCGCCAATCGCTTGGCTTAGCATCTGCCGATCATCACTATCCAGATTTTCATCTTCTAATAACTCGCCGCTTGCGCGAATGGCAGTCAGTGGACTTTTTAGCTCATGAGTTAGGGTGTGCACATAATCACTGACGTAAGCTCTATTTTCTAGCCGATGTTTCATAGTCTCAATAGTATCGGTCAGGCTGTTAAGCTCATGACCTAAATAGAAGTATGGCTTTTGGGTATCTTCAGCCAAAGCTTGTGTATAGCGAGTCACAAGACTAATACTTTGCTGCAGCCACCAAGCGACTAACCCTGCCAAAATCAGTGAAACAACACTAATAAGTAGAGTCGTAATCAGCATACGCTGGCGCGTATTATCGAGATAGGGCAAGACACTATCGACCGGTTTGCCGATGCTAACCACACCAATAAGGCGCCCTAAATCATCCTTGATAGGCTGGGCGACATACATAATTGAGCTGTCGCGGATGCTGTTAGCATCAGGCGTACTGCGCGCGCCGTACTGACCTCTTAATGTCAGATACACGTCATTCCAGCGGCTATAGTCGGCACCTTCAGCATTATCAGATGCGGGTAGGGAGTCGTACAGAACGATGCCTTGACTATCAGTAACATATAAGCGAAAGCTACTCGCTGTTTTTTGCTTATATTCAGGCTCATTATCTAGATTATAAGCGGTTTTAGCCGTTTTACTTTTATTACCTTGATTTCTAGAGCTAGTGAGCTGGGCGATAAAAGCGCTATCTAACTGTTGTTGATAGGCAGGATTTAATATTTGCCCTGATTGCACAGGTGCTTGTAGATTGGCAGCCATCATTTTACTGGTATCGAGCAAAGTATCTTCAATGACTTGCTGCGCGGTTGGCTTGACGTGCTCAAACAGCTGAGTAAAAACCACCGCCCCTGAAACTATCAAGATCAAGGCGACTGCTAACCAAATCCGAAAAAATATACTTAGATTCAGCGGCTGTTTAGGCTGCGCTTGCAGCTTGTCGGCGCCCATGGAATGCAGCTTAGTATACCAATTGCTTTGATTAACATCGGCATCACTATTAGCTTTTGTATTATCTCGATTTTGGTGTTTAGAAGTAACCATTAGGCAGGGCACAGTCCATAGCCTAGACCACGGTGGGTATGAATGACATCGATATCAGGATGGATAGTCGCCAGCTGCTTACGAATAGATTTGACATGGCTGTCTATGGTTCTTGCCAAACGATGATCGGGATAATCGCTGATTGCATTCAAGAGCTGTTCACGGCTGAAGACTTGATTGGGCGCTTGCAATAAAGCCAATAAAATTTTGCGCTCGGTATTGCTCAGTTCTAGTTTTTGCTTATCCCAAGTGAGCGAATAGTTTAGCGGCTGATAATGCCAGTCTCCTGAGCTATAAGTAAAGCTGATGGGCGATTCTGAGACTGGGTTGGCATCATCGATTGTCTTATCAGAATCTTTTGAATGCTGACGAGATAACTGTTCACGTCGCCAAACCGCTTTTAGGCGCGCGACCAGCTCTCGCGGACTAAAAGGCTTAGCACAATAGTCATCTCCGCCCATCTCAAGTCCTAATATACGATCGACCTCATCGCTACGAGCCGTCAAAAATATAATCGGAATATCCTTTAAACTACCTAGGTCAGGCGCATGACGAATTTGTTGACATAAGCTTAAGCCATCACCGTCTGGCAGCCCAACATCCAAAATGATCGCCGACAACTCTTGCGCCTCTGCGCTAGGCAAACTATGCAGCACCGGCAACACACTGTTAGCATTATCGAGCCAAGTGATCTGCCAGCCTTCACGTTTACAAGTGATTTTGAGCGACATAGCAATGGCGGGGTCATCTTCTACTAATAGGATGTGGGTCATAGGGCTCTATCTTAATTATTTTTAGGTTGTATCTAAAAGACAACTACCGTATTTATAAGCTTGACCATTGAAAAGTCGCAGGCTAGCATCATAAATAGAGGTAATTAGTAGAGCGGGTTGAACATTCGCTAATAGTATTCATCACCGCTTATCAAACTATCCTAGCATGGAAATCTGATAAGACTATGTGATAAGCACGCAAAGGTTATGAAAAATCGATGAATAATGAATATTCTAAAAATCACAACACTTGAAAAGGCTTTGTAGGCAATGATAATTTGTCTTAATTTAAATAAGGAAATCGTATGAGTAACTATTTGGACGTGGTCACGGTAGAGCATAATCCTACGAACAAACCAATTGATCGCGCGGTGATTTGGCTACATGGCCTCGGAGCCAGTGGGCATGACTTTGAGCCAGTCGTGCCGCAGTTAGGCCTTAGTAAAGATATGGCAGTGCGCTTTATTTTTCCACATGCCCCGCAAATACCCGTGACCATCAATGGTGGCATGATAATGCCAGCTTGGTACGATATTCTTGAGATGAGTCTCGATCGTAAGATTGACGTCACACAAATTGAGAAATCCTCGCAGCAGATTCGCGATTTGATTCAACGCGAGATTGAACGAGGCGTTAAGCCTGAGCATATCGTCATTGCTGGGTTTTCGCAGGGCGGGGCAGTGGCTTACCATGTGGCGCTGGGATATCCACAGCGTTTGGCGGGGCTGATGACCTTATCTACCTATCTGGCAACCAATGATAGCCTGAGCTATAGTGATATCAATAAAGACTTGCCAGTCCTCATTGAACACGGGGTACAAGATCCTGTGGTGCCAGTGGTATTAGGTCAGCAAGCTCAGCAGCTATTGACTGATAAAGGCTACAACGTTGAATATCATACTTATCCGATGGCGCATCAAGTCTGTATGCCGCAAATCCAGAATATCGGTAAATGGATGAATAAGGTTTTGGCCTAATATTCTTTTATTATTAATCTCTTATAAGTAGTCTCTTAGCTATTGAAACTGGGTGAGTTGACCTTATATAGTAAGTAGAGTGATTAAGGCAAACACGTAAGCTTAAAAAGTAATAGTCAGCCTGTAAATTAATGTAATAACTATCTTTTATTGGTTGAGTCAAAGCTAAAGTTAGTCTAAAATACTCAGTCTTATTGGGGATGTTCTGGCTTCGACGCTGGTGATGAAACTCAATGATGCATGTCGAGAGTGTATGTCCTCTCGTAAATCAAACATATATTGTTATAGTCGCAAACGACGAAACTTACGCTCTAGCAGCTTAAACCCTGCTTACTGCGCTGCCGATTACCTATAGTTGGTTAGCCCAGTTGAAGCGTCCGTATATAGGTTCGCCACAAGAGATTGTCTCAATCGCTTGGGTTCAAAAGTAGAGAATCGTCCAATCCATCCTGACTGTCGGATCGGTGCGGACTAAAACTAAAGACAGAAACTAAACATGTAGATTCATGAGCGTAATGCTGGCGGACGCGGGTTCAACTCCCGCCATCTCCACCAAACACTAAAAATCCGGTCACTTATTAATTAAGTGACCGGATTTTTTTATGGGAAAAGCTTTCTATTTATGTCATTTAAATAAGAAGTGCATTTTACTGATAAAGTTTAAGGTATCAATATTAAAGCTTAGGGTAGGTCTTAGGAAGGGCTACGAAGTTTGGTTTTATCTGAGAAATTCTCTACTAAGCGTAAATCTGGTTATTTAATTTATTGAAATGGGCATTGCTCACTTTGGTTGCCATAGTATCAAAATGAATAGAGATGCCAGAACTATCTCTTGTGGCGTACCAGTATTCGTCATTACAACCGGTTGGTATTTCAAAAAACTTGTCATTGATGAAACTGCCTACAGTATAGACGTGTCCTTCTGCATAAAAATCATTACCACTTATACATACTACTTTATCACCAGTCTTAATCATATTCGTTCTCCTATCAATCAAAACGAAGCGCGCTTATGATAGTCAAATTCATAATCAAAGAACATGGAGAAGGTGCTGAGCGGTTGAATGGGTATACTGAGCGGTAGTACATCAAATTGAAGATATGTTCTCTATAGAATGTTTATTAGGCCATAATAAAACTCTATAGAAATAAAAAAACCAGCAACATAAAGTCACTGGCCTTTTTTAACTTCAGATAGAGGGTATAAAGCTTACTCTTCAGAAGTCTCTTCGTTCTCATCAGCTGCTTCTTCTACATCTTGGTCTTCGTCATCGCCATCTTCAGATAGGATGGTAACTAAGATAGTAGCAGTTACATCATGATGCAGTTGGATATCAACGCTGTACTCGCCGATCTGACGTAGCGTACCTTCTGGAAGCTTAATCTCAGCACGGTCTACTTCTAGACCTGAGTTGGTCAAAGCTTCAGCGATATCACGAGTACCGATAGAGCCGAATAGCTTGCCTTCGTCGCCAGACTTAGCACGCATGATGACGTTAACGTCAGTCAACGCATCAGCACGAGTCTGGGCGGTTGCGATCTCGGCAGCTTCTTCAGCTTCAAGCTCAGCACGGCGTGCTTCGAACTTTTCGATATTCGCTTTAGTAGCAGGAAGAGCCTTGCCCTGAGGGATAAGAAAGTTACGTCCGTAACCTGGTTTTACATCGACAGTTTCACCGAGTTTACCCAGGTTGACGATACGCTGTAACAAAATAATTTGCATGAGTCACTCCTAGTTAACGGTTAACCCTGATGGTTGTCAGTGTACGGAAGTAGCGACAAGTAACGAGCTTGCTTGATAGCAGTCGCTAGTTGACGCTGATATTTGGTAGAAGTACCAGTAATACGACTTGGTACGATTTTGCCATTGTCACTGATGTACTGTTTTAGCAGTTCAACATCTTTATAATCGATGTGAGTGATGCCTTCAGCAGTGAAACGGCAGAATTTGCGACGGCGATAGAAACGTGCCATAAGTATTCTCCTTTAATTAGTCTTCACTGTTGTTGTCGTTGTCGTCTGAACGACGTGGCGTAGCTTTACGTGCGCGTTTTTCATCGGCATTTTTAGCTAGCTGTGACTCTTCAGTGATTGCTTCATCACGGCGCATGACTAAGCTACGGATGATGGCATCGTTATAACGGAATAACTCTTCTAATTCTTCTAGAGTCTCACCGTCAGTTTCGATGTTGAATAACACATAATGAGCTTTATGGATCTTGTTGATTGGATAAGCCAGTTGACGACGGCCCCAATCTTCTAGACGATGGATGATACCATTGTTGTCTTGAACCAACTTGATATAGCGTTCAACCATGCCGACAACTTGGTCGCTTTGGTCTGGGTGTACAATTAACACCACTTCGTAATGTCGCATTTGGACTCCTTACGGATTAGTAGCTACCGGCCCTATGCAGGTAGCAAGGAGATTTATAAGGTAAACTTAGTCTCAGCTATTATTATAGAGAGCAATAAGCTTAGGATATAAAGCGCCGTATTATAACAGCACTCAAGCGTTAACACAAAGGTTAATGCGGCTAAAAGGAATTAATTCTAGAGCTCATTATTTATACGTGATAAGACTAGCCATAAAAAAAGTAGCGACTAAGCGCTACTTTTCGAAATCTTGTGATTAGGAGGAGTTAGTTTACTGTAGTTACTTCACTTTAGGCTGTTTAACCAGCTGTTTGCTATCTGCTTTAACCACTAAGGTTTTAGCGAGTTTGTCGTGCCAACCGATATTCTCGGGACTTTTTGAGGCCATATAATAATGAACGGCAATCACTATAAAGCCTAAAAAACTGGTAAAAGAAAACAATAGGTTATAGACAATAAGTAGCAGCAAAGTGCGCATTACTATAAGTTTAAAAAAGGACGGTATTCTATGCGTGGTTTGATCCACCACGCGAATACCGGTAATCAGTTTACCTAAAGACTGCCCACGTAAGATAATGAACAATATCTGCAGAGCAAATAAGCCAAAAACCATGACTTGTGACATCATCAAAGTACCGCTAGGGATACTCTCCATCAAGGTCATTGAGTACTGGTAAGCGGCGTCCATATTTTGAATATCTTGAAATTTAGTATAGTCGATATCCATTTTAGTCAGTGCCAATACTAGCGGAAAGATGGCTAATATATAGAGCAAGCCATTGACCGCAGTGGCTAGTATTCGTGACATGATAGGCGCTAAGATCACATCACCGACGACAACATCTTTGGCGCCCGCCACTCTAGTGTTACTAGACTTATTGAGCGAGACATTATTAGTTGGTGAATGGTCACGATTGGTCGTCATGTCTACTTTAGACTTTTTACTACTATCTGTAGCTGAGCGCTCATGCTTGCCGTAGAGTCTATCAAGAGAGAGCTTTTTGCCATTTAAGCCGCCTTGATTGGCGCTAGTATTCTTACTGGTACTAGCGTCATCAGAGTCTTCTGGGAAGACGGTGACATTACTGATAATAGAGTCATCATCACTATCATTAACGACGGTTGTATTATTCATGGTAGGACGATAGTAAGGTTGGTTAGCCGTCAAGTCACCGAGCCGTTGCCAATTTGCTAAGCCTTCATGCCACATCAAATCATCAAATACTACCTCGCCTGAGGTAAGCATGATATTGAGCTGATCTAAAGTGTAAGGCCCTGCTTGGACATTATTTCGAGCAAGAAAAATTTGCATAATGAGTTATATCTTAATTCGCTGATGATAAGTTTTAGCTTTTATAAGTGATGTTATTGGGACAAATCTGCTTTTAACAAGGTTAGTATCAGATGGTTAGGAGTTAAAATTCAAAACTAGAACCTTGTACAGACGCTTTAAACAATGTCTTGGATAGGATTTTAGATAAATAGTAAATACAATTTAGGGTTTGCTCGCTATTTCATCAAAATTAATGACGATCAGCAAACAAACCCTAATAACTTTTTTTACGAGTGATTATCTCTACTAGTCACTGTCTTCGAAGGTTAATAGCTACTTAAAGAGAGCGCATTATAGGCTACTATTGCGCTTCTTCACCAGCTAAGAAGAACCAAGTATCAAGGACAGAGTCTGGGTTCAATGAGACTGAGTTGATACCTTGCTCCATCAGCCAGAAGGCTAGATCAGGATGATCTGATGGGCCTTGACCACAGATACCAATGTACTTACCGGCTTTGTTACAAGCTTCGATCGCCATAGATAATAGTTTTTTGACTGCAGGGTCGCGCTCATCAAACAGATGCGAGACGATACCTGAGTCGCGATCGAGACCTAGCGTCAACTGAGTCAAATCGTTAGAGCCGATAGAGAAACCATCAAAATGCTCTAAGAACTCGTCAGCGAGTAAGGCGTTGGTTGGTAGCTCACACATCATAATGACGCGCAGACCGTTTTCGCCGCGTTTCAGGCCATTTTTCTCTAGTAGCTCAATGACTTGTGCTGCTTCATCTACTGTACGCACGAAAGGAATCATAATCTCAACGTTGGTCAGACCCATCTCATCACGGACGCGTTTTAGTGCTTTACATTCAAGCTCGAAGCAGTCACGGAAGTTATCCGACACATAACGACTAGCGCCGCGGAAACCAAGCATTGGGTTCTCTTCTGATGGCTCGTATAGCTTACCGCCTAACAGGTTTGCGTATTCGTTCGATTTAAAATCTGACATACGTACGATAACCGGCTGATCCATAAAAGCAACGGCTAAAGTTGAGATACCTTCAACCAACTTATCGACATAAAAATCAACAGGTGAGGCATAGCCTGAAATACGCTCATTGATCGCTTGCGAGATCTCACGAGGTAAGCTGTTCATGTTGAGTAGGGCTTTTGGATGTACGCCAATCATACGGTTAATGATGAACTCTAAACGCGCAAGACCGATACCTTTGTTAGGCATTTGGGTAAAGGAGAAGGCGCGATCAGGGTTACCGACATTCATCATGATCTTGAACGCTAGATCTGGCATAGACTCAATAGAGTTGGTTTGGATATCAAAATCAAGCTGACCTTCGTAGATAAAGCCCGTGTCGCCTTCGGCACAAGAGGCGGTGACGTCTTGACCATCAACCAATAGCTCAGTGGCGTTACCACAACCAACTATGGCGGGTACGCCAAGCTCACGCGCAATGATAGCAGCGTGACAGGTACGGCCACCACGGTTAGTGATGATAGCAGAAGCGCGCTTCATGACCGGTTCCCAATCCGGGTCCGTCATATCAGAGACTAAGATGTCGCCTTCTTCAACCTTGTCCATCTCGTTAAGGTTACTGACGATACGCACTTTACCAGCGCCAATACGTTGACCGATTGAGCGACCTTCGCACAGTACTTTAGCATCGCCAGTATTGATGACATAACGCTCCATGACGTTGCTGTCTTGACGGCTCTTAACGGTTTCAGGACGCGCTTGCACAATAAAGATCTGCCCACTATCGCCGTCTTTTGCCCATTCGATATCCATCGCTTGACCATAATGCTTCTCAATAGTCATCGCTTGTTTGGCAAGAGAGGTTAGCTCTTCAGTAGATAAAGAGAACTGCATACGCTCCTCTTTTTCGACATCGACGACTTTGACTGATTTAGCAGTGCTGCCTTCATCACCATAGATCATCTTTTTATGCTTGCTACCTAAGTTACGGCGGATTACTGAGGGTTTGCCATCGGCAAGTAGTCGCTTAGATAAGTAGAATTCGTCTGGGTTAACTGCGCCTTGCACGACCATCTCGCCGAGGCCATAGCTTGAAGTGATGAACACTACTTGATCAAAACCGCTTTCGGTATCTAGAGTGAACATAACGCCCGCCGCGCCCGTCTCTGAACGTACCATACGCTGAACGGCAGCAGATAGTGCCACGCCTTCGTGTTCAAAGCCTTTATGCACACGATAAGAGATCGCGCGATCATTGTATAAAGAGGCAAACACTTCTTTGATAGCGATCAATACGTTATCGATACCGCGAATGTTTAGATAAGTTTCTTGTTGGCCGGCAAATGAAGCATCTGGCAAATCTTCCGCAGTCGCAGAAGAACGCACCGCAACCGCGATGTCTTCGCCGCCGCTCATCGCTTCAAAAGATTGACGCACTTCAGCTTCGAGATCTGCTGGCAGCTTCTGCTCGATAATCCAATTACGGATTTTTTTACCGGTAGCGGCAAGTTTATTGACGTCATTAACGTCTAAGGTTTTCAGCTCGCTATTGATTTTGTCAAGCAGACCCGTTTCGTTCAAAAAACGGTTAAAAGCATTCGAGGTTGTGGCAAAGCCGCCAGGAACGCTAACACCCAAATCTGATAAGTGGCTAATCATCTCGCCAAGAGATGCGTTCTTACCACCGACCATCTCAATATCGTCTTTTCCTAACTGATCAAGATTGATTACAAGTGCTGTAGATTGCGCTGCCATGATAACTCCAAAAAATAAGGTTATTTAGTAAGGATTATAAGGGTGGATTATACCCCTATATTTTGCGAATTTCGAGAGGATAACGGAAAAAATTTGGAAAAAGATACAAAATTTAGAGTTTTTTTGTGTCTTTATAGCTCAGCCGATACTGTAATAGCAACGACCACTCTTATCAGTAACCTAGATGTAGTGAGAATATTGCTAAAACTTAATAGGAAGTCGCTATAAAAGCAGCAAAGTAAATTGCTAATAGCGAGTAGAGTAGTTGAGAGTCTTTTTTATAGATACACTCGTACACTTTTGCCTCTACATCGATTCCTATTCAGGCGCTATTATGAGTATAATGTGAGGCATTAATATCAAAGAATTCCTTTAGGCTGACCGAGCCATAAGTAACCATCATAAAAATAGAGCGGCTAAAAATAAGCGGCTTCTCATTAATGAACACTCCATAGAGCACTGAGGTTGTTAGTTATGTATTTCAATAATCCGTCTGAACCAGATAAACCGACTATACAGAACCGGCATGCAATGAGCTTGGATAACTCACAAACGATAAGAAGTGCTTTTTTTATCTCTGATGGTACCGCCATTACCGCTGAAACTTTGGGTCGCTCGATTTTGAGTCAATTTGCTTCTGTGCCTTTTGAAACTCACGTTCTACCTTACGTCGATAGTATAGAGCGCGCTGAGGATGCGGTGGCGCGCATCAACATGGCCTATCAGCGTGATGGCTTATTGCCGCTAGTATTCGATACGATAGTCAGCCCTGAGATTCGCGAAACAGTCAACTCCGCCAAAAGCTGTAATTTAGATATGTATGAGGGGCTGATTGGCCGTATCGCTGAAGAGACCGGTATTGAGCCGGATGGTCACTCAGGGCATGCTCACGATAATGTCGACTCTGAGACTTATAAAGAGCGTATCGATGCGGTGCACTTTGCCTTAGATAATGATGATGGCGCGCGTACCCGCCATTATAGTATGGCGGATATCATTCTTATTGGAGTTTCTCGCTCAGGGAAGACGCCAACCTCTTTATACTTAGCCTTACAATTCGGCATCCGGGCGGCCAATTATCCGCTGACTGAAGACGACTTGTATGACAACCAATTACCAAAATCCTTGCGTGAGCATAAAGATAAGCTGTTTGGGCTAGTCATTAATACCGATAGGTTAGTAAAAATTCGCCAAGAGCGCCGCGCCGGTAGCCGTTATTCTAGCTATCAGCAAGTGCAGCAAGAGCAGCGCGCGATACAAGGCATTTATATCTCTCAAGGTATCCCAAACTTGGACGTCTCTGAGATGTCGGTAGAAGAGATTGCCACCCGAATCCTGCAAATGACCGGCCTAAAGCGCCGCATTGGTTAATAAGCCCTAATAGCTATTTGCTTAGCTGATTATTAGTCCTATTATTAAAAGTAGAGAAAACTATGAGTCTAAACCAAAACGCATCATCAAAATCACCAAAATCAGCGTTACTAGTAGCGACCCTGTTAAGCACTGCTACTTTATTAAGTGCGTGCCAAACCTCGCCATTCGCTCGTGAACCCGTACCTGAGCCCCGTTATATTCCTTCTATTGTATTAGGGGAGGCGCAAACCTTGACTATTATGCCAAATAGGGTAGCCTGCGCTTCAGCATTGCCTATGCAGTGCTTGCTTGCTAAGTCGAGCAAAGATGGCTCAGTATTTCAGATTCCTTATGATTGGATCGATGATTTCAAGCCGGCTCTTGGAACTGAATATACGATAAATGCGCGTCCACAGATCGATGAAGGCAAACAGCAGCTCACCGGGCATTGGACATTGCAAAGCATTTTGACACAGCGTATGGTAGGGACCCCTTAACGCTTAGCATCTTTAGCTTATAAATTTGAAAATACTATCTTAGTTTTTAGATATGAGCTTGTCTTAGCTATGACTGCAATCATTGAAAGCTTCAAAATTAAATAAATTAATAACTGAATAAATAAAGAGGATATTATGGGCAACAAACCTAAATCCGATACGACTAATGAGACGGGTGAAGATACTAGCACCGAGGTCTCGAATAAAGATAGCGGCAGCGCGCCAACCACGAAGCCTGAGCAAACCAAAGACGCCAGTAAAAAAGAAAAAATCGAGCAAACGCATGAACAAGTGACCGATGACATCATGCATCATCCAGACTTGGTCAATCCGCTAGATGATACTCGTATCGATATCAAATCAGAATTTACTAAAGACTCACAGCGCATTAAAAGCGATCAGCATGAATTTGAATATGATGCTGTGGTTTTGGGAGCAGGCCCTGCTGGTGAGGCGGCCGCAATGAAGCTAACAAAGTCTGGCAAAAAGGTCGCAGTCATTGACCCTCGTGAACAAGTCGGTGGCAACTCGACGCACGTCGGCACTATTCCTAGTAAGGCGCTACGTCAATCGGTTTTTAACCTCATTAACTTTCGCCGCGATCCTATGTTCACCAAAGCTTTAGAGTATCAGCGAGTACCACTCAATAAAGTATTGGCTAATGCGCGCCGAGTGATACGCGACCAAGTTAGTACGCACAAGCGCTTTTATGAGCGTAATCAGATAGATGTCATTCAAGGGTGGGCAAGTTTCGTTGATAAGCATACCTTACGCGTTGAAACCGATGAGAATATCTTTGAAACCGTCACCTTCAATAAAGCCATCATCACGGTAGGCAGCCGTCCTTATCGTCCAGAGATCTTAGACTTCAATCATCCGCGCGTTTTTGATTCTGATAAGATCCTACAGATGGATTATGTGGTCAGAAAAATTATAATTTATGGTGCGGGGGTTATTGGCTGCGAATATGCCTCCATCTTTACCGGCCTTGGCTACAAAGTGGACTTAATTAATAACCAAGGCAAGCTACTGAACTATCTGGATAGTGAGATTAGTGATGCTCTAGCGCATGACTTTAGACAATTTGGCGTACTCATTCGTAATAATGAAGAGATCGATCATTTAGAGACGCATGACGATCATGTCATTCTTTATCTAAAAAGTGGTAAAAAGATCAAGTCAGATGCCATTCTTTGGTCGAACGGACGTTCAGGAAATACCGAAGGCCTCAATGTAGAAGGGATCGGTCTAGAAGCTAATAGCCGTGGTCAGCTAAAAGTTGATGATCATTATCGTACCGAAATCGATAATATTTATGCTGCAGGTGACGTGATAGGTTGGCCTTCACTAGCCTCAGCTGCTTATGACCAAGGACGCTGTGCGGCAGCCTTTATGGTTGGTGATAGCGATGCCGAACCCGTCTCTAGCGTACCAACAGGGATTTATACGATTCCTGAGATATCGAGTATCGGTAAGACAGAGCAGGAACTGACTGATGAGCAAGTGCCTTATGAAGTCGGTCAGGCTTTCTTTAAACATCTCGCACGCGCGCAGATCATTGGGGAGCGCACCGGCGTTCTCAAGATACTGTTCCACCGTGAGACTTTAGAGATATTAGGTATTCATTGCTACGGTAACCATGCCTCAGAGATTATCCATATTGGACAGGCGGTGATGAAATGCAATGCCACGCTTGAGTATTTCGTCAATACCACCTTTAACTATCCAACGATGGCGGAAGCTTATCGAGTAGCTGCACTTAATGGTCTTAATCGCGTGTTTTAGATTTTTAATTAAGCTAGATTTTATTATTAAAAAGTGTCTGTATATTTTGCAGGCGCTTTTTTTTGATAGTTTGAGTGAGAGTTTTTAAGATGGTATCTACGCTTAGTAAAATAGTATGGTCACTAATTCAAGGACATTAAGCTAAAAATTGATATTCAATCTCGCTGTCCTTTATAAACCTCACTGTCCTCTATAAACAGTGCTATCTTTCTGCGCCAATCGCCGCCGCAGAAATAATAACAGTATAAAGTAAAATAACCACAAGCCAGCTAGAGCATAAAAGCCAGTCGCCACCTGCGCGATGCTAGCACCCATTTGATTGAGCTGTACCGAAGTATTAATAGCCGGGGTGGTCGGTACTAGCCAGCGCACGACTTGTAAAACCTCTGGCAGCTGATTGGCCGGCCACGGATAGCCACTCATAAAAAATACTGGCAATGAGCTAAAAATTAGAATCTGCATACTGCGCTCGCGTTGACGCAGCCATAAGCCAAACACGCAGCCAAGAGTGGCTACCGTTGGGCAATATATCAGCAGAAATAGCAGGCTACCGAGCATGTTTTTACCGCGAGGATAGTTATGCAGCTCAAACGCCCAGCCGTAATAGAAACAACCCACTAAAAAGCTCAGCGTACCGAGCGCCGCAATACGTCCTAGCCAACCACGAATACTGGTAGCATGACGACGGTTCTCATACCAAGACCCTACGAGCATCGCTGCCGCTATCAGCAAGGTTTGCTGCAAAATAATAATAGATACCGCCGGCACCACGTAAGCACCATAGCCTTCGGTTTGATTGTATAAAGGCGCGATTTGTAAGGGCACCGCCTGGGTGTTTTGCGCGGCAGTCGGCATATAAGCTCCTTGCGCCACGCTTTTTTTGACTTCTACTCCTGCTGAGACGGTGCTGACCGCCTGCAAAAACCCGGTTTGCACGTTTTTATTTAATAGAAAATAACCACCGTTACCCAGTACGCTAACGCTAGCGGCTTTGCCAGCCATGACTTGCTGTTCAAGTCCGACTGGAATAATCATAAAGCCTGCTATCTCATTGCTCCAGATGGCTTCTTTGGCTTGCTGCTCATCCACGAAGTTTACCGTGTCTAATTGCGGGCTAGCACTAGCATAGCGGACGATAGTCCGAGATAGATCGCTACGATCATAATCAACAATGCCGACAGGCACATTATTCACGACTTCTGAAGAGTAAGGCCAAGGATAAAAGAAACCATAAATAATTGGCGCAATAATTAACATAAGCAGCACACCTTTATCGCTAAACACATCGACAAGGGTCTGCTTAAAGTTTGCCCAAAAAGTCTTAGAGGTCGCATTATCAGCTGTTGGCACAGCATTTTTGTCTAAAGGCTCTGAGTCTATAGTCGCTTTTTTGCTTTGCTCTACGGGTAGTTTTGCCATCAGCGTGCTCCCCAACGTTCAGGATGGGCTAGGGCACGCTTCGCAAATAGCGCTGACAGTATCATCGAGATTAGCACCGCTAACAGTAAACCGTAGAGAATAGGTAATGATATCGTCACCGGAGCATGCATTTGTATTTGGGCAATCTGCAGTTGCAGATAGTGTGTCAAAGGTAGAGCATCCGCCCAATGTTTGGCGCTGTCGGTAATAGCGATATAAGGATAAGTCACCCCAGCAAAAGCATAAGAGGGCACTGAGATAAAGCCTGTCGCTGACAAGCCCATGCGCAAAGAAAACGAGGTCAAAGTAAAAAAAGCCCCAAGCCAAAAAGATAAGATCATCAGCAACAAAAACCCTAAGTAAGTGATGATAATAGAATCAAAGCTGACCACCTGTTGTAAAGTGGCTAACCATATAGCCAGTGCTGCCCATAAGCTATAAGCCAGTAATGGCCAAAAGTATTTACCAAGTAAGCCAAAAAATAATACGGATAGACTAGTCTGGATCTTTGGATTCTCAGCGGATAATAACTGCTCATCTTTTGTCAGCGTGGGCTTATCAGCAGAAGGCGGTGCGGCTTGCTCGTTGTTGGCTATGCTTAAGCGTGGATGACCTGTATCGATAAAGCGATACCAACGCCCGAGCTGCTTATCGCGTAGCTCGCGACCGATAGTCGTAGCACCAACCACCATCGCTAAGATATGCAATAACGCCGGAATCACTGTCGAGCCCAAAAACTGCTGATAGTTAGTCACGGTGTTAAACAGGCTCGTACGTTGGATACTGATAGGCGAGTAATTGATGGCTGCCTGCGAGGGCGACATCCCTTGCTTAACCAGACGCTGAATCTCCACCCCAGCTGATAGCGTACCGGTGACGGCTTGTACGCTAGTCTGAATAATGCCAGAGTGAGTGCCATATTGCGCGTTGACTTGTAGCAGCACTGGCGCAGGTTTGCTAGCTAAGATATTGGTCGAAAAACTATCTGGGATAACCACTACGCCGTAGATATCGCGTTGCAAAATAGCGGCTTCAGCGTCGGCTGTCGAGCCATAAAGCCTCGCAACCTTGAGATTAGGATGTGCGTCCAAATAACGAACCAAGGTGTTAGCGACCGGACCATTGTCTTCATCGATAACGCCAATCGGTAAGTCAGTGATTTGCGTCTGTGAAAAAATCCACCAAACTAAGAGGATAGTCGCTAGCGGAATCCACAAAATCATCGCTAAATCCCAAGGGTTTTTGGCAAAAAACCGCCGCTCGTAACTAGCACTGCGTACAAAAGCTTGTATCAGACGCATGATTAGTTACTCTTGGTTTGATGAAGCCGTTTGACTAGAAGACGGCAAGTTCACGTTTTGAGGATTGATGTCTACTAATACGCTCATACCAGAGCGAATGCGGGTATCAGGGCTGCTCGGGCGCGCTTTTATCTCGAAGGTACGCACATCGAAGCCATCATCATTGTTAGTCGGTCGCCAAGTAGCAAAGTCTGATAAGCTAGAGGAAGCATAGACAGTGAAGGTCTTAGTATAGGGACGCTCAGATGCAGATAGAGCCGGAATGGTGCCGGTAAACTGTTGACCGATAGCAAATTGATTCAGATAATCTTCGGTCACGTTAAGCACAACCCACTGATCATCGGTATTGACTAAGGTTAGTATTGGCACGCCTTGGCCGATAACCTCGCCGGCGCTGACGATTATATTATCCACCACCCCAGCGATAGGGCTTTTTAGATTGGCTTCTTCTTTTGCAACCAATGCCTCCTCTAGTTTGGCTTCGACTTGCGCCACTTGCGCATTAGCGGCCGACTTATCCTCACTACGCGCGCCTTCCATCGCTAGCTCGTATTGCAAACGCGCCGCTTCGGTCTGGTCTTGAGTCGCAAGATATTGAGCGTAGGCTTCATCGCGCTTTTGCCGTGCCATAAGACCTTCTTGATAGAGACGATTGACCCGCTCGTAGGTATTAGCCGCCAAGTCTGAGGCTGCTTTATTCGCTTGCCACGCGGCTTTTGCCTGCGCAATCTCTTGCGGGCGTGCGCCATTTTCAGCTTTATCCAATTGGCTTTGCGCCGCATCAAGACCCGCTCGTGCTTGATTGACTTTGGCATTGATCTCTGGTGATTCCATCTCAATGAGCTGTTGTCCGGCTTCTACCTTATCGCCTTCGGTGACTAATATCTGTGCGATACGTCCAGGTACTTTGGCCGCGATAGAGGTCTGCTTCATTTGCATCTGACCTTGCAAAGTGATGCTCTTAGGCGCATTTGATTGACTACTTTTATATAGCCCATAAGCGATCACTGCCATTACTATCAGCAGCACTATTGCGAAGAGAGCTTTTTTTATTTTTGCGGCGTTGTCTGCTGGTTTTTTATGCTGATAGGGCGTCGTCAATTGCTCTAGCTCCTCAGTATCATTAGAGGGCTTCCTATCATGAACCGGGTCTAATTTATTGACATCATCAGCGTCGTTATGAGAGTTAGCCATGATATGACGTTCCTAAAGCAAGTAAGTTGAGAATAAAAGGCACTGAGAATAAAAATAGATATATAAGTTAACCACATCAAGGCTAGCAAGACCTGTTTTAAATCAGCGCTCACTGATATAGATTAACAGTTCACGCCATTGCACTAGAGAGGTTTTAATAGCTTGTTCAAATAATAGCTTATCAATAAACATGAACCGCATAAGGTTTAGAATCTTCTATGCTCTCGGAGTTATAAATTGCGCCGAAGGCGACGATAAAGGCTGAATAGTAAAGCCACAGCATAATGACCACCGCAGCTGATAGCGCGCCAAATTCAGCGCTATAGTTATTGAAGTTTTGCACATAAATCGAAAATAACACCGACAACAAAATCCACAGCACAGTAGCGAGGGCGGCCCCTGGCATTAGTTTTTTTAGCGCTATGGCATCACGATTTGGGGCGAGACGATAGAGACCCAAAAAGCTAATAAATATAATGCCTGCTAATATTGGCCACCTGCTCCAAAGCGCTATAGTCTTAGCGATTTGCGGAAAAGGAAAGTAGTTAGCGATCAGTGGAATAAGCGCGATAGAGGAGATGGCTATGATCAAGACCACTAATGCTGCTAAAGTTAAACTAAGCGCGCGGATGGTGCCTTGAATAAAGCTGCGTTCTTGAGTAATACCAAAAGCGGTATTAATAAGAATAATCAATGATTTGATCCCTTTGGAGCCTGCGTAAAGCGCTAACAATGAGGAAAGCAGTAAACTAAAAGTCAGCGCTGACGCGGTATTAGAGACCAGCTGAGTCAAACGAGAGTCAAGAACGTCATAGACGGTTGGTGGTATAAACTGACGTAACAGTAAGATCTGTTCTTGCATCTCAGCAGGTGAAAAAGCAAGTCCGTAAATCAGCACGAATACCGCCATTACTGGAAAGATAGATAAAAAACCAAAAAACCCTACACTAGCGCAGTGCGCCCAAACGTTAGAGGTGTTTGCGATACGCCATGTCTCTAAGATAGAGTGCAGTCCACTTACTAATTTATTCTTTTTCATAAAGCAATAATCACAAGATAGTTAATACAGTTTAGTTAGAAATAACGTTGTTATTGTTAGTTTTTTCATCATCATTATAAAGGCTCATCAACAGCTGTCATGATGCCAAAGCCCTAGTCGTTATTCAGTATATAAAGTAGGGAGCCTTATATCAGCAGCGTTAAGATAAGCATTAAAAGCAAGCGGCGTGCCACAACTTTGCATCAAACTGGCCAATGCTTGTACATAATCATTGGCAGCTTGCGCTTGTTCAGTGCGTGCTTTGAGCGCTTGAGTCTGCGCTTGTACTACATCGATAGTCGTGTTTACGCCTTCTTGCAGTCCTAAACGGCGTAGACGTAATACCTCTTGTGCCAGATCGACGTTACTCTGCAGTGCTTGATACCGAGCCTGAGCATTATTGACGTCATTCCAGTTTTTTTCCACTAATAATAACAGATTGTCACTGACTTCAATCTCAGACAAGTCGGCTTGACGTATGCGCGCATCGCTAGCAGCTAACGATGCCGTTTTATCAAGCCCGCCCCACAGCTTCCAACTGGCAGATACGCCCGCAATCCAGCTCGGATCTTTTTCAACTTGACTAAACCCATACAGTAGTACGGTTGGCTTATAACCAGTATCTGACAAAGCTCGCAGCTGCTGCGCTTGCGCGCGCTTTGCCGCGACTTTTTGCAACCCCGGATGGTTCGTAAGTGCTAAGTTCTGATAGTAGCTGACATCGCTCAAAGGCTTGCTCGAGACGAATAGCGGGGTAGTCGGTTTGATACGGTAATCGGTACGCAGCAGTCGCTGCAGTGCAATCATGGCTAGACGGGCATCGTTATTGGCTTTGATAGATTCGCTCTTTGCATCAGCAAGCGCAGATTGTGCTTGCAAGCGATCTACTCGCGAAATAAAGCCTTCTTCGAATAATCGCTGCGCGGTGTGATCCGTCTGTTGTAAAGTATCATAAGCATCTTCACGTAAATAAGCGGCAATAATAGCCAGTTGCGCCTTGAAGTAGCGCTCAATAAGCGTGTTATAAAGCTCGTTTTTGTCTAATATACCATCAGCGACAGCTTCTTGCGTACGAGCGTTAGAGGCTCCGGTTAGTGCTTTGGTACGTCCAGCGGTATACACTGGCCACGCCACCCCAAGACCTGCTCCTGTGGTGGAGCCTGAACGTTTAAAGTCGTAAGAGTCGGGAAGACGCTCACCGACAATCTCACCAAAATTAGGCAAATCTGGTACAGGCGGAATAGGCGGCGCTAAATTATTCATACCTGAGCTATCAAAACCATTGCCCACATTATTGACACCGTCAATGACTCTATTTCTTAGCGATGATAAATCGATATCTTCTTGGATTTTGTAGGCATTTGCAGATAATTGAGCGAACACAAAAGGCCGATCTACCGTCGCAAGTGCGTCTGTCTGATATTCACTAGCGGCGATAGCGGCTTGATTAGCGGCGAGCTTTGGCGACACTTGGAATAAGGTGCTTTGTGCTTGCTCTAAGCTTAAAAAGCTGGACACTTCTAACGGGTAGCTATTGGCAACACTTTTATGAGTAATGGGATCAATGAGGGTGTCTAGGCTAGAGGTTGCTGCTAGCGGCTCTGATGGAGGGTAGCTAATCTCATTTACGGGAGCACTCCTATCTACAATTTGCGTATTAGCATTAATAGAGGCGGCTGTAGGAGTATAAGTATCTGCTAAAGCCTGACCTGAAGCGTTAGAGAGCATCAGGGTGATTATCATAGAAGGTAGAGACAATAACGCAAATTTCATAATAAAGGTAAACCACTCATCAAGATATAGTGCTGATTTTAGGGCATTATAGCCCTGTTAGGGTTGACACACCAGTTTTAGGTTTAGACTAAGCGTTGTGCAATATCTATAAAGTTATAACAGCTATAAAGTTACAACGGCTATAAAAATGTGCAATAGCAAATAATGCTATAGTCGATATTATATAAAACAACTATAACGTTGAGGAGTAGGGAATGGCAGGGTACATTTTAGCCTTGGATCAAGGCACGACTTCTAGCCGCGCTATTATATACGATGACCAGGCCAGTACTGTCAAAATCGTGCAAAAGCCGACGAAACTTATCACACCAAAAGCCGGTTTTGTCGAGCAGGACGCTCAGCAAATATGGCAGACGCAAATCAGCTGTGCTCATGATGCCATTAACCAAGCGGGATTGTTAGCCACAGACATCACCAGTATTGCCATTACCAATCAGCGTGAGTCCATTGTGGTTTGGGATAAAGCGACAGGCAAACCATTAGCCCCAGCGATCATTTGGCAAGATAGACGTACCGCTAGCTACTGTGAGACGCTAGCCAAAAAAACCATCTCGCATCAGCGTAGCGTTGCACAAGAGGTACGTAGCATCACAGGATTACGCTTAGATCCTTACTTTAGCGCCAGTAAGATCGCTTGGTTATTAGAAAACAACCCGGATATTAAAGCGCGCATCGATGCTAATAAAACCGAGGAGCTGGCGATCGGCACTATTGATAGCTGGCTCATTTATAAGCTGACAGGTGGCGCGCATGTCATCGATGTGACTAATGCTTCTCGCACTTTACTATACGATATCAATAAGCTGGCATGGTCGAGTGAGCTGTGCGCGCGCTTTGACATTCCTATGTCGATACTACCGAAAGTCTTACCCTCCGATGGCGACTTTGGTAAAACTAAAAGAGGTCTATTTGCCAAACAGATCGCTATTCAAGCCGTGCTTGGGGATCAGCAAGCGGCTTTATTTGGTCAAGGCTGCCTTGAGCCTGGCATGGCTAAAAACACTTACGGTACGGGCTGTTTTATGCTGATGAATATAGGTCAGATGCCGAAACTCAGCGAGCAGCAACTGCTTACCACCATAGCTTGGCAAAAAACAGCTGGACAAAGTCGCGCTGAGCAACTCACCTTCGGACAAATGGTAGAGTCGGGTAGGCGGCTATTACAAATCCCAAAAAAACAAACCACTTATGCGTTAGAGGGCAGTGTATTTATGGCTGGCGCTATCGTGCAGTGGCTGCGAGATAACCTTGGTATGATTAATGAGAGCCAAGATATAGAGCGCTTAGCTCAGCAAGTTGATAGCAGCGAAGAGGTAGTACTATTGCCAGCATTCACTGGTCTTGGCGCACCGTATTGGCGCTCAGATGTCAGTGCTAGCATAACGGGTATGAGTCGGGGCACTACTAAGGCCCATATCGCCCGTGCGGCATTAGAAGCCATCGCTTATCAGACCTATGATGTGTTGATTGCCATGCAAAAAGACAGCCCTCATCCTTTGACTGAATTACGAGTTGATGGCGGGGCAGCTAATAATGATTTGTTAATGCAGTTTCAGGCTGATTTGCTAGGTGTACCAGTACTACGTCCGATAGATACGGAGATTACCGCCAAAGGAGCTGCGATACTAGCTGGCCTGAAATCTGGACTATATGATGAAAGTATTATGATAGATTCTTGGAAAGTAGAGCGTAGCTTTGAGCCGATGATGTCAGAAGCGGAGCGTCAGACTCATTTAGACAAATGGCAGAATGCCGTGACTCGCGCGCTGACTTAGCTTTGAGTTTTGACGGCAGCTTTATAAAGGTTTAATTAATAGATACTTAATAAGCTATTAAGCAGTGTAAATCTGCTACAAACATACATGCTGTAACGTAAGCTAATATTGGCATTGACATAGTTTACATATCCGCTGTAGCTACCACTACTAAGATAATTTTATACTTAGATAATGATGAGTTTGATTATTTGATAGCTAACTAAACTACTTCATTTACACGAGTCGAGTTGAGCTATCAGCCAGCCCTCATTGAATAATTTTAAATTTATAACTATTTATTAAAGGATTAAGCAATGAATAACAATAAAACTGACAATATCATTAATAATGAACCTAGAGTAGATGTCAATGGCAATGTCATTGATGCTAACGATCGAGTCATTACTAGTGATAATATGGAAGTCGCTGATAAGCAGCGCATTATGGATGATAATGCACGCCGTATGGCGGATCAAGAAATGGTCGATAGAAAAGTTGTCACTAACGATCCTGACAATATCGATCGTAGTGAAGTGAAACACATGTCAAAAGAATCAAAAGACGATCTAAATGCTGATATGATTACCGGTGAGCCAGGGTCGCATCCGGTAGGCACTGGTATCGGCGGCGTCGGTGGCGCAGCCGCAGGTGCGGCTATTGGTTCGATGGCAGGTCCACTAGGCACTTTAATCGGTGGCGCTATCGGTGCAGTCGTAGGCGGCGGTGCAGGTCATGCTTCAGCTGAGGCGATTAACCCGACTCATGAAGAAGCTTACTGGCGTGCAGAGCATGTGAATGCAAGCTATTACAGAGAGGGTCATGACTTCGATCGTGATCTGCATCCTGCTTATGCGGTAGGTTACGCTAATCGCGCAAAATACCCAGCTGATGCTCGTTTTGAAGATCATGAAAATGACCTTAAACGTTCTTGGGAAGAGGTGAAAGGTGAGTCGCGTATGGAATGGGAAGAAGCGCGCCTAGCATCACGTGATGCATGGCATCGTGTTAGTAAATAATGCAATAAAAAGCATTCTACTTGTTACTAAGAAATCAAAAGCTTCTAGAGTCATTCTAGAAGCTTTTTTTGTGCTCATATTTTTAGCGTAAAGCGATTATAAAGTTATGCTATTCTAAGATTATCTATCATAACTTCTATAAAGAAAGCAAATGGCTATCACCAATGACCCTTCAGCAAATAAACCTATACTAAGTGCCTCTGAGCTGTCTCACGATGTTGCTAGCTTTTATCAAGGTAAGTCGCGACAAGGACAGGCGCCAGGTCTTTGGACACTAGTACTATCTCAAGTCACCACTTGGATCTTTGCCCGCTCACTGATGAATGCCGCTATTTTAGGCTTTGTCTATGGTATTGCGGGCGTTTTAGCTTATGGAATGTATTATTTTAGCTTTGTTAGTGGCGCGCATATTGTCGATAGCCTACGCTTCAAGCATGGTTTTAATAATATGCAAACCTTTATGCGTGCTAAGTTCGGTAAAGCCGGCGAACACTGTTTTAATGCGGTGATTAGCTTTCGCTTAGTGAGCGAGATATTTAGTAATTTATTAGTGTTTGGTTTTATTACGACCTTGTTTGTGGGCTTTAACGAGACCTACTTAATAGTATTTATTGCCATTGCTACTTTGATCTATTCTGCAATCGGCGGTTTACATACGGCGCTAAAGACCGATGTCATGCAAGCCTCGCTGACTATCGTGGCAATCACAGTGCTAGCCATCGCTATGTTTATGCACCCGCTATTCTCTTTTGCCGATATTGTCAGCTCTTCTAACGCCGCCGATAATAAAGGTTGGGTATTATTGATCGTTGCCTTTATTCAAGTTTGGAGTTATCCGGCCCATGATCCAGTGATGACGGACCGCGGTTTCCTAGCAGATCGCAACACCACCAAAAAGTCGTTTTATTATGCCGCGCCTATCTCCATGATTTGCATTATGCTATTTGGTCTACTCGGTGTATTTGCTCAGTTGAATAATGCCGGCGGTGCTACTGAGGTCACGCAAACACTGAACACTTTATTTTCGCCAGCGGTGATGCTGTTATTTTGTTTTGCATTGATAGTTTCAGCGATATCGACGCTCGACTCAACTTATGCGAGTGCCGCTAAGCTCGTCGCTGTCGATATGAAGCTCATCAAGCCTACGGTTAGAAACGGCAGATTAGTCATGATCGGCTTTTTGCTGGCAGGCTTAGGTTTTATTGCTACTGGGAGCAAGGACTTATTTGACGCCGTCGCTATCAGTGGTACTGCTTCGCTATTTTTAGCGCCGGTAGTATTTTTTAGTATTTGGTCCGATTGGGAGGTTAAGCCTTGGGCATTGCTCGCTAGCTTCGCTTCAGCTTTACTAGCGGGTATCGTTTATATGTTAGAAAACGCGGGTTATATCGTTATAATGACCCCGCTGTTCGGTGCAGAGCACAAATACGTCAAGCTGTTAATACTTTGCGTTATAGCCTCATTAATTGGTTGCTTGGCTTTTATATTCGCACATATAAGGGCGCAACCGAAGGCATAAATGATTATACAAAATGCCTAAGCTATATTGACGAGTATTAGTTGTAATAAAAACCTTTAAATTGGTTCTATTATTCAGTAATAAAGCAAACATACTTTATGAACACGTGTTCAACACTAAAATAGGCTACTTGTGCTATGTTAAGACAGTTGATGTTTAAGTCAGCTTTGTGAGGACTATAGTAGATATATGAGTGACTATACATAATATGTTATATAGCACGTTATTCTAGTATGCTCACCTAGAAGGCTTTGCATGCTTTGACTTTTTATCTATACTCTGTTTTAAACATATAATAAAAATAATAGGTTGTTTATGAGCCAAGAGACTGCCAGTAATAATAGTTTTTATATTGCGACTGCTAACTTATTGAATCTTGCCAATCCCAATCGTATCTTTTACGATAACGCGCCAGCTTATACCAATAAGACGTACGAGCATAAATTAAAAGGGTTAAGCAATTTATTATCCAACGCTCATGCTGATATCATCGCCGTGCAGGAAGCTTGGGATAGCGAGGCAGTTGAGTCGTTGGCGGTGTCATTAGGGTTTGAGCCTAAGGATGTTATTATTCCTTTAGCCAGTAATGATCAAGCAAGCCCTTATACGCATGGAGAAGGCGCTACAGGTACGCCTGCCGTTGGTATTATTAGCCGCTTTGATCCGATAGAGACGAGTTTGCTAGAAACAGTCGTTGATGAAGCGACAATCGATATTCCAGATATTGGTCTTTATCGTCAGTTTAAACGTCCGCCATTATTAGTCAGAGTCAATGCCTATGGTCAGCCTATAACGATTATCACCGCTCACCTAAAAAGTAAACGTGCTTTTTTCTTACGTGATGACGCGGGTAATTTGTTAGAAGATATGGATGATCCTAACATTCGGGTTCGCGCCAAACTGCGTAGTCTGTGTATGCGGGCTGCAGAGGCAGCATCTATAAGAATGACGATTATAGAGCGCCTAAAGCATACTCGAGAACCTTTGATACTACTTGGCGACATGAACGATGTCACTGGCAGTGTGACTACTCAGTTGATGACAGAGACAGGGGAGGTAAATTATGATAAAAGTATGCGCGATGTATCATTATTCGATGCAGCTCGCGTGCAAGCACGTTATGGCTGGATGAAGGACGTGGCATATACTCATATTTATCAAGGTATGCCAGAGGTGATTGATCAGTTGTTTGTCTCAGAAGAGTTTTTGCCCGAGAGTAAATTTGCCCTTGGTCATGTCGAGCGAGTAGATTATTTTAACGACCATCTAAAATGGGACTATGCTGATAGAGTCACTGATCATGGTATTATACGAGCGAAAATAAAAATTCATGGCTAGTGCGATATTTCATTAGCTATTACATTGTGGTTTCGACCAACTCCTATTCTTGCCTCCTGAAGCTCAAGTGCAAACGATGCAATATTAGCATTCGCGAGCGATATTAATAGCTATCATACGTCTATTATTGTAGGGCTATTAAAGCACTTAATTTAGTGCTGATAAGATGATAAAGGTGAGCCATAGAAATAGGGTTAATATTAAGAGGTTTATGATGAGTGGACAAAAAGACGACAAGATTGAAGATGTGTTAGTAGACTCAGAGCTGGCCAAAAAACTGGTACCGAATAAATTTAAGTTTACCAGCCAACAAGGCCGTGCTCGCCGTCAAAAACTATTGATGGGCGCTAAAAAGCTCAGTGAAACAATGCCTATCAATGATATTACTTTAGCGGCAGTATGTGAAGAAGCGGGTATACCGCGCGCTTCTGCGTATCACTTTTTTCCTAATATTGAAGCGATATTTTTGGCATTAAGATTCTTAAATGCGATCGATATCTTAGAGATATTAGCGACCGTTGAGACCGAAGATTATGACAGATGGCAGGGTTATTTGACTGCACTTATTAAGCGCTGCGTTGATATCTTTCATGATGATCAAACCAAAGCCAAACTGATATATGATACTAACACTCCTGACTTTGAGGGTGACGGTTTCGGTGAGGATATGGATCATCAGGTCATCGAACTGGTCCACAAGCGCTTATCTGAGCGTTATGAGATGCCTGATTTTGAAAGTATGAAAGAGATTTTGTTAGTGACTTATGGCATTATCAACGCGATATTCACCTTATCTTATCGCCGTCACGCTAGTATCACAGAGCACTATGTACAAGAAGCCGGAACGGCATCAATCGCGTATCTACGCTGCTACTTACCAGAGAAGCTACCGCGCAAAAACAATTAAGCGCCAATTTAAATATATCTACTATCAAGAAACCGACTATATGTCGGTTTTTTGATTATTGAGAGTATAGTTTTCAGTGAAATATGAATTAAAGGCGATTGAATGACTTTTAGCCTACTGTTTATTAGCATGACAGCAGCCATACAATCTGCATCTCAAAAGTAAATCCTCAGTAAGATGCTATCCTTTTATAGCGTCTTTATAGCACTGAGACACCAATGAGCACAGCTATCTATTGTATTTTACTCAATTACGCTTATCATGGATAGCTAATGAGCGTTCATGATAAGTGTAAATAACGCAAGAACTATAATTAGAATTATGACTTAACACTATGATTTTTATTACTAAAAGCATTAGCCTTCATGAGCATGAGATAGAAGTTAGTGCCATACGCGCCCAAGGCGCTGGCGGGCAAAACGTCAATAAAGTGGCCTCTGCTATTCATCTGCGTTTTGATATAAAAGCCTCAAGCCTAAGCGACATACTAAAATCGCGTTTGCTAGAGAGCAAAGACAGCCGGATCAATAAAGAGGGGGTGTTTGTGCTCAAAGCGCAGCAATACCGAACCCAAGAGCGTAATAAAATAGATGCCATCGAGCGTTTACAGGCCTTTATCAAGCAAGGCACTTATGTGAGTAAAACTCGAAAAGCAACGAAGCCAAGCCGTAATGCCAAACGTAAGCGAGTAGATAATAAGACTCAGCGCGGCAAAATCAAGGCGCTAAGGGGCAAGGTTGATTACTAACTAAAGCTCTAAATGCATCGAGCACTGCAGTTACATCCATAGACTTTAATTAAATTGCGAGACCCTTCTATGAACTCTTTATCTCCTCGTTTATACTCATTCCGTCGCTGCCCTTATGCCATGCGCGCTCGTCTTAGTCTATTGTTCGCCGAAGTAGCAGTAGAGCTGCGAGAGATCGTTCTGAAAAATAAACCAAGCCAGATGTTAGCGATTAGCCCGAAAGGTACAGTGCCGGTCTTGCAGCTGAATGAGGGTAGGGTGATTGAAGAAAGCCGAGAAATCATGATATGGGCGCTTGAGCAAAGAGATAGACAAGGGTTACTTGATGCTAAGGTTCTCAAGCAGGCGAATGACTTACTCGAAAAAAATGATCATGAATTTAAACACTGGCTAGATCGCTACAAATATGCAGACCGTTATCCTGAGATGAGTCAGACAGAGTATCGGCAAAGGGGCGAGGTGTTTTTACAGGTTTTAGAGGCACAGTTAAATAAACACGCTTATTTGCTAGGCGATAGCACAAGTATTGCTGATATTGGGATTATGCCTTTTGTACGCCAATTCGCTCACGTAGACCGCGACGTTTTTTATGGTCTGCCTTATCCAAAGCTGCAAAGGTGGTTACAGTATTGGCTGGAACATCCGCTATTCAAGCAAGCTATGACTAAGTTTGATCCTTGGCAGGAAGGAGATGAGGTAATCATATTTCCTAATTAAAGTAGATATATCATTCAGCCAGTTTAAAATGACATTATAAAAAATGAATTAGTCATCTATTGGCAAGTACAAGCTAATGCTATGTATAATGAGACGATAGAACATTTCTTTAGCCATACGCTTTTAACTAGAAGATTTTATTATGCCAAACAAACGTCCGTTGTATATTCCTTTCGCTGGACCAATACTATTAGAAACTCCATTATTAAACAAGGGCAGCGCTTTTACCTCAGAAGAACGTGATAGCTTTAATTTAACAGGATTGTTACCTCACAATATTGAGACCATTGAAGAGCAATCTCTGCGCGCTTATCATCAACTTCGCTCATTCACTGATGATATGGATAAGCATATTTACTTGCGCAATATCCAAGATACTAATGAAACCTTATTTCATCATTTGATTGAACAGCATATTGAAGAAGTCATGCCGCTCATCTATACCCCCACAGTTGGGCAGGCTTGTGAGAAATTCTCACAAATTTATCGCCGCAAACGGGGTATATTTATCTCTTATCCTGAGCGCCATAAAATCGATGATATGCTGCAAAATGCCACCAAACAAAAAGTAAAAGTGATCGTAGTCACTGACGGTGAGCGTATATTAGGCCTAGGCGATCAAGGCATTGGCGGTATGGGCATTCCCATTGGAAAATTGTCTTTATATACCGCTTGTGGCGGTATTAGTCCCGCTTATTGTCTACCGATCTTATTGGATGTCGGCACCAATAACCAACAACTGCTTGACGACCCTATGTATATGGGCTGGAGAAACCCACGTATCTCAGGCGACGAATATTATGAGTTTGTCGATCTATTTATTCAAGCGGTTAAGCGGCGCTGGCCGGAAGTATTATTGCAATTTGAAGATTTTGCGCAAGAAAACGCGACGCCACTATTAAATAAATATCGCGATCAAATATGCTGCTTTAACGATGATATTCAAGGAACGGCTGCGGTCTCAGTCGGTGCCTTGATTGCCGCCTGTTTAGAAAAAGGTGAAAAGCTTAGTCAACAAAAAATAGCGTTTTTGGGTGCAGGATCCGCAGGCTGCGGTATCGCTGAGCATATTGTTCGCCAAATGCAGCGTGAAGGGTTGACTGAAGAGCAGGCACGCAAACAGGTATTTATGGTGGACCGTTACGGCCTACTGACTGATAGCATGACAGAACTACAAGAATTTCAAGTGCCCTTAGTACAGAAAAAAGCAGATATTGAGCATTGGGATAAGAGTCAAAAGCTTGGTTTAGCGCAAGTGGTTAAACAAGCAAAAATCACCGTATTGTTTGGGGTCAGTGGGCAAAAAGGTCTGTTTACACAAGAGGTGATTAAATTTTTATGCGCTAATACTGAAAACCCAATTGTATTACCGCTATCAAACCCAACGTCTCGTGTCGAAGCCACACCGCAAGAAGTGACAAACTGGAGCGACGGTCGCGCAATCATTGCTACGGGTAGTCCTTTTGCTAACACCACTTATAATGGTCAGTCTTTTGAGGTGTCACAGTGTAATAATAGCTATATATTTCCAGGTATTGGCTTAGGGGTTTTGGCAGCACGAGCGACAGGTATCAGCGATAATATGCTTATGGCAGCAAGTCAAGCCCTAGCAGATATCTCAGTGCAGTACGAAAAGGCACCCGGTGCTATCTTACCGCCAATTAGGTTTATTCAAGAAATTAGTAAAGAAATTGCTTATGCTGTAGCTCTACAAGCGGTGCAAGATAAGCTAGCTTTACCGGTGACGGCAGAGAACCTACAACGTCGATTACAAGCTAACTTTTGGTTACCTAGATATCGTAGTTATCGCCGTACTTCTTTTTAGGTTTATAAAATATAAAGAGAAAAGCCGACTGTGATTAAATATAGTAGTCGGCTTTTCTTTCAAAACTTGATTCTAAAAACAAGACCTGTTATCAAACCCTAATATCATCCACGCCATCTAAGCATTTCGTAAAATGCTGCTTAGTTGCCTCATTAGTCATAGCTGCTGATTTAAAAGCAGGTAGACTCGCTGAGGTGGCGGTAGATGGCTGGCAAGTGGAGACGTATCTGCTATATCTAATTTATCCAAAACAGCGGTTAATTGACCCGCTATTTAATGCGGTCAAAGAGTATTTGATTGAACGAGTAGCGGAGGTATTAAGGTAATCCAAAATCAGCGGTGTTCTCGGCTTAGGATTACCTAACATAATCAGCTCTTATTTATAATGACGTTCAACCATGTGTACCACGGATAGGGTAATCATTTTCGCGAATAAATGATAAGCCTTCTGCAAGCCTTTCAAGTTCAGGTCTTGCAAAGGGAGCGTTTGAGATATCAATGATTTGAATCTCGCCTTTGGCGTTAATAACGAATACACCAGGCTCTGCAAAGGGGTGATCGGTCTCTTTTTCTGAGCGTGGATCAGAGATATAAAGTCCCAGCTCATTCATTTGCTTAACGGTTAAGCCGTAAGCTATTGGGAAATTGATATCCTCTAGTTCTTCTAAATGCGCTTCCAACTGCTGCTTGCTATCGCCTGATATCGCTAAGATATCAACACCCGCATCAGCAAATGATTCCTTTATGGTTTCTAACTGATTAAGGTATTTGGTACAAATTGGGCAATGTTTACCGCGATAAACCACCACTAATTTCCAGTCATGACCATTTTCAGGTTTGCCAAGTGTTGTCGTCTCGCCATTTAGCTTGTGCACTTGTATCTCAGGAAATTGACTGCCAGCCTGAAGTTTTTGAGTATTATCCGATTGCATAGTTATATCCTTTTTAGGGCTATATTAAAGTGAATGAAATTAAAATACTTTTTTATATTAAACATAATGCTAAAGGCGAAAAAAGTAGAAAAACCACCCCTATTGCTGTCATTTCAAGATTCACAGTAGCGCTATTAATTATTTTTTAGAGATAATTTGCTCAGCGAGCGTGATAAGATCTGGCGCCATAAAGTTTGGTGTCGGCACATTAGTTGCAGGCAACATGGCATTATAAGGACGTTTGAGAAATGCTCCTTGACAACCAGCTGCTTGCGCGCCAATAGTATCCCAGAGGTGACAGGCGACAAGGCATAGATCTGATATCTCAACCGAGAGCGCCTTTGCTACGCTTTGATAAGTCTCAGGCGCAGGCTTAAACTTAGCCACGCTCTCAACACTAAAAGAGCGCTCAAAAAACTTACTTAATCCTGCATTTTCGAGTGGCGTAGGGGAGGCGCTACTCGCTGAGTTGGTCAAAGTGGCCAATCTAAACCCTGCGTCACGTAATTTGGTTAACGCTGGTATGGCATCAGCATGAGCTGGCATCTCGCTCATACGCTGCTTAAACTCAGTGATATCCTTATTTGTTAGCGTAATCTCATGAATATCAGCCGTCATCTGTAGCGCACCAACGCCAAGCTCGCCAAAAGGCGTATAAAGACCCGATAAGGTCATGGTTTGTGAATAAAGCACTAACTGCGCGAACCATTCTCTGAGTATGCGCTCATCAGTAAATAGCCGAGAAAACAGTGGCGCTAGGGTGTCGATATCAAGTAAGGTCTCATTGACATCAAATACGATGACTGAAGGTGAATAATGAGCGCGCATAAAAGATCCTTTTTAAGTCATAGTGCTATAGGTCAGAGATATTTCGGTTAGTATTGTTATAGTCAGTTCGAAATAAATCGATACGCTAATATGAGCGTGCTGCTGGGATAAATTTTGCGCAGCCTCTGTCAGCGTAGACACAGCACGCAAGTAAAATTTGTACCAGCAGCACTGTATCGGTTTTAGAATGTGTCAACTACACCCAATATAAAAGTCTTCCCTCGGCCACAATTAGCCCAAAGCATCAAGCAATTGCCCCTACAGTAACTGTAGTTGAGCAAGCATTCAAGTTAATTTGAGTAATCGTTCAACTTTGATTATTACAATATCATATCGTTATTGTATTATGCTTTATCTATAAAGGATCTATAGAGCTAATATAGCCGTTCAAGAAGTAACTCATTCTGTTAGTCAGTCAGGTTGCTATAATAGTTGGTAATCCTGAGATAGAGTGGTCTAAAAGCTTCACCTTAAATAGGGTATAATGTATGTAAGATAAGCTCTCAGAGAACAACCAAAGAGTGGTTATAAAGCTTTAACTAAACTCTAAAGATAGACCAAGATAAGATTGAGTAAGAGCTCAAAAATGACGCTATAACTGTTTATCCTTTAACGATTATCAGTCATAGCTTTTAAAAATTGGAAGGTTTGATGTCACGTACTACACTTTATAATCGTCAAGAAGCTTTGGAGCGCGCTATACAGCTGTTTTGGCAAAAAGGTTTTCATGCCACCTCTTTAAAAGATATTGAGCAAGCTCTCGATATGCGCCCAGGAAGTATTTATGCTGCTTTTGGTAACAAGGATGGCCTGTTTCAAGAGGCGCTGGATCATTATGCCCAAGCTTCATTGACTGAGCTTGAACGTATACTCGCCAAGCACCAGTCGCCTATATTCGGGCTGGCTGAATATATGCGTCAGCTTGGCGGGATACGTGATAAAGATATACCGAGTCGGGCCTGTATGTTGGTCAAAAGCTTGCTTGAGCTTGGTACGCGTGAACAATTAGCGTTAGATAAGGTAGAAAAATTACTAGCGGGCATGGAGGCGCGTTTTGGCGAGTGTTTCGCTGAGGCGCAGCGGTTAGGCGAGATGGATGACACGCTTGATGCGACTAGGCTGGCGCGTCGATTACAGGCAGAGGTTATGGGTTTGCGTGCCTTTGCTCAGCGTGATGTCGAAAGCCAAGCGGTACACGAGCTGGCAGAAGATATGGCATCATCGATAGAGAGCTTACGTAATGACGAGTCTGTTCACTAAGTAAGCGTAGTCTTGATAAGTGCGCTTTGTCAGTATTTAGCTAGAACCATAAGTATTAACGCTTATATCGATAAAATCTAGAAGGACGACTTAATATTATAAGTCGCCCTTTTGATTTTTGTGCTTTGTCCCTTATTCTTATTGTTGACTAGTGCTCTATCTTGGCATATCTGCCAACTGCTGCAAGATGCTTTTAAAATTCTCGACCCCTTGAGCGCCGCTGACCAAGTGTTGTTGATTAAAAATAACAGAGGGTACGCTTTGAATGCCTTGCTGCCGCCATTGCTGCTGCGCTTGACGAACTTTGTCAGCAAAGCGTTGGTCTTCGAGTACGGTAAGCGCTTCCTTACGATCTAAGCCAATCTCCGCTGCAATATCTGCAAGTACCTCTCTACTAGAGAGCGCTCTTGCATGAGTGAAGTGAGCGGCGAGTAGTGCTTGTTTTAACTCATGCATACAGCCTTGCTGATCAGCCCAGTGCAGTAGTTGATGCATATCAAAGGTATTATAAGTGCGCGTCTCTTCGGTGAAGTTAAACTCAAAACCTACCTCTGCGCCAGCCTCCGTTATACGAGCACGCATGGCATCAGATTGCTCTTTGCTTGAGCCGTACTTATTGGCGATATGCTCACGCCAGTTTCTACCTTCGCTTGGGGTATCAGGATTTAACTCAAACGGATGCCAATGAATCTCATACTCAGTGTTCGTTTGCTTGAGTGCTTCAGCCAATTGACTATAACCGACGGCACACCAAGGGCAAACCACGTCTGAGACGATATCTATTCTGAGTGGGGTTGCTTGATTCATAATCTCTCCCTGATCTTGTACAGACCGTTTCGCTCAATTAGTCTGCTTTTTGCCAGGCAAATTTTTCAAACGGTTTATCTACTGGGGTATTGGCAAGATGATTGGTGTAATTACTCATTACTTTTTGCGCTGCCCCTAATACCACCTCTAATACTTGGCGCTTAGTAAAACCTGCGTCCAAAAATGCTTGTACTGCCTCATCATCGACATTACCACGATTGCGGATGACGGAGAGTGTAAAGTCACGTAGCGCTTCTAACTTTTCGGTTGGTAAAGGGGTCTCGTCACGCAATGCATCAGTGATAGCATCATCAACTTTCATGCTTTGTGCAATCCCAGTATGGGCAGGTACGCAGTAATGACACTCATGCTCGACGTTAATGGTTTGCCAAACAACGGTGGTCTCTTCATCATTAAAGCTACTATCTAAGAACAGTTGATGAAGACGCTGATACCCTTCAAGCAAACCAGGTGCTTCAGCCATAACGGCGTGCAAGTTTGGGATCATACCAAAGGCGCTAAGCGAGTTATCTAACAAAGCTTGGCTGTTTTTTTGGGCAGTTTCTTTATTGTATAAAGTAAAATCGGTCATATAAAATCCTCAGCAGAATATTTTAGTGAAATTAAGCATGGTTTTGATGGATAGCTAGAAATTAAGGCATGTAACGCAAGTAATACATTGTTAGCTGACTTAATGAGACCACTATAAACCATTTTGAGCAATCACTCAAATATAAATTGAATGATTGCTCAAGTATTTGTAATTCTCGTTAACATTGCCGCTTTCTTAGCCGAGTTGCAATACGCCAAAAGCGGTCTTTACGTATAAAGACCGCTTTGAAAAACCTATTGCTATAGATATAGGTTAGTAGGCGCCCTCGCTATAAATAAGCTCATAGCTATGGCTATATATCTCAACAATATTACCAAACGGGTCTTCCATATAGATCATACGGTAAGGCTTCTGACCAGGATAGTAGTAACGAGGTTTTTGCATACGCTTCTTACCACCAGCGGCGACGATGCGTTCAGCAAGCTCTTCTACATTTGGATCTTGAACACAGAAATGAAAGATACCTGTCTTCCAGTATTCAAAGTTATTTTCAGGATCTTCTTGATTTTTGAACTCAAATATTTCAACACCGACGCGATCACCTGTTGATAAATGGGCGATACGAAAGCTGCCTCAATCAGCGCCAAACACCTCAGTACACATCTCACCAATCGCTCTGTCATCCTCAATAATATTAGTCGGCTCCATAATAGTGTACCAACCCATGACTTCGGTATAAAACTTAACCGCGGCGGCTAAATCTGGGACTGACAGACCAATATGTGAAAAACTTCTTGGGTAAACATGACTCAGCATTTGAAGGTAAGGTGCGCTTAATGTCACCTGGTAGTGTCGGGCTCAAGCTCTATCCCAAGCTATTATCATTACAACAGCAGCACCCTAAGCTCATCATTGACTATCGCTTTGCTCCAAACCTAGATATCGAACGGGCACTTGTTAATCATGAGATTGACATAGGTTTTATGACAACTATTTCAGCGTCAGAGACGATAAGCTGTCAAGCTATTGCAACAGAAGCTTTGATGTTAGTGACGCCGGCTAGTATTGAGACGCCAAGTTGGGATACTCTAATACAACTTGGATTTATTGATCATCCTGACGGCGCACATCATGCCAGCATGTTGCTCAGCGCCAATTATCCAAAGTTTCAGCATAGTAACGACTTTGAGCAAAAGGGCTTTTCCAATCAAATAGCGCTAATTTTGGAGCCTGTAGGTCGAGGGCTTGGATTTACGGTGTTGCCTGCCCACGCAGTTGCCGCTTATGAAAAGCCTCAGCTTATCAAAAGCCATTATCTGCCAACGCCAGTTAGCGAAACGCTTTATTTAGTGACAAATCATGACCATGTGCTACCTAATAGAATGCAGACTGTGATTAGTGAGATAAAGAGATGGCTATAGATTTACTTTATTAGACAGGATCTGATCTACTACAAACATATTGTCAGGTAGATACTGTTAATGCTATTTCAACGATAAGACCCTGAATACCATCTTCACGATTGCGAGCACTAACTTGTCCTTGGTGCGCGGCAATAATCGCCTGAGCAATAGCCAGTCCAAGACCGTAGCCGCCTTTTTGTTTGCTGGCTTTACTAGCAGTAGAGCTTATTGGGCGTTGTCTAGACGCATCTAAGCGTACAAAGGGCTGAAAGATACGCTCTAGATTATCGTTATCTATGCCTGATCCTTGATCTACAATGCTTATTTTTAGTGCAGATGTTTGATTCGTAAGCTTAATAGTTTCAATCTTAGATAAGACGATAGAGTGTGAGCTTGAATAGATAAAGGCGTTACGAATCACATTTTCAAAAGCGCTATGCAATTGCTCTCGATTACCGATAATAGTATGTAAAATCTTATCACTACTTGCCTCATCACTATTATTCAAGCATCGCCATTCAATGTGTTTATCATAAAACTCGAAACTCACGTCCTGACCAATCTCATCAAGGAGCATCGCTATGTCTATCGACTCAAAATCCTCAGGGCGTACCATATAGCGCTGCATTTGTAGTGATTGAATATGGATAATCTGCCCAATCAGTTCATTCATGCGAGTGGACTCTTTTTGGATACGGTCAAGATAATGCGTCGCATTAGGTGCATAGTCCCGAGTCAGCTCAGTCGCCACTTCAAGGCGCGCTAGTGGCGAGCGCAGTTCATGAGAGATGTCGCTGAGCATTTGTTTACGGGACATTTCGCTATCAGCCAGTCGATTGGACAAATGAGACACATCCTTCGCCAGGGCGCCTAGCTCATCATCCCCAAACTGTGATAAGTCATCACCAGATATATAATCGCCTGCGCTCATACGGTGTACTTTAGATTGAACACGGCGAATACGTGTCGATAAAGCACGGCTAAACCAGTAACAAGCTAATAGACTAAGCAATAAAATAATACCAAAGCGCACCGGAAAATGAGTTCTTTGTAAGGCTATTAGATCTGGCAATGGTAGGCGCGGTTGTAGTTGCACGGTATAGGTATAACCATCAGGTGTGGTGACAGATATATCTTGCAGCTCAGGATAATCCTCTGTATTTGGTACCACCTCTTGAATCATTTGATTGGGTGGTAAGGCGGGATTATTGAGTGCCTCGGGTGGTTGATTCTTTCGCACTCTTGACGGTATAAACCGAGAGTATAGGGGCATGCCTTGTTCATCAACAACTATAATCTGATTACGAAGACCGCGCTCATTGCGATAGATTTGTCGCACTCCATCATAGTCACCTGACTCTAGTGTATGTATTACCTCTTGACGCACAGTGATTAGGTGCGCCACTTGCACCGCCATTCGAGATTCTAGTGCTTGCGCGTTTATCCACCTCTCTATGGCGACTGATATCACTGATGTTAGTAGCAATAGCAATAACAGACTTAAAAATAGTCGCCAAAATAAAGGCAGTGATAGATTAAGTTTGCGCTTAGTATTTGTAGTGTCATCTAAGCGGTTGTTTAAGCTATTATTTGAGCTATTCTCTAAAGGTTTCATCATAGTACCAACTGATAGCCCTTGCCGCGAATAGCTTTGATAGGCTCATCATGAAAGGGTTGCAGTTTTTTGCGCAAGCGTGATACGTGCACATCAAGGCTGCGATCAAAGGGTTGCAGCTCACGCTGTAGCACGGTTTGCGATAGCCACTCTTTACTAACGACCTCACCTTGATGCTGTAGCAGAGCCACTAATAAATCAAACTCAGTACCCGTCACTTGTAGTTCAGTGCCATCAATGGTGCAGATACGATGACCTTGATCTAGAGTCATTCGCTCATGAATGAGGGCAGGGGTATCTACTGATGGTGTAGTGGTACGCTTGATAACGGCATTGATACGTGCCAGCAGTTCGCGCGGATTGCAGGGTTTGGCAATATAATCATCAGCACCAAGCTCAAGACCGATAATACGATCAATCTCATCGCCTTTTGCCGTGAGCATAATCACAGGGATTTGACGGGTGGCTGGCAGTTGACGCAATACGCTAAGTCCATCTATTTTGGGCATCATGATATCAAGGACTAATAGATCATACTCAAAGGCAGTATCTTGCAAGCGCTCTAGTACTTGCTCGCCATCATAGACACAATCACAGCTAACCTCATGATTAGACAAGTACTCTTGTAGTAATTGAGTCAGCTCTTCGTCGTCATCACCAAGCAAAATATGAGTCATAACTTAGTCCTAAGTTATTAATAAATAATAATTTATTATCCTACCGTTTTTTAATGCGCTCATATCAATAAATTAGATGAGGCGGTTTAGTGCATCTAGTACATTTAGTGCATAAAGTAAGTTTACAAGAGATAAGGGCTTAATAGCATCAATCGTTACCTTTCTTAAAGTTTCATAAATCTACGCAACATGCATTTGTATTATGATTTGTTTTGTCGATAGAGCACTGTTTATCAACGGGTTCATAACGATTTGCAAGACTGTAAATTGAAGAAACCCTAACATTTATAATATTCATTCCAAAAGGTAATCATAATGAAAAATTTAACCATCGCTACACTATTATCAGCGTCAACTTTATTGGGAATGGCTGGCATTGCCAGTGCTGCTCCAGACAATCAACCACTGCGCACATCCCAAATGCAACATCATAAAGGCGGTATGTCTGCAGATAGAGGTCCATTATCACAGCTCAACCTGACAGCCACGCAGCAAGCTCAAATTGAGGCTATCAAAGAGGCTAAAAAAGTGGAACGCGATAATAACCGCGCGCAAAACCAAGCGCAGCGGGAGCAAATGCGCGAGCAGATACAAGCTCTAGCAAATGCTGATACGCTAGATACCGTCGCCTTAAATCGCTTAGCAGATAAACATGCCGAGCAGGCCAGACAACGCTTTGTTGATAGGGTCCAAAGCCAACAAGCGATCGCTAAAGTATTGACTGCTGATCAGCGATCGCAGCTGCAGCAAATGAGAGCAGAACGCGGCGAGCGAGGTGGTGAGCATAGAGGTAGCAGCGACAGAGGTCATAGCCGTGGTGGTGCTTAGTGTTATTTGCTCTTGAAAACACTCTCTAAAAGTGGCACCCATAAATGTCAAAACCCTATTATCACAAGAGGCATAAACGTTACCTTTCTTAAAGTTTCATAAATCTACGCAACGTAGAAAATAAATATACTCCCTTAATAGGAATAGAGAAGTCGCTTCAAGGTACTACCTATCGATTCAGGCATTTAAATTATGGCTGTTCATAGTAAATTTAAACGTAAATGGAATTAGTATGAAGGATCAAAGAATAGGATCTGGGAGTTGTAGCTCTTAGCTTTAAAACTAAATATTTAAATTAATAGCAAAATATTAACTTTACAAAAAGGAGTATTATCATGAGAAATTATCTTAATCTGTTTAGCACGAAAGCGCGATTGCTCTATTTAGGCTCAGCATTACTCATAGCACCAGTAACCTCGACCTTTGCTATATTACCTATGATGTCACAAGAATTTGAACCTAGCTCAGTTACTGTGGCTTCTGAAGATGAAGAGCAGTGGAATAGCTATACTGATTTGAGTGGTGAAGACAGCTATTTAGATGTTGCCAATAATACAGCTAAACAATACGAATCTGAATTACTGGTATTTAATATACAACAATTACCTATTGTGAGTCTCCGTGAACGCACTATTATTATGAGCTCAACCTTATAAGTAATTTTATTGCAATATCGAAGAACAGCGTCCAACTATGCATTAAAGAATATAGCGCCACAATTAAGTTAATAGCATCTTAAAACAGCCTTTCCTAAAAAATGAGTCTCTCCTAGTATACTGGATCGACTCATCTTCTATATTATTAAAAATAAGAAATGCACTGAGCTTATAAGTCGCTTAACCTTATAGTTCCCATTATTTTGACACTGTCGACTACTTCTTAAGGGAAATGGTGGACGGGTGAGCCGTACCGCGATATCTACCTGATCACGGTCGAAATCTGCAATAGATTCAGTAGCGACAGTACGTAGATCAACGTCAGGAACAGCGATTGATAGCGCCGAAAGACTGGGTAGTAAAATTTTAGTGGCAAATGTCGGTGTCACACTAATGGTCACCGCCTGAGGTTCTTTGAGTATTTGAGTGGTGGCTTTTCTTAAAATCTCAAACGCTCGTGTGACTTCTGCAAAGTAGATTGCGCCTTGCGAGGTAAGAGCCACGCCCTTTGGCAGCCTTTGAAATAGCGCAAATCCCATGTATTCTTCTAATATACGCACCTGCTGAGCGACTGCTCCTTGGGTCACGAAAAGCTCATCTGCTGCGGCGCGAAAATTTAAATGACGCCCTGCTGCTTCAAATGCACGTAAAGCATTCAAAGAGGGTAAAGCGCGATAAGCATTTGACACAACCACCTCTTAGACAATAGATTTTCTACAGTCTAGCACTTTTTAATATCATGTGAGATATCTGCAACCATTAGTTATGATAGATAAACCAATCACTAATGGAGAAAATCATGACTAAAGAAAAAGTTGCGCTTATTATGGCAGGTGGCTCAGGTATGGGTGCTGCGGCCGCTCGTAAGCTCGCTCAGGATGGCTATAAGGTCGCTATCTTATCGTCCTCAGGCAAAGAGGGAGGCGTTAGCAAAAGAGTTGGGAGGTATTGGCGTCACGGGTTCTAACTTGGTAGATGTCGATGTACAGCGCTTAGTTGATTTGGCAATGGAAAAATGGGGCCGTATTGATGCGCTGGTAAACTCTGCCGGTCACGGTCCACGTGCGCCTATTTTAGAGATCACCGATGACGACTGGCATACAGGTATGGAGGTTTACTTCCTCAGTGCTGTGCGTCCGATTCGCCTCGTCACGCCAATCATGGTGGCACAAGGCGGCGGCGCTATTGTCAATATTTCCACGACTTGGGTCACAGAGCCGACAGCAACCTTTCCAACTTCGACAGCGTTTCGAGCCAGTCTTGGTGCTTTTACTAAGATCTTCTCTGGTGATTATGCGCCGCAAAGCATTCGCATTAATAATGTCTTACCTGGTTGGATTGACAGCTTACCTGAAGTCGATGAGCGCCGTGAGAATGTTCCGATGGGGCGTTATGGTGAAGCTGAGGAAGTTGCTGCAACGATTGCCTTTTTATTATCAGAGGCAGCTAGATATATTACGGGTCAGAGCATACGCGTTGATGGCGGTGTAACTCACTCTGTTTGATAAAAGGTAATGCTAGGTTTAGAGCACACACAGCGCTAGTATTACTTGGTGTGATTTGAGAGTCTAACTTCATTTTTATGAAGTGGGCTACCGCTTTAATTTAATAAAGCCTTTTCAAGCTGTATTTCTACGAGTGTTGTTTGGGTTTATACTTTTAGCGCTAATCGCATGGCGTCATAAAGTCATTACTCGGGAGCAGCTTGCGTATTTACCGCATTTTATTGTTATGTCAGTGCTCGCGACCTCCTTTTATTATTCTGGGTTTATTGCCGGTACTGCGTTGTTACCACTGTATTACGTTACGTTTACTTTATTCCCTGTATGTCTTACCCATAGCTGTAGACCGTCACCATCACTATGCTTATCAGGACGGCTAGGGGTGCATTTTTTACTTGGGACTAGCTTATTGATAATAGTATGAGTTAATGGCATGTTGGTATATTCCCGTGTTGATATAATATATACCAACAAATATACCTATATTCTATATGTTTCGCCACATACCAAGATATTCGTAAAACCCGCAAAACCCCATAAAAAAAGGCTTGCCGCATCGCTGCGAACAAGCCTGATTCAATATGTGGTGGGCCCAGTAGGACTTGAACCTACGACCAAAGGATTATGAGTCCTCTGCTCTAACCAACTGAGCTATGGGCCCTAACGTTAGACGCACAATGATACCTGATTTCTCTAAATTTTCAAGTAAAAGATAAGCAGAATCATGACTATTTACTAAATTTTAATACTTACCACCTGCTAAGGTGAGACCACGACCGCCATCAACATCAATAATCTGTCCGGTGACATAACTGGCTTGTATTAAATATAGCACACTATGAGCGATGTCTTCGGGTTTACCGACGCGCTGTAGAGGTATGGAGTCAACGATACTCTTTTGCAGCGCGGACTCGAGCGCTTGATCGCTATTTGCTTCTGGCAAGATATTGACGCCTGGAGCGACACCGTTGACTCGTACATCAGGCGCAAGCTCTAATGCTAGAGACTGTACCATCATCCGCTGGGCCGCTTTTGCCATATTATAAAGGGTGTAATTTTTGAACGGTTTATTGTGCGCATGGATATCGAGTAGGCTAATGATGCAACCTTGCCTCGCTTGCAAGTAGGGCAGTAGCGCTTGGCTGAGTATCAAAGGCGCTTTAGCATTACTCAAAAACAGCTCATCCCATTGCTCATTATCGATACTATCTATAGGGGTAGGGTAAAAGCGAGAAGCATTGTGGACTAAGACATCGAGTTGACCAAATGCAGCGATAATAACTTTGACAAAGGCCTCTAAGCTGTTTTTAGTATTAACAATTGATAAATCCGCCAGTAATACTTTGGCACTATGCGGGCGTATCTGATTGAGCTCATCGCTGAGTTCTTGAGCCTCAGGCTGGCTATTATGGCAGTGAATGATAACGCGGTAGTTCTGATTATGGGCGGCTTTAATAATAGCCGCTCCAATACGCTTAGCGCTGCCAGTGACGAGTATAACGGGGGCAGTGTTATGATCTGTCATAAGCTAGGTTTGCTCATTTTGAGTTTGTAGGTGCTGGATTCGAGCGTCGCGGAGAGCCGCTCCAATAGCTGGTCCTTTTAGCCCACTTGTAATATCAGTCATATCAATAGCATGAAAACTACTCAGCGCTAGCATCATTTGCAGGTGGTGAATGGCCAACTGCAGCACTTGGCTAGTGACTAATAATTGCGAGAGTTTCTCAGGGGCTTTGTGAGCGTTACAAGCTTGAATAAGATCAATCTTTTGTGCCGCGTCTAGCTCCTTTATTTTATTTAGCTGCTGCGCGTGCTCGACAAAAAGATTAGCAAACTGGGTATGCGCTTTAGGGACTTTAGCGCTCTGGCCTATGTCAATAATACTTTTAGAAGCTGTGTCTTCATCGTTTTTTAGCTGAAACAAAGAGTCATCAAGACTTGCCATAAGCAGCGCCCAGCGCTGCGAGAGGTTCAGCTGCATTTGACCGGCAAAGTATAAGGCGGTTTGTACGGTTTCTTTGATAGCAATATTTTGCCATGCCCGCGCGATTGCTACAAAATAGTCATTAAGCGCACCAATGTCAAATAGCGTCTGCCAATAAACATGAGGAGAGGTTTGCATAGTAGCACGGCTAGACTCTTGCCAAACACGCTCGCTACTTAAATGTGTAAGCTCGCCTGATTTTACTAATTGGCGCATTAAGTCCAGCGTTTCATCAGCGATGCTAAAGCCTAATTCATAGTAACGGCCGTAAAAACGCGCCACTCGCAGCACTCGTAGTGGATCTTCGCTAAAGGCAGTCGAGATATGACGTAAAGTTTTATTGTCGATATCATATAGACCATTATGATAATCGATGACTTCGCCAGTGATAGGCGTGTCATCGGTTAAGCTAATTACTTCGATTGCCATAGCATTGATGGTTAAGTCTCGACGCTGCAAGTCATCGAATAGAGTCACGTCAGGACTGGCATAGACACTAAAGCCCTGGTAGCCCCGCCCTTGCTTACGCTCAGTACGGGCAAGGGCATACTCTTGGTGCGAGGTTGGGTGCAAGAATACAGGGAAGTCTGCGCCTACTTGTTGAAAACCTGCAGCTAGCATTTGCTCGACACTGCTCCCTACTACTACGAAGTCTTTATCAGTCACAGGGCGGCCAAGCAGCCTATCGCGCACCGCACCGCCTACCAAGTACACTTGCATGATCACCTCTAAAACTTGAATTTTGACCAAAAAAAACCAGCCAACGCGTGACGTTAGCTGGTTTTATTATAGCATAGCACTTATCACTAGAGGATAAGCACTAGTACTTACTAAAATTGCAGAACTACTTTTGCTCTTCTTGCAAATCTAGCGCTTCGGTGACGGCAAGCGCAGTCATATTGACAATACGGCGAGCGGTCGCTGATGGCGTTAAGATATGTACCGGCTTGCTAGCACCCAATAAGATAGGACCGATTGAGGCACTATTGGTTGCTGTTTTCAACAAGTTAAAGGCAATATTTGCCGCATCAAGCGTTGGTAAGATGAGTAGGTTGGCCGCTCCTCTAAATTCGGTAGAAGGGAAGTCCTCTATACGAATATGCTCATCAAGCGCGGCATCCCCTTGCATCTCACCATCGAAGTCAAAGTTGACCTTCATTTCGGTCAATAGCTCATAGACTTTGCGCATTTTTACCGCGCTTTCGCGGTTTGAGGTGCCGAAGTTGGAATGCGAAACCAAAGCGACTCTCGGCGTGATACCGAAGCGCTCAAGTTGCTCCGCGGCTAATACTGTCATCTCGGCCAATTGCTCAGCAGTAGGGTCTTCATGGACATACGTATCAGCAATAAAAATATTACGATCTTGCATCAATACTGCGTTCATCGCATAAAAATCACTAACGCCTTCTTTTTTACCGATGACGTTTTGGACGTACTCTAGATGCAGTTGATAATGGCTAAACGTACCGCAGATCATACCTTCAGCATCCCCATTTTCGACTAATAAAGAGCCGATGAGTGAGGTCTTACGACGAACATCACGGCGAGCCAGCTCAATGCTAACGCCTTTACGTTTGTTCTTTTCGTAGTAGCCTTGCCAGTAATCTTTATAGCGTGGATCATCATCTTGATTGACGATAGTCATGTTGACGCCATCTTGTAGACGTAAGCCAAGTTTTTCGATATTGGCTTCAATCACTGCCGGACGACCAACCAGAATAGGCTGCGCCAATTGCTCATCGACCACAACTTGTACGGCTAATAGAACATTATTATCTTCGCCTTCGCAGTAAACGATACGCTTGGGATCTGATTTGGCGCGAGCAAAGATTGGTTTCATCACAAACGCGGAATTATAGACAAACTCAGATAACTGTTGGCGATACGCTTTCATATCTAAAATAGGCAGGCTAGCGACGCCTGAGTCCATAGCCGCCTGTGCGACAGCAGAGGCAATCTCAATGATTAAGTTTGGTTCGAGTGGGCCTGGGATCAAATAGTCGCGACCGAAACGGCGCATTTTATCCGTGGTTTTGACATTACCTACAGGGGTGGCTTCAACATGAGCCATAGCCGCAATAGCACGGACACAAGCGATTTTCATCTCTTCGTTAACGGCGGTCGCGCCGACATCTAACGCGCCACGGAAGATATAAGGGAAGCACAGTGCGTTATTGACTTGGTTAGGGTAGTCTGAGCGACCGGTTGCCATAATCACGTCTGGACGTACTGAATGCGCCAATTCTGGCATAATCTCAGGCGTTGGGTTAGCAAGAGCAAAGACGATAGGGTCTTTTGCCATACGTTTGACCATATCAGGAGTTAAAATGCCAGGCATCGATAGTCCCAAGAACATATCGGCATCATCCATAACTTCTTCAATCGTCGTCGCGTCGGTATCGCGGGCATAGCGCTGTTTAGATTCGTCAAGATTATCACGGCTAGTAGACAAGATACCGCGTGAATCAGAGACAAAGATATTGTCTTTATTAACGCCTAAGGCACAGATAATATCCAAGCACGAAATGGCAGCAGCACCAGCCCCTGAACAGACAATCTTAATCTCTTCAATTTTTTTATCGATTAAGATTAAAGCGTTAAGCAAAGCGGCCGCAACGATAATAGAAGTACCATGCTGATCATCATGAAAGACTGGGATGTTCATACGCTCGCGCAGTTCACGCTCGATTTTGAAACATTCTGGTGCTTTGATATCTTCAAGATTGATACCACCAAAAGTTGGTTCGAGAGACGCTACCGCTTCGATGAACTTGTCAGGATCGTTTTGGGCTATTTCAATATCGAAAACATCAATACCAGCGAATTTTTTGAACAGGACGCCTTTACCTTCCATAACAGGCTTTGAAGCTAGAGGACCGATATCACCTAAGCCGAGTACTGCTGTACCATTAGTGATGACACCAACTAGATTGCTACGAGCCGTATATTTAGCCGCTAGTTTTGGATCTTTTTCGATCTCAAGACAAGGTACGGCAACTCCTGGTGAGTAAGCAAGCGCTAAGTCGCGTTGGTTGGCTAGCTGCTTGATAGGAGTGACTGAGATTTTACCTGGACGAGGATGTGAATGGTAATGAAGAGCCGCTTGTTCAAACTGTTCTATTTCTGAAGTTGGGCTGTCCGTATTCAAGGAGGTATCGTCATTCATAATAATGGCCATAGTTAGGATAAAATAGTTAGAATAAAGGTGTTATAGGAGATCCAGAGGTGTCATAAAAAAAATGCTTCAAGCTGACTCATAAAAAAAAGGCTAACATCAGCGCCTTAATATTGTGAAGGCCGTTATCCATAAAAGATAATGGCTAATATACAGCCAGTTTTTTATAAAGCACACAGCGTTTAGCTAGACTGCTAAAGACTATATGCTAAAAAAATAACTATTCTAGCATCAATGTCAATTCACTGCCTAGTCAACCGGCCTTAAATGTGCAAATTAATATAACGGTACAAGTCATCTATTCAGCATAAAACTGCATAGGCTTACCCATCAGCATCGACAAATCATAAATGGATAAGCCATAGGCAACAAGCCATCTAAGAAGAGCAGCTGATCGGTAATTGCGGCGCGTTAGGTGTAGGGGGCGTCGTATCAAGTTCGGTAGCGATATCTTGTACGTCATAAGGCCGACTTAATAAGTCATAAACTCTAGCCACCTCGTCGAACTGACCTTGCTGGGCTGCAGTGATAGCGCGCTGTGCCATCTCGTTACGCAGCACGTAGACTGGATTGTTATTTTTCAAACTATCGATTACCTCATCGGTAGCTAAGGTAGCTAATCGGTTTAGATAACGCTGACGCCAGTCTTGCCAAACCGCTAGCGCTTTTGGAGGTAGTTCATGGCTTAGAATCGTTAACAATTGCTTTTCATGAGGATGTTTATTAGGAGCAACCAAGCCTAATAAAGCTCGAAAGCTATTGGTATAATCGAGTAAGTTATCTTCTAGTAGGCTCATCCACTCAAACGCCAGCTCTAAACTCTCTTGCTCGTGGGGAAGACCTAGCTTACGACACAGCCCTTGTTGGTAATGCTGCATAAAGACAGTCTCGTAAGGCGCTAAACAGTCTGCTAGAGTCTCACGAGTTACGCCCTCTAGGCGCATAAAATGCGGTAGCCAGACGTTAAGGTTCCAATAACCAATAGCGGGCTGATTTTGATAAGCGTAACGTCCGGTGTGATCAGAGTGATTATTAATCCAAGCCGGATTAAAGCGCTCCATAAAACCAAACGGTCCAAAATCTAAGGTGCTGCCGGTAATTGATAAATTATCGGTATTCATCACCCCATGGGCAAAGCCAATCAACTGCCAGTCGGCAATCATATGCGCTGTACGCTCGACAACATTGCTTAAAAATGCCAGTATCGGCTGCTCAGTATCGCGGCACTCTGGATAGTAAGTATCGATCATATAGTCAGTAAACTCGCCGAGTAAGTCCGGTGCAAAGCTCGCTATCCATTCGACATGACCGAGGCGTACATGACTATCTGCTACTCGCATCAAAGCGGCGCCTGCTTCCATTGTTTCGCGGCGCACGGGTGTATCTGAGACCACAAACGCTAGCGCATTGGAGGAGGGGATACCTAGCTGAGCAAAAGCATGGCCACATAAGTACTCACGGATAGTACTGCGTAACACCGCCCGGCCATCTCCCATTCGCGAGTAAGGCGTCAGGCCAATACCCTTAAGATGCAGGTCTTGTAAAGTTTCACTATTATCCAAGACCTGCGCCATCAGTAGACCGCGCCCATCGCCCAATTGTCCCGCCCATTGCCCAAACTGATGACCGGCATAAGCCATCGCTAGCGGCTCAAAACTCTCAGGCACATAGCGTCCACCGACGATATCGACCCAATGCTCCATCAGCTCGCTATCAGCTGACCAGCCTAATTGCTCAGCGACTTGTGAGTTAAAGTGGCCGGCACGCGGGTTATTCAGAGCGCTTGGCGGTTGTTTATGATACAGACGCGAGTCTAATTTGGCATAGCTATTTTGGTAGCGCATAACGGCTTCCTATTATGATTAAATCTCTTAAAAAGCCACTATAACATAGCCACAATATCGCAATGATAAGCTCTGTTGCTTAGTGGTAATTTATATCCAGCAGGCCCTATAAATACAGAAGAAATCTAGACAAAAAAATCCCTCTATCTATAACAGATAGAGGGTAGGAGAAACTTATTGATTAGAGGAGCTAGGAGCTAGCTTAGTTCTAACTAAGCGGCTTTATTATCAAAGCCAATCGAGCGAAACGCGGTTTTGAGATTGTTATTATGCTCAAATATTTTTTGCTCAACTTTGATATATTCGTGCTTAAGCTTATCATCAACCTCATGCAAGCGATCAGCAAACTCCGTCTTTTTCATCTCCACTGCTTTGGCTTTTAGCGCTTGCCATTCTTCAACAGTTTGTTTAAACGCATCATATTCAAACTTAATACGATCTTGGAAGTTTTGCATTGCTTGTGGAATATCAATACCGTCAGAAGTTGCTTTGTCGATTTGCTGCTGAGCACGCTTAAACTGCATTTGTACTTCGGCATGCTTGATAGTGGTGTCATCCACTCTACGCAACTCACTAGTCAAACCAAGCTTAGATAAACCTACGATTAACCATTTCGTTGGATCGTACTGCCACCATTTAACACCATTGCGATAGTCGTATTGGAAGAAGTGATGATAGTTGTGATAACCCTCACCCCAAGTAAAGATAGCTAAGATTGCGTTATCACGTGCACTATTAGTATCGGTATAAGGGCGTGTACCAAACATATGGCATAAAGAGTTGATAAAGAAAGTAAAATGATGAGTCAAGACTAGACGTAGTAGGCCTGCTAGCACTAACGTACCCCAAACATCACCGATCAACCAGCCTACGGCTGCGACCATAGCGACATTAGTCGCTAATACCCAAAGACCATAATACTTATGCTGAATTTGTAGCACTTTATCTTTGGTTAGATCAGGGATGTTTTTGTAGTCAAAGCGGCCACTAGGGTAGTTACGTAGCATCCAACCAATATGGCTAAAGAAAAACCCACGCTGCGCTGAATACGGATCTTCCATACGATCATCGACGTGACGATGATGGGTGCGGTGACCTGAGACCCAGTCAAAGGCTGAACCTTGCACAGCAAGGGTTGATCCTAATAGTAAGAAGTTTTTTACTAAAGGATGCGCTTTGTAGGCGCGATGCGACAGCAAGCGATGATAGCCTGCAGTGATACTGATACCTGTCCAGACCATAAAGGCGCCAAAGACCCCCCAGACTGGCGCACTAACTTGATGCGTTAGCAGATACCAAGGAGTAATCACCGCTGCTGCAATAGGCGTTGCGATTAAAAAAATCGCGGGTACTAAGTTAATGGGCGACTTTTGGAATTCAAGCTCAAGAGGGTCGACACCTTCGTAATTAGCCGCTGAATTCGCATTCTCGTAGCCGCTTGTAGCAGCAAACTGAGTATCTGCTGCTGCATCAGTGTTGCTTTTGTTATTATCAAACCACGTCTTAAAACGTAGCGCTTGAGTGCCAGCAGTTTGTATAAGCGTATCACTAGACTTCATAGCGAGACGTAAGCCTTTCAGTGGTAAACCTATTACTTTTTTAGCAATCATGTAATATCCCTAACGGTATTAATTTCAGCGTCTATATTACCCTAAATAAAGTATAAAGTGAACAGGTATACACTAGAAAAATATTGCTAAATAACAATAACTTGTATGAGTTATGGGATATTTATAATGAAAGCCATGTTAGCTATCAGGAGTTCAGTGAAAGTGTAAAACTGTGCGGAGATATGTTACATAAGGCATGACGCTTAGTGAGTGGATAAATCGTATTACTATTCAGGGTAAGCCTATAGTTTTTAACAAAATATCAATCGAGAACTCTCAACGCTAGGGTCATAATAATTGCGAAGGAATATCGGTGATAATGACATCCACTTGCCATTCTACCAGCTGTTTTATAGCCTCGATATCATTGACCGTCCAAGCGCTTACCGGCAACTGATAGCGGTGACAGTTATCGATAATTTGCTCGTTTAACAACGCGTAATGAATACCCAGTTGTGTACAGCCTAATCTTAGCGCGGTATTAGGTGCCGATGGTATAAGACTAGGCTCGAGCACTAATAATCCACGAGGTATCGATGATAGTTGCTGATGTCGCTGTAATTGGGCTAGTAGCTTTTTATCAAAGCTAGTCAATACCAACGGCAGGCTGGATAATGGGCTATTCACTAAATAGCGCAGTAACGCTTGCACAAGCTTGTCATGATTAGTGCGCTCGTGCGTTTTAATCTCAAGCTCGATATGAGTAAACTGGCTCAAAGTATGAGCTTGACTTCTTAATTCTGTCACCTCATAAGCCTTATCAGTACTGGCTTTATCTATACCCCACAGACTATTGAGCGCTTGACGTTGAGGCTTAAATGTAGGAGTAGACATCGAGAGTGGTAAAGACTGCGCTAACATATCGAGCGTAATGATATGGTGGCCCGATTGGGTGTGACGTTGAACCTCGCGTAGACTCAATTGGTCAATCCGCGCTTGTAAACCGCATAAACGCTGTAGAGTGTCGTCATGAAAAACAATCAAATGACCATCAGCGGTGAGTTGCACATCGAGTTCAACGCCTGCTAAGCCCCTTGCTTGCAAGCGCTTAGCGTGTTGAAAGCCGAATAAAGTGTTTTCTTGTGCTTCCACGCGCGCGCCGCGATGACCAAGGAGTTGCGTTTTTTTGAAATCTATCATAATTAAAGCAAGAATTTTTTCAGTGATAAGAGCCGGTTATTATACCTATCATAAGCTGTCTTTTATGATAGAACGTTTACTTTGAAGGTTGGTTATTGACTACGGCGTCTTTAGACGTTCTGTGTTGTGTTTTTGCAACTAATGCTGATTTTACCGCTATTAGTGGCTTTTATTTGTATATCTAGAAATTGTGATGCTGAACATCTTAGACAAACCCCGTATAATGATTTAATTTTTAATTAAGTGCCATTCTCTAAAGTAGTTATTCTTTTCTTTAAAATAGCCATTTTCAAATTATCTATTGTACAGTGCTATAGATAATGAATATGGTTCACCCTTGATTTACAAAGGATGATTGGCTACAAGGCGATTGGCTATAAAGAGTAATAAAGGCAGCTATAAAAAGGTCAGTAACTCAGGAGCTAAATGAGTATGAGCGTAGTCAAAAATAAGTGGATGAAATGGCAGCAGATTGCTGGTATTAGTTTGGTGTGTGGTTTAGCCGTTGCAGGCTGTAGTCGCCCAGATGATGAGGACAGCGTTGATACCACTGACGTCAGTGCTGAGCAGCAAGCCACTGGCGATGCTGATATTGCACCCGCAATGAGGTGTGATGACCCTATGGTTCAAGACCGCCTCAGAACTGCATTAATGAACACTTTAGATCAACAAACGCAAACGCTCGCGACTAACTATGCAAACAATGCAGAAGTGGCTATTAGCAGTAGCATGCTCGATACTAAAGTGGGCAATATCAAGATTGACGTACAGAACGCAGCGATTTTACAAGAAGGCAATGCTAGTGGCATGACCACTTGTCAGGCGAGCGTCAGCATGACCTTGCCTAGCGAGGACTTGTACCAAGCAAGCTTAATAGATTCATCCAATAATAAACCAAGCTTGCAATCGCGTTTGGCTAACGAAAACATCCGTATCAATAATAATATGTTAGTAGATGATGCTTTTAGCTATGTCATTGGTGCTCAAAACGGTCTAGTGCAAGCCCGTATCGCAGGCCAACCTGCTTTGATCCGCATTGTTGCTGATGTTATGGCAGGCTCGTCACTTAAAACTATGCTAGATGAGCAGGCAGCGATTCGCCGAGCCGAGGCGGCGGCTGCGCGTAGAGCAGCGGCGTCAAGCAGAGAGGAGAATCAAACTATTCGTCAGCCAAGAACGGTGACGCCAGTAGAGCCAATCCGTCAAGCGACTCCGCCAACACCACCGGCACCGCCGACGATTAATCAAAATAACAATGCTAACAATGATGATGAGAGTGTAGCCGCTGCTAGTACTAGTACGGATAATAGAGCCAGTACGCCAGTGAAACCAGCGCTCCCTAAGGCAATTCCTGAAGATAAGAGTATTGATATGATCATCGTTGAAGATGATAGTGCGACTTATTAAGCTTTATTTTTCTAAGCTTTATTTTTGCTGTGTCTAAAAGCTGTTCATGACCTAGTCAATAACTAAGAGACAAAGCGCTGATAGATTTAAGCTATTGGCGCTTTTTTTAGGCGTGATTAAACAGCGCTATTTACCTTCATTAAGCTTTTGTAACACTTGACTATCCCATAAGACCTCAGAGATTTGGGCAGGATCGGTACAAAAACGTGCCGCGACAAATAACCAATCAGATAACCGATTAATCAAGCTGACAGCGGTACTACGGATAGCTTGCGGGCGCTGCTGTTGTAACAACACGGCCTGACGCTCAGCGCGGCGACATACGGTACGCGCTATGTGCAATTGACTGACCAATATTGATCCTGTGGGCAAAATAAAATCTTTGAGCGGTGGCAAGCCAGCATTCATGCTATCTATCTGCTGCTCTAACCAGTCGATATGAGTCTCGTTCACGCCTTCATACTCTGGCATCGCAAGCTCCCCACCAATGTTGAATAGTAAATGCTGAATAATCACTAAGGCATGCGCAAAGCCTGACTCATTTATAAGTGATAAATGCTCAGATAGCGCTGTGTTGGCAACCGTGTTCATTTGCGTTAATTGGGCGCGTACTAAGCCAACATGCGAGTTGAGCTCATCGATATCACCCATGACTGTGAAGAGCATATCAGCTTTGCTGACGCGGCTGCCATCCGCCATGCCTGTTGTGCCATCATCACCAGTGCGAGTGTATATCTTACTTAAACGATTGCCCATTTATAACTCCTTATCTTTTATACCTAAAATGCGTGATACGCTGAAAGGTCTGTTTCTTTAACGGTTTTATTTAACAGCGCCCTGCGCTCATTGTAGTATTTTATGTCCGTTTTCGCTAAGATAATGCGTTAATATTTATATCACTTTATTTTATCAAAAGGCTATTTTGTTATGACTACCTCAGTTACCGATGCGCAGTCTCAGCTTGTTGTATACGACTCATTGACTGCCCGCAAGCAGTCCTTGCAGCCCTTAGTGGCTGGCAAGTTAGGAATGTACGTCTGCGGCATGACGGTTTATGATTACTGTCACATCGGTCACGCTCGGGTGATGGTGGCTTTTGATATGGTAGTGCGTTGGCTGACCCAATTAGGTTATGACGTCAATTATGTGCGAAATATTACTGATATCGATGACAAGATTATCGCGCGGGCTATCGAAAATAATGAAGATATCGGCACTCTGACTGAACGCTTTACAAAAGCGATGCATGAAGATGCTGCCGCGCTTGGCTGCTTGAGTCCAGATGCAGAGCCGCGCGCGACTGATCACATCGATGAGATGCAGCAAATGATCGCCACTTTAATCGAAGGCGATTATGCCTATGCTGCCAATAACGGCGATGTTTATTATGCCGTCGATAGCTTTGCCGATTATGGCAAGCTCTCCAAGCGAAAGCTTGATGAGATGCAAGCGGGCTCTCGCGTTGAAGTTGAAAGTATCAAGCACAATCCTTTTGATTTTGTTCTATGGAAAGCGGCAAAAGCAGGCGAGCCGCAGTGGATGTCTCCTTGGGGGCAAGGGCGTCCAGGCTGGCATATTGAATGCTCTGCCATGTCGACTAAATGCTTGGGTAATACCTTTGATATCCACGGCGGTGGTCATGACCTGCAGTTTCCGCATCATGAAAACGAGATTGCGCAATCGGAGGCAGCGACAGGCTGTGAGTACGCGAACAATTGGATGCACGTTGGCTTTATTAATGTCGATGGCGAAAAAATGTCTAAGTCTTTGGGCAATTTTTTTACCATACGCGAAGTCACTAACAGATATCATCCAGAAACTGTTCGGTTTTTCTTATTATCGAGCCATTACCGCAGTCAAATAAATTTCTCTGATAGCGCCTTAGATGAAGCGCATAACAGCCTAAGTAGATTATATAATGCGCTTAAAATCGCTGAGCAACAACAGAATCAAGCGCTTGAGACTGACAATGAGCTTATCAATCAAGCGTATCAAAGCGTGGCAGGTCAAGACTTTATGGCCGCTATGAATGATGATTTTAATAGCTCAGCGGCTATTAGTGTCTTGTTTGGTCTAGCAAGCGAAGTCAATAAAGCGGCAAAAGCGGAAGATACAGCTAAGGCTTGGCAGTCAGCCCAGCAGCTGCAAGCGCTCGCCAAATCATTAAATATCTTACAGCAACCGCCAAAGCAGTTTTTGCAAGCAGTTATTGGTGAAGAGTCGGAGGATGGGCTTAGTGATGCGGCTATTGATGCGCTTATTACTGAGCGTGGCGACGCCAAAACGAATAAAGACTATGCGCGGGCTGATGAGATTCGAGGTCAACTAAAAGAGGCGGGCATTGAGCTTGAGGATAGTAGCGCTGGCACGACTTGGCGCCGCGCTTGACACAGCTGCTGCTATAAACGGACAAAACCACCAAGATAACTACAAATACTCATAGATAAAGCCAGCTTAATGCTGGCTTTTTTTAATGGACTCAATTAGCTTATATTTAAAGTAGTTTGATAAGCGATAACACTCCATGCGAATACATGTTTTCTTACTTTTTATGCTGAGTCTCTGCTCCTTTTCGCTCAATGCAGCAACGGAAGAGAGGGGAGGGTCTGCTAGCGTACAAACTCAGCAGCAAGCAAGGCAGGCCGATAAGCTACAAGTAAATACTGAGCTTAAAGGAGAGTATAACGAAAACTATTATCTGTTAGAAAAGTTGAATACGGGGTTGCCGCCATTATCACCGCCGCCCAATTTATTAACGCCGATGGCAACTTTAGAGTTTTTTCAAACGGCGGTAACGAGGGAGCAGTTTGATTTAGCTGTCTATGCGCTAAACTTGAATTTGTTTGCGCCCAGCACCCAAACTAGCCGCGGTATTGAGCTGTCTAAACGTCTTAATTATTTATTAAATAGAAAAAATCTTTATGTTTTTAATAAAATGCCGGATCGTCCTGATGGTTTGATTGAGCCTTCTTTTGGAGGAGGGAGCAGCATTCATGGCGTCTCGCGCCGCTCTATTCGGCTTGGCGACATAGAGTATTTAGAGCACCGCATACCGATATTTATCGAGCGGGTAAAGATAGAGGACAACACGCCGGTTTGGGTATTCTCAGCACAAACGGTCAGCCATATCGATAAGCTCTACGAGCAATACAAACCGGCGACGTTTGAGCGCTATCTGCCCTCATGGCTACTGTTAAGGTTTTTTGGTATCGCTGTTTGGGAGTTTTTAGCCTTACTCATTTTCTTCTTCATCACTATCGCGGTGGGATGGGTGTTCAGTAGACTCACTGGTAAACTAATAGATCACTATACGAGTAATGAAGTGCTGTCTAAAGTGGGTCATAAAAAAAGCATCACTGAATTAGTCAATAAATTTACTGTGCCGCTGACTTTTACCATTAGTTTTTCTTTAGTATTTACTTTGGTGTCAGGTGGTTTTCCCTTTATACAGGCTATCGCCACGGACACTAGGCCTATCGTATGGGTAGCTTTAGTACTGAGCGTCTTATGGCTAGGTATCCGCGTGATTAACTTTTTTGCCAATCGCTACGAGGATCTGCAAATCGAAAGTTTGGGCGAGGAGCAGTACGATGAGTATCGCCAGCGTAGTACTTATTTGTCGATATTTCGGCGCGTTTTTATCTTTGTTATGGTGCTTGGCAGTGTTTGGATAGGCTTGAGCGAGTTTGTCAATATAGAAGGACTTGGCAAGACCTTATTGACTTCAGCCGGTATCTTGAGTGTGATTATTGGTATTGCCGCGCAGCCGACACTTGGTAATATCGTCGCTGGCATGCAGATCGCCATTACCCAGCCCATACGTATCGGTGACACGATTATGATTGATGGTAATTGGAGCACAGTCGAGAATTTAGGCTACACCTATGCCACTATTAAAACTTGGGACGAGCGCCGCTTATTTGTGCCGATGCGCTATTTTGTCAATCAGACTATCGAAAACTTGTCGCATCCTGAATCTCATCTAACGCGCACGGTCTCTTTACTCGTAGATTATGGCATCAATGTTGATGGTATTCGGCAAAAATACAGCGAGGTGGTCAAAGCCAGTCAATACTGGGATGGCGAAACTGAGCCTATGCTGCAGGTGCTGTCAGTCGCTAGGGATACTATTGAGCTGTACGGCACTATAGCAGCTAATAATCCTGATGATGCTTGGATGCTAGAATGTGAAGTACGAGAGCAAATGCTAAAGTATCTTTATGATAAACAAAAGCCTTATCTGCCAGCTGAGCGTATCACCTTTAAAGAGAACTGAAAAAGTAGAAAAAAAGAAGTAAAAGCTAAGGGGTATGAAGAAAAACACATTAGCACGGTTTTTTATTTTTATAGTGGAGCGACTTTATAAGCTAAGTAGATAAAATACGTAGACTAACAAATAAAGTCAGTTCTATACTGGCTTTATGTTATGGACTGCTTTAATTTATCAGCATACTTCTGCCAGAAAATTATAAATATGACAAAGTTTCATGCTCTTATATCCTGTAGTGCTAAGCGGTGCAAAGTAATGCCTTGTAATACTAAGCATCATGCGTCTAAGGGCGTTACTGTTATGCCCAATACGGTTGTGCTTGATAACCCTCTGCCCAATAATGTAGCTAAGACTAAGGGTGCTACGAGCTCTTTGCGCTCAAGCAGTATGGGGATAGTCTATATACTGACGGCTTGGTTATTACTCTCGATTATCTATCTACCTGTCTATGCTGCAGAAAATGTCGAAGATAGCCAAGACAGTCAAGCTAATACGGCTGATAGTTCGCCGATATCTATCACCACTCAGCCTGACAATATCGTTGATTACGCTGAAGATAAAATTAAGAGTATCGATCTAGAAGATATCAACCCTGCCAAAATGATTAACAAGGTCCTTGATCCCTCAGAAAAAATAGCAGTGCCGCAAGCTGGGTATTTGCAAGGCGATACTGAGATTATAGGAGACTATAACGCCAACTATTATCCTCTAAATAAGCTCAATGAAGGCTTGCCACCTTTGTCTGAACCACCGCATTTATCGAGTCCACTAGCAACGATGGAGTTTTTTCAATCCGCTATTATGAAACAGCAATTTGGGTTGGCAGCTTATGCACTAAATATGAACCTGATTGATAGTGAGCGCCAGCCTAACCGCGCCGTTGAGCTCTCAAAACGCCTAGATTATTTATTGCGTAAAAAAGAGCTGTATGTTTTCAACGATATGCCGGATCGTCCCGATGGTTTGATTGAGCCAACGATAGGCAGCAGTAATAGCGTGCGCGGCATTCCGCGTCGCTCAATCCGCTTGGGCTATATAGATTATCGTGAGCGCCGAGTACCTATCTCTATAGAGCGTGTGCGCGTTGGCGAGCAGCAGCCAGTTTGGGTGTTTTCGGCGCACACTGTTGGTAATATAGATAATCTGTATGAGCAATATCAACCCGCTAAATTTGAGCGTTATTTGCCCTTAATACTGACCGCGCGTCTCTTCGGTATCGCTATATGGGAATACTGCGCTTTGCTGTTGTTTTTCCTAACGACTATGGGTCTGGGGTGGCTGCTAAGTACAGGCGTTGGCAAGCTTATCAATATGGGAGCAAGTAAAAGCGATAAGCAAACGAGCGAGAGCGTAGGACGCCGTAGTGTTAAGGATATGGCCAATAAACTGACCGTACCTTTGACCTTAACCATTAGCTTCTCTTTGGTCTATACCTTAGCTTCCGGCGGCTTTCCTTATCTTGATGCGGTAGCAACCGCGACTCGGCCGATCATTTGGGTGTTTTTAGTCATTAGTACGGTATGGCTAGGGATTCGGATCATTCATTTTTTTGCCAACCGTTATCAAGACTTACAAATCGATAGTTTGGGTGAAGAGCAGCTCGATAAATACCGTATACGTCTCACTTATGTCTCGATATTTAGGCGTGTCTTTATTTTTGTTATGATCTTGGGCAGTATTTGGATTGGCATCAGTGAGTTTACCAATGTCGAGGGATTAGGGAAAACCTTATTAACGTCAGCGGGTATTGCTGGGGTAGTGATTGGGGTGGCGGCGCAGCCTACTTTGGGCAATATAATCGCTGGCATGCAAGTAGCTATTACTCAGCCTGTGCGCATCGCTGATACTGTGATGATAGAAGGCGATTGGACGACTATTGAGGATCTGCGATATACCTATGCGGTGCTCAAAACTTGGGATGAGCGGCGGTTAATTATACCGATGCGCCATTTTGTCACTGAGATTGTCGAGAACTGGTCACATACGGAATCACATCAAACAAGGCCGGTTTATCTCTATGTTGATTATGGCGTCGATGTTGAGGTCATTAGACAAAAATTTATTGCCGTGGTTAAAGAAAACGAACTATGGGATGGTGAGACTACACCTGAGCTCATCGCCACTGCAGTTAACGAAGATACGATTACCCTACGCGGCGCGCTAGCTTCTGATAGTCCACTGAATGCTTGGATGCTCGAATGCCAAGTCCGTGAGGTCATGCTTGCTTATTTGTACGAGGAACAAAAATCGTATCTACCAACCGAACGCATAACTTTTAAAGAGGACTAAATAAAGACACTAATTAAAGAGACTTAGCGATAAAAATAGGATGTGAGAAGGCGTTGAATTTGCTATAATATGGCGTTATTTTAAAGGGATAACTAAGACATCAAGATAGCTGCTGCGTTATATTTACGCCTTTATCATCTTGCAGTCTAGCTCCCACCCATCAAAATAGCCACTATTAGGGGTATGTATGTTACGTATTGTCGATGAAGCCTTAACTTTTGATGACGTGTTATTGTTACCCGCCTATTCTGAAGTCCTGCCAAAATCTGCCGATCTCTCTACACGCTTAACCAGAAATATCACTTTGAATCTACCTTTAGTCTCTGCTGCTATGGATACGGTGACTGAATCTGAGATGGCCATCACTATGGCGCAATTGGGCGGCATTGGTATTTTGCATAAAAGCATGGATATCGATAAGCAGGCCACGCAAGTACGCCGCGTCAAAAAGTTTGAAGCCGGTACGGTTGTCGATCCTATTACCGTCCACCCTGAGATGACTATTGGCGATCTATTAAGGCTCACTGAGGACAATAACATCTCAGGTGTACCAGTCGTAGAAAAAGGCACTGATAAAGTCGTCGGTATTGTCACTCATCGTGATTGGCGCTTTGAGACCAATCTAAAGCAGCCTGTCAGTGAGATCATGACCCCAAAAGAGCAATTAGTAACGGTTCATGAAGGCGAGAGTAATGAGAATATCAAAAAATTGCTGCACGAGCATCGCATTGAAAAAGTGATTGTCATTGATGATGATTTTCGTCTGCGCGGTTTGATTACGGTCAATGACTTTGCTAAGGCTGAAAACAATCCGAACGCTTGTAAAGATGATAAAGGTCGTCTGCGCGTCGGCGCCGCTGTTGGCACTGGGGCGGACACTGAGTCGCGCGTAGAAGCTTTGATCGCCGCTGATGTCGATGTATTAGTCGTTGATACCGCTCATGGACATTCTAAAGGTGTGATCGAAAAGGTTTCTTGGATTAAAAAGAACTTTCCAAATATCCAAGTTATCGGTGGTAATATCGCCACAGGAGATGCCGCCTTAGCCTTACGTGATGCAGGCGCTGATGCGGTAAAAGTCGGTATTGGTCCTGGCTCTATCTGTACTACTCGCATCATCGCTGGTATCGGCGTGCCACAAATATCGGCGATTGATAATGTTGCAAGCGCGCTAAAAAACAGCATTCCGCTGATTGCTGATGGCGGTATCCGTTATTCAGGAGATATGGCCAAAGCTATCGCTGCTGGCGCCTCTTGTATCATGGTCGGATCCTTAATGGCAGGTACTGAAGAAGCGCCAGGAGAGGTTGAGCTCTTTCAGGGTCGCTACTATAAAGCTTATCGCGGTATGGGCAGCCTTGGCGCGATGTCAGGCTCAAACGGCTCCTCGGATCGCTACTTCCAAGATGCCAAAGATGGCGTAGAAAAATTAGTGCCCGAAGGTATCGAAGGCCGTGTTCCTTATAAAGGTCCAGTCGCTGGTATCGTCAATCAATTGGTCGGCGGTTTGCGCTCATCGATGGGTTATACAGGCAGCGCGACTATTGAGGAAATGCGTAGCAATCCGCAGTTTATCAAAGTCACCTCAGCAGGTATGAAAGAGTCGCATGTCCATGATGTGCAAATCACTAAAGAAGCGCCTAACTATCGTGTATAAGCTATCGCGCATAAGCGCTTAAGTGTGAAATCTTTTATCAAACTACAAGCGTTATTTATAATATAATAATAGCGAGATACAAACAGTCAACAATGCTCTGTCATTGTTGACTGTTTTTTTTCGTAAAATAACTGAGTAGTAAAGCCCCTTATAAAAGGATGGTTATACTGGTTGTTAGGTGTTTTTTAAATTGAGTGTAAGGATGTCATAATAATGAGCTATTTCGGTACAGACGGTATTCGTGGGAAATTTGGGGAGTTACCAATCACCCCTGATTTTATTCTTAAATTAGGCTATGTGACCGGACAAGTACTGATAGAGAACCAAAGCCATGCTGCGCGTAAGCCAAGTGTCGTCATCGGTAAAGATACGCGGCTGTCGGGCTATGTCATCGAAGGCGCGTTGCAAGCAGGCTTCAATGCTGCAGGCGTCGATGTTCATATGCTAGGGCCGCTGCCTACGCCTGCGATTGCTCATCTGACTCGCAGCTTTAATGCCGATGCTGGGGTAGTCATTTCAGCCTCTCACAACCCGTACTATGATAATGGTATCAAGCTGTTCTCAGGTGATGGTAAAAAACTTAACGATGAGATGCAAAACGCTATCAATGCGAAATTAGATGCTATCATGACAGCGGATCCAGCAGACGAGGCGGCGCTAATGATGCCTATTGCTGATCCTGCCAAACTAGGTAAAAACCATCGCATTGATGATGCAAAGGGCCGCTATATTGAGTTCTGTAAGGGCAGCTTCCCTTATCAGCATGATTTAGATCATCTCAAAATCGTCGTGGACTGCGCCAATGGGGCGGGTTATAGCGTAGCGCCAAGAGTGCTACGCGAGCTTGGCGCTAACGTGATTGCCATTAATAATACGCCTGACGGTATCAATATCAACTCTGAATGCGGCTCCACGCATCCTGAAGGGCTGCAAAAAGCAGTATTAGAACATAATGCAGATGTCGGCATCGCGCTTGATGGCGATGGCGACCGTATTGTGATGGTGGATGACTTAGGTCATCTAGTCGACGGTGATGGTATTCTCTATGTGCTCGCCACGCAAGGCAAGCAGCTGGCGAAAGGGGTTGCCGGTACCTTGATGAGCAATATGGGTTTAGAGCTGGCGCTACAAGCGAAAGATATTGAGTTTGCGCGCGCTAAAGTTGGTGATCGTTACGTGATGCATGAGCTGGAAGCGAAAGGCTGGATATTAGGCGGCGAGCCCTCAGGCCATATTTTATGTTTAGATAAGAGCCGCACCGGCGACGCGATTATAGCAGCGCTACAAGTACTCGCAGTGATGCAAGAACAAGATAGAGCTTTAAGCGCTTTAATTGAAGACTTCACAGTCTTACCGCAAAAGCTAGTCAACGTGCGTCTGGCGAAAATGCAAGATCCGTTTGCCAATCCAGAGCTGGTCGCAGCTTTTGATAAAGCCCGTACTAAGCTTGAGGGTCGTGGTCGCTTGCTTATTCGTCAGTCAGGCACAGAGCCGATGATTCGGGTAATGGTCGAGTCCGATGATGAGATAGAATGTGATGTGATGGCGAATGAGCTCGCCGACCAAATCAAAGCTCACTTGGGCTAGGCGCGTTTAACATTCACAAAAGGAGTCTTTATGAGTATGGATTTTACCGATCAGCGTTTGTCTTACGAAAAAGGTGAGCTTGATCAGTCCTTGGTACCAAAGTCGCCATTTACGCTATTTAAAGCTTGGATGAATGAAGCGCTAGAGCAAAAAGTACAAGAGCCTTATGCGATGAGTCTTGCGACATGCGGCGCAGATAACAAGCCTAGCGTGCGTATCGTCTTATTGCGGGAAGTGACGGATACCGGTATCGTCTTTTATACCAATTATGAGAGCGCAAAAGGCCAAGACATCGCTCAAAACCCGAATGCTGAAGTACTGTTTTTTTGGCACGAGCTTGAGCGTCAAGTGCGTATCAGTGGCTCTATTGCCAAAATAGCTGCTGATAAGTCGGCTCAGTATTTTCAGAAGCGCCCGCATGATAGTCAAGTCGGCGCTTGGGTGAGTCAACCGCAAAGCGGGGAAGTGGCCAATCGGGAAGTGATGGAGGATAAGTTTGCTCAGTTATTAAAAGAGTACCCTCAAGATGCCAAAGTGCCAACGCCTGAATTTTGGGGTGGTTATGAGATTACGATTGAGCGTATTGAGTTTTGGCAAGGTCGTGCCAATCGTGTGCATGATCGCATCGTTTATAGCAAAGAAAACAGTTGTTGGACGACCAAACGCTTATTACCGTAGCATGACGTTTAATGAGTAGTACAAAAAGCCATTTTATCGCTGTTAATTCAGTTTAAAGTGGCTTTTTTGGTATTTCAAAATTAGTTTTGTTGATTCCGTGGGTTATCACTAGCGCTAGGACAAATTTTAGGAAATCCTATTTAAAGGACTTCCCTTGCGAACCTAAAATTGTAATACAATTTTTTAACGGTTCTCAGTATCGACCTCTACTGACACCGACATACCTGGACGTAGTTTTGCCAGCTCAGGCTGATTTTGTTCTAGATCAATACGCACTGGGATGCGCTGAGCGATTTTTATGTAGTTGCCGGTAGCAGGATTGGCCGCGCCGGCACTGAACTCACTACCAGTTGCCGGTGAGATGCTGCTGACATGACCGTTGAATTTTGCACCGTCTAGCGCGTCAACTCGAATTGATGCAGGCTCACCAATAGCTATATTTGCCACTTGAGTTTCTTTGAAATTAGCGATAATCCAAACGCCTTTGGGTACGATATACATCAGTTGAGTACCGGCATTGACATACTGACCAACTTTTACGCTGACTTGGCTTAATTGTCCTGATTCCGGAGCTTTGATAACAGTGTTGTCCAAGCTGATTTTTGCTTGTTTGGCGGCCGCTTCAGCATTTTTGATATTGGCATCTAATGAAGAGCGACTACTGCTAGTTTTTTTGCGGTTTTCGCGAGCAGCCTGTAGATTCGCCTGCGCTTGTTGTACTCCCGCTTGCGCTTGTGCTAACGCCGCTTTGGTATGAGCAACCTCAGCTTTTGATACAGCGCCGATAGCATCTAAACCTTGATAACGATTGACATCTTCAACAGCACTATCAACGCTTACTTTAGCACTATACAAATCAGCTGCACGCGCTTCGATTTGTGCTTGACTGGTTTGCGTATCCTGAGCGTTGCTGGAACGATTGGTAACGGCCACTTCTATATTCGCCTCAGCTTGCTCGAGCTGCTGCTGAAAGGTACGGTCATCAATTTTGACTAACAAATCGCCCGCTTGCACGTTAGCAAAATCCTCTACCGCAACCTCAGTGACATAACCTGAGACTTGCGGACTGATTACCGTGGTTTGACCTTTCACAAAAGCATTATTCGTTTGCTTCACAACGGGGGTAAAAGGGGGGAGCTTCCAGGCATATAAAATTAAGGCAATGCCGAGAATAATTAAGCCAATGAGTAATGCTAAATTCAGATAAGACTTCTTTTTGGGAGACCAACCTGCCGGAGAGGAGATAGGTTCTTCAGGAGGTAGGGAAGGTGCTTGCGAGTCATCATCTAAATCTGTCTTATCGGCAGCCGGAGTGGTGGTCTTAGAATCTGGAGTAGGGTTGTTTTCTACTGGCGTTTTTGAGTCAAGCTCATTAAGTTTTTCTTGGCTCATAACGCGCTCCTATAGTTTGGCATAAGCATGTGAGTTAGCTTTAATGGCATTGAGTGTTTATTGTTTCAAGTTAACAATATAGTTGTAATATAAGTGATGAGTATGAAGAAAAGCATTATTTTTGTTCACGCATTTTTGCTATGGCTGCTAGCTCTTTGGCAAGAGGGTTAATCTTATGGTAACGATTATAGAGATAGCTTATTAATAATATGAGCATGGTTAGGGTAGCGATAGTCGCCATTAAAAAAAATAAATCAGCGTAAGCGGCAACGCTAGCTTGGCGCTGAATACCTTGAGCAATTTTTCCCATGGCCGCTATACTTGCTTGATTCGCGTCCAGCGTTTGAGTAGAAAGTGCTGCACGCGCATCTGTCAGCTGACTCAGTACTCCAGGGTCACCTAAATTGAGTGAGCTGACCATATCCGCATAATGCATCTGAGTACGAATAGTAGTAAAGGCTTGGATGGCGGCGGCACCTGCCAAACCACCCACGGTTTGTGAAATACTAAAAATCACCGAAAAGCTTATAATATAAGCGGGTCCATTAGAGATAGCTCGGAACATCCCTTCAAAAACCATTGGCCCCATAAAATAGACGGCGGCAAAAGCAATAAGAAATTGGCTGAGATAAAACATATAAGGGGCTGAATTTAAAGAAACATCCGTATCCAACCATGCTCCTAAGGCAATCAAAGCTAACGAAAAAATGATCGGACGCCGCAAATCTATAGCTTTGGTAGTAAAAATGCTAATGCTCAAAGCTAGCACGCTGGCGGCTAATATCACGGCATAAAAAGTAATGAGCTGTTCATTCGCGTAGCCAAGATTGGCTAGTAACCCAGCTGCTCCTACATTTTGCTCAGATAATAAAATACGCATCACAGCGCCGGTTATCATAAAGGCAATAATATTGCGGCTACGCATCCAGCGCACTTGCAGCATAGGGTTTTGGCGATGAGTTTCAATCCATAAAGCTATCGAGATAGTCGCGACCGCAATGATTAGAGGGTAGCTCAACCAAGGAGTCGTCCACCATTGAATTCTACCTTGCACTAAGAATACTGCTAAGGCTGCAAGGCCGCTAGCAAAGAAAGCAAAGCTTAAAATATCAAGTTTCTCAAAGACTTTTTCGGTAATACCCGGTGGTAGCTCTAGTAGATTAATCAGTCCAAAGCATATCAGTGCCAGACCAAGCTCAAATAAAAATAAACTCTCAAGTAAGCCATCAGCGGTTAGATAAGGCGAGATGATTCGTGATAATGGGGTGCCAAACTGCAATAAACCAAAACCTAAAATCAAGCCGCTAATACGTTTGGCGCTCGGCATACCTTGAAGGCAGTAAAAAATAGCTAGCACGGTCATAGCACTAGCAACAATGCCACTAAGAGCACGCGCGATAATTTCTAAATGATAAGCATTGATGATAATACCGGTAGTCGTACTCAATAAATGACTACTTACTAACCATTGCAAACTAGTAGCCGCTAATAAAAAAAACAGAGTAATTTTACTAAAGAGCGACATGCCAAATTGCTGACGAATTTTGTATAGCAGCACCGTAATACAAGCATTAGTCATATTATAAGCGACAGATATCCAACCACCCTCTACTGGAGTCAGTCCCATTTCGCCTTGAATTTGGGGTAAGTTAGCGACCAGAAGACCATTTTGAAAACTAGCAGTTAGACCGATGAAAATTCCAATCAGTAAATAAAGGACTTTGCGGCGCGCAGGATGATCAGGATTGGCAGGAGAGCCAACCATAAACGGTTTTTCATGAGGTTTGAACTGATAGTCAATACTCATCAGTGTTTATCAATTTAATTAAGAAGGGTGATAAGAGCATATAGTGCAGTTGCCAAATAAAGTGACCTTACTTCGGTACTATTTTATCATAACTTTTATTAGCGGCTAATAAGCTAAACTAATATTTGAAGGGTGATGGATTATGACCGCAGGTTTTACATTTTTATTAGTCCCCTATAACATATCGACTAATAAGTTCTAAAATGTTAATTGCTGACTAAAGTTTAAAATATATAATAAGATTTACTTTAGCTTTAAATATAGTCTAATCCAAATAAAACCGATACAATCCTATTAACAATTGCATTTAATGAAATAAACGATGACTTATTCAA
>NZ_JBQQER010000008.1:0-151316 GCF_052259045.1 Psychrobacter sp. 1Y11
GTACCTTTGGGGCTACAAAGCAATAAAGTAATATGACTATATAAAGCAAAGAAAAAAGCGCTCTAGGGCGCTTTTTTCTCGCTTAATTTACCAAAATCCCTTACGATGATTGAGCTCAACAGATTAATGATTGTATTTTGTTAAGGACAACTATGACTATCCGATATACACTGAAACCAATAACACTGTCTGTCTCACTTGCGATGATGAGTTTGTCTTTGCCAGCACTAGCAGCAGATCCAGAGATTGATAATATTATAGAACCTGAAATCGACCAAGTGGCTGAACTTCTAAAAAGAGAAAATCAAACAGCGCTATCGGACCCAACAGCGCCTTCTACAGTAGTCTCAAGTGAAGAAGCTGAAAAGGCAATAAACAGTCGTCAGCGACTTGCTGCAGCCCAGGCTTATAATTTAGAAACTCTTAAAGCAAACCCTGTGATGTTCAGTCAGTTTTTGAATACCGCCTTAGCTGCGCAAGACATGAAAACGGTAAAAGAGCTACTACCTCACTACAAGGCACTTGAACAAAACGACCCGATGCTAATTAAGTTTGCTGATGCTCTGGTATATCGTAGCGAAGCCAAAAACAAGCAGGCGATTGCTATTTATAAAGAAATGTTAGCAGCGGATCCGGACTTTCATCCGGTGCGCTTGAATATGGCAATAGCACTACAAGCGGACAAACAATACGCCGCTGCGAAAGAACAACTGACTAAGCTGCAAGCTGTGGAACTGCCAGCACCAGTAATGGCAACAATAAAAAGAGCATTAGCAAGTATAGAAAATCTTGAAGAATGGCAATTTAATGCTTCTGCTAGTTATATTAGAGATGACAATGTCAACGATGCACCTACCAATAATATTCAAACGCAATTTGGTAACTCCGTAAAGCCAATAACTGCTAATGGGCTACAAATCTCCGCTAGCGCCAATAAACGCTACAACTTACCTGATAATTTTTATGCAACGCTTGGCGGCAATGCATCTCTTAAAGGGTATTGGGATGAAAGCCAATATAACGATTATCTAATTACCGCTTCGACAGGTATTGGTTATGACGATGCAAAGAATGATATTTCAATCACGCCTTTTGTGACTAAAAGATTTTATAGTGAGGAACCTTATAGTTGGCGTAAAGGGATCACTGTCAATGGTTCTCGCTGGGTCAAGCCTAAACTTAAACTATCAGCCACCACTATCTTCTCTAATGAAACCATTGATGATGATATTGATGATAAAAGAGAGGTAGATGGTCGGTTTCTCGGTTTAAATGCATTTTATATCAAGGATGCAAAAGAGTATTTTTATGGTGGCCTAGGCAATTACCGCAACGATGCGCCAAAATCGAATGTTCTCAGCTATGATCGAAATTCAGTAAATGTAGGTTGGGGCCGTGAATGGAAACAAGGTATCTCAACGCTAGCCACTGCCGGATATGCGGTGAAAGAATATGACGACATCACAGGTGACTACGCACCAGGTAGTTTTTATTATACTGCGGTCGGTGGTAAGTATGGCACAGATAGAAAAGATAAAACCACTTCGTTAGGCTTACAAGTATGGAAACGCGACTTCACTCTGTATGGCCTGACGCCAAGACTAGTGTTTGATTATGATAAAACATCAAGTAATTTTGACTATTATGATGATCGTGATGAGAAAACGGCAACGATACTATTAACCAAGACTTTTTAGATCTTTTAAAGCTCATTACTAACCAAACAAAACCCTCGCTATTATTAAATAGCGAGGGTTATTTTTATACTAAAATAATGACTAAGCGTTACGGTTATTTATGCAGATTAAGCTCCATCTCTTTGAAGGTAGCGCTAACCGAAGGCTTAGGACCGCCAGTCATCATACTGACCACAAAGATGGCGATAGTGCTTAACACAAAGCCTGGAACAATAGCGTATAACCAGCTATTAAGCGCCATGCCATTCATCTCAAATGGACCGTAGATCCATAGTATTACCGTTAAGGCACCAACGACCATACCAGCGACAGCGCCGTTACGGTTCATACCGCGCCAGATTAAGCTGAAGATAACTAGAGGTCCAAAGGCTGCTCCGAAGCCTGCCCAAGCGTTAGACACTAGGTTAAGTACTGAGCTATCAGGATCTGATGCTAACATAATAGAAACGACAGCAACGGCTATCACAGAGAGACGACCGACTAACACTTGGCGCGACTCTGGCGCTTTTTTATCTAAGAACAGCTTATAAACATCCTTAGTCAACGAGCTTGATACCACTAACAGCTGCGAGGAGATGGTACTCATAATAGCGGCCAAAATAGCTGCTAATAAGAAGCCGGACACTAACGGGGTAAATAGAAACTGGGTAAAGACCAAAAAGATAGTCTCAGGATCATCTAAGGTCATTGCCGTTCTTTGTACATAAGCACGACCGGCAAAACCAGTCATCAAAGAACCAATCAAACTAATCACCATCCAGCTCATACCGATGTTACGCGCCGTTGGTACATCTTTGACCGAGCGTATCGCCATAAAGCGGACGATGATATGTGGCTGACCGAAATAGCCTAAGCCCCATGCTAGTAAAGAGATGATACCAAGGAAAGTCATGCCGCTAAACACATTCAGTAGGCTAGGATCAATGTTGCCTACAATTTGTGAGGCATTAGAAACCCCGCCCAAATCGGTAAAGGCAACAATAGGCACAATAACCATAGCAAAGAGCATAATCACCCCTTGCACAAAGTCAGTCATCGATACCGCTAAAAAACCACCGAATAGGGTATAAGCGACAACGACGCCGGCAGTAACCCACAGGCCAGTGCTATAAGATAGGTTCAGTGAGCTCTCAAACAGTTTACCGCCGCCCACTAAGCTGGCTGCGGTGTATACGGTAAAGAACAGAATGATGACAATCGCTGAGAAAACCCGCAATAGGTGCGACTTGTCCTCAAAACGGTTGGCAAAATAATCAGGAAGGGTAATAGCGTTACCGGCAACCTCGGTATAGACCCGCAGCCGCGGTGCGACGATAATATAGTTCAGTAAAGCGCCTAAAGTCAGACCTAGCGCAATCCAAACACTCACCACCCCGTCAGCATACATGTAACCGGGCAGACCTAAGAGCAACCAACCAGACATATCGGAGGCACCAGCGGACAATGCTGTTACGGCAGGGCCTAAACTACGGCCGCCCAACATATAACCTTCGGTGTCATTGGCTTGCTTAAAGTAAGCATAAATACCGATACCGATCATTACTAAAAAATAGGCGCCAAGCGAGATGAGGACGCCACTCGAAACTCCATTCATATAAACAGTCCTTAACCAACAGTGTTGGCTGTTATTATATTTCACTATCGAGATACAAAATAGAAACTCGGTACAAAAAGTGATATCTAAAAACAATAAAAGCCATTAGATATCTCGTAATGGCTTTGCACTTATTAACTTTGTATTTATCAATAAGTGATTACTTTTGACTTTACAGGATTGATATAATCACAGTCAGCTACAAGCTCACATCAATAGATGAAAAATGAGTAGCTTTTAATTTATTCCAGTGAAGGATATCAATCGTTTAAAACCGTCAGTTTTACCATACGTTTATCGATATAACTTTAAAAGCAGATAATTAGCTTTCACTTTCAGTTGTATGAGTTATCTCACTCAAAAACATAAATGAAACTGACTGCTAATACTGCTGTTTTCAATTATCGCTCTTAATACTTAAGCGTACCTTGAATCAATAGCACTTCAAATTAATGATATTGTCAGTTACTTCTAACTTTAGTGTTAATCGCTAAATCAATTGACAGTAGCTATAAAATAGATCAGTTCAAAACCTTACGCGAGTAATGCTGTAGCATTAATTAAGATTGCGTAATTATCACTGAAGTAACTGTATGTTAAAAGTTCATACGAAATAATTATAACGTATCGCAATATCAATTACTAATCATAGATTTTATGCCATTAGCTTTACGTAAGCCGTTCGAATTACTTCCAACCATAAAATAACTATAAAAAAAACGTGACCTTTTGGATCACGTTTATCGCATTTGTTACGTCTATATTGCTAACGTTATCATGAATTAATCAATAGGTGCAAGTAGCTCTAATAGCGCCTCGACACTACTAGAGCGCGTCAGTTTGGGGTTAATAACCACACCTAGATAGCGTTGTAGCTCGATATTGTCCGCCATATTGATACGCTCTAAGTCTTGGCTTATCAGGGTCTGCGGCAGTACCGACCAGCCTAATCCTACAGAAACGAGCATACGAATAGACTCGAGCGGATTAGTGCTCATAGTGGCATAAGGCTTGAGGTTATGTTTAGCAAATTCAGCCAAAGTAATTTGACTAGTAAAGGTATTGGCAGAAGGTAAAATAGCCGGATAATGCGCTAGCTGCTCTAAAGTGACGTTGGTCTTTTTAGCTAAAGGCGATAAAGTGCCGGTCATGAAGTACAGCGGATCTGACCATAGCGTATGATAAGTTAGGCGCTTATCGTAGACAGGCGGTAGGGTTAAGAAGGCCAGTGACAAATTACCATCGAGAACGGCTTTGTGCGCCTCCTCAGAATCGACAAAATGCACTTCTAACTGGACTGCCGGATAACTTTGAATAAAATGCTTGAGCACCGGCGCCAAGTGATGTAGGCCAATATGATGGCTAGTACCAATCACCAGTTTGCCTGAGACGACTTGTTCTGAGTGCTGTAGATTGATTTTAAAGTTATCGTAATCATCTAGCCAACGTCTAGCATGGGGCAGCATCTCATTCGCGGCTTGTGTGGGTACGATACCTCGTCCAACCGTATCAAATAGAGTGATATTGAATTCATCTTCTAAGTTTTTGATACGTTTGCTTACGGCAGGCTGAGTGATGAACAGCTTTTCTGCTGCTCCAGAGATACTGCCTGTTTGCATAACGGTGACAAACGTTGTCAAATTGGTGGTGTTCAAACCGGTATCCTTAGCTATATGTAGAGCTATAATTAAAAGTTGGCTAACCCAATCATAATTTATTAGAAATATAAGTTTGGGAATAGATAAAAATCATCAATTATTATTATAGGATTAGGCTGTTATAATCACAAGAGATGAACCCGCTTTTTAACACTTTTACTTTGTTATTTTTGTTAATTATTAAGTTTAGCAAATAAATAGTTATTAATTGAAAAGACTAAGCCGTTAACAATTTAGCTTATAAGGTATAATTAAGATATTAGCGTTCAGTATAGACGCTTACTAATTAAAGCTTAGCAACCGAAAAAGGATAGCTACATGGCCGCTCAAACATTATACGACAAACTTTGGAATGCTCACGAAGTCAGCAAGCGTGATGATGGTTCTAGCCTTATTTATATCGACCGTCATCTACTGCATGAAGTGACTAGCCCGCAAGCTTTTGAGGGTTTAGAGCTTGCCAATAGAGCGCCGTGGCGTCTGTCTGCTAATATCGCTAGCCCAGACCATAACGTCCCGACTGTGACCAAAGAGCGTTTAGAAGGCGTAGAAGGAATTAAGGATAAAGTATCGCGCTTGCAAGTGGTCACGCTTGATGATAACTGCGCTAAGTTCAATATTGCTGAATTCACTATCAATGATGCGCGTCAAGGTATCTTACATGTGGTGGGTCCTGAGCAAGGTCTCGTTTTGCCGGGTATGACAGTGGTATGTGGGGATTCACATACGGCTACTCATGGTGCGCTTGGCTGCCTAGCACATGGTATCGGCACCTCTGAAGTTGAGCATGTCTTAGCCACGCAATGCTTGATCACCAAAAAAATGAAAAACATGCAGATACGTGTCACCGGCGAGCTTGGAGCAGGGGTCACTTCTAAAGATGTCGTGTTAGCGATTATCGCTAAGATCGGTACCGCCGGCGGCAATGGTCATGCCATCGAATTTGCCGGTCAAGTCTTTGAAGAGATGAGCATGGAGGGCCGGATGACAGTCTGTAACATGGCGATTGAGGCAGGAGCGCGCGTCGGTATGGTGGCGGTCGATGACACCACTATTGATTATGTCAAAGGTCGTCCTTATGCGCCAACTGATGAGCAGTGGCAGCAAGCAGAAAGCTACTGGCGTACTTTATATTCAGATGCTGATGCGGTGTTCGATACCGTTGTTGAGATTGATGGTAGCCAGATTGCTCCGCAAGTCTCTTGGGGCACCTCCCCTGAGATGGTCGTTGATATCACTCAATCCATTCCGACGCCAGAGCAAGCGGCAGATGCCACTCAAGAAGAAGGCTGGATGCGCGCTTATACTTATATGGGTCTTGAGGCAGGTCAGCCGATCACTGATATTCAGCTTGATCGTATCTTTATTGGCTCTTGTACCAACTCGCGTATCGAAGATTTGCGCGATGCTGCGGCGGTGATTAAAGGCCGTAAAGTCGCTGACACGGTTAAAGAGGCGATCGTCGTTGCTGGCTCTGGCCAAGTCAAATTGCAGGCCGAGGCAGAAGGCTTAGATACGTTATTTACTGACGCGGGCTTTGAATGGCGTGAGCCGGGTTGCTCGATGTGCCTGGCCATGAATGCCGATAAGCTTGAGCCTGGGGAGCACTGCGCCTCGACTTCTAACCGTAACTTTGAAGGGCGTCAAGGTAATGGCGGGCGCACGCATCTAGTCAGTCCGGCGATGGCGACAGCGGCAGCATTGGCCGGTCACTTTGTCGATGTACGTACTTTTTAAGGTGCGTCAAAAATAATGGTTAAATTTAAGGTAACTAGAGATTCGGTTTGTATGGGTGATGATGTTGACGCGCCTCATAGCGCTGAGTTCAACCTAGATCCCACACTACCTTTAAAAGAATTGATAATCATAATTTTAAATAAATATCAGTTAGCCAGTGTTGCAACTCCTATAGTCTACTGGATATGCAGAATAAACAGGATTCATGTGGCTACTATTATGGTGACCGAGGAATTAGTTAGAAAAATCAATTTTGTAGAGGATAGTGTGGTCGAGTTTTCTCTAACAAACCAAGTTCATTTTAAGTACACCTATTAAATTTTATCTAGTGTAACGATTCGGGTTAATCTCACAAGAAATAGAACAGGAAATACTATGCAAGCTTATAACATTCAAACGGGCATCGTTTGCCCTTTAGATCGCTCAAATGTCGATACCGATCAGATTATCCCTAAACAATTCTTAAAATCTATTAAGCGTACCGGTTTTGGGGTGAATTTATTTGATGATTGGCGCTACCTTGATGAAGGGTTTCCGGGGCAAGATAATAGTAAACGCCCAATAAATCCTGATTTTGTCTTAAATCAACCGCGCTATCAGGGCGCAACTATCTTGCTGGCGCGTAAAAACTTTGGCTGCGGTTCTAGTCGCGAGCATGCGCCTTGGGCACTCTCAGAATACGGCTTTCGTACCGTGATCGCGCCAAGCTTTGCCGATATCTTTTATAACAACTGCTTTAAGAACGGTATGTTGCCGATTATTTTGGATGAAACTATCGTCGATAAACTAATGACTACTACGCAAGCTAATGAAGGCTATGAGCTAACCGCTGACCTTGAGCGCCAAGTGGTAATCACCCCAACAGGCGAAGAGTACTCGTTTGAGGTCGATGAGTTTCGCAAACATTGTTTGTTAAACGGTTTGGACGATATCGGTCTAACCTTGCAGCAAAGCGATGCTATCAAAGACTATGAGCATAAAATGATGCAAAAAACGCCTTGGATATTCAATCAGGTACACGCTTAACCTAAATTCTCAGTATCACTAATCAGTGATTATGACCCATGCTGATAACCTATATTGATAAGTAGTACCGAGAGTAGCTACTATTATTAATACAAGTATTAATAATAGTTATACAGTAAGCAATACTGTGTTGAGTTATAGCGGTGAGATAGCTATTATAAAAGCAACTTTATAATTCACAAAAAGTAGCCGTCATTATGAAAAAAACACGTTTTGTTGCTTATGTTAGTGCCACTCTTGCTATGAGTGCACTGTTATCAAGTTGTCAGCTTTTTACCGGTTATCAGCAGATAGAAGAAGCCGATAGTGCAGATAATTGGTCAGGAACGATTTATCCGGTGGCAGGTGAGACCAACATTGCTTGCTTGGGTACTTATCATTGCGAGATTACCCGCATCGACCAGACGCCCATTATTTCAGCAGAAACGCATCAGCCCGTTGATGGTAATATAGTGATAGTAAGACCTGATAAAGACAAGACGTCATTAGTCGATAATAAGTCGGTCAAGCTAGTACCGTTATCGGCGTCTGGCATCTCTGGGCTCACTAATTATTATGCCCGTGTAAAGCCTATTAAACGCGAAGTACAAGTGAACTTTTATCCTGAAGATAATTTAAGTTATGTTGAGCGCTTTACCGTTATTCATGAGTTCGTTGCGGGTACTTATCAGCTGCGTGCTTATAAGTTACAGCCTGAGCAAAAAGATAGCAGCTTATTATCTAGCGCTTCACCAAACCCTCTGTGCATCGAGCTGATCCAAGACGGCAATATCGAGCGTCGTTTCTGTAAGCAAGCCGATACCGAGCGCCAGGGCGAGTTTGTAGAAACAGGCTTATTTGATGACACGGCTACGAGTTAATCACGAGTTAGCCAGTCTATAACGTTTTATTAAAAGCTCCGATTCACATAAATAATTAAGTTTTATAAACTCTAGTTTTATAAGAATATTCACAAACAAGGAAAAGTATGGCCACTATCTTGACACTAGCAGGCGATGGCATCGGTCCTGAGATTATGACTCAAGCTATCGATATCCTTAAAGCGACCAATGATAAATTCGATTTGGGCTTGACCCTTGAGTCAGGGCTCCTTGGTGGTGCGGCAATTGATGCGACTGGTGAACCGTTACCAGAAGAGACTTTAAGACAGGCTCTCGCGGCTGATGCAGTGCTGCTAGGCGCGGTTGGTGGCCCTAAGTGGGACAGTATCGAGCGCAGCAAACGTCCTGAGCGTGGCCTGCTAAAGATTCGTAGCGAGCTTGGCTTGTTTGCTAATTTGCGTGTCGCTAAGCTTTATCCGCAGCTGGTGAATGCTTCGAGTATCAAAGCTGACATTATCTCGGGGCTAGACTTATTGATCGTCCGTGAGCTGACCGGCGGTATCTATTTTGGTGAGCCACGCGGCATCCGTACTTTAGATAATGGTGAGCAGCAAGGCTATAACACTATGGTCTATAGCACCAGCGAAATTGAGCGTATAGGCAAAGTAGCATTTGAGATGGCGCAGACCCGCGCCCAAACCAGCGGTAAACGCGCTAAAATCTGCTCAGTCGATAAAGCCAATGTGTTAGAGGTGACTGAGCTGTGGAAGCAGACGATGATCAAGATGCAAAAAGCAGACTATAGCGATGTCGAGTTATCGCATATGTACGCTGACAACGCTTGTATGCAGCTCATAAATGACCCTAAGCAGTTCGATGTGATGGTCACCGGCAACATGTTCGGTGATATTCTATCCGACGAAGCCGCTATGCTCACAGGCTCTATCGGTATGCTGCCATCAGCGAGCCTTGATGAAGAGGGTAAAGGCATGTATGAGCCTTGCCATGGTTCAGCTCCTGATATCGCGGGACAAGATAAAGCCAATCCGCTCGCGACAATTCTATCTGTGGCGATGATGCTACGTTACACCTTTAAGCAAGAGACAGCCGCACAAGCCATAGAGCAAGCGGTAAGCGATGTATTAGATGATGGACTGCGTACGGTTGATATCTTGGATAAAAACGAAAGTGGCCTGACGCAAGTGGGTTGTCGTCAAATGGGTGAGGCCGTATTGGCCAAATTGGTATAGCTGTTTTGTTAGAGTGATAGCCTATATTTGAAGATGATTACAGCTCTTTTAGCCTATAAATCGTTTCACGGTTTATAGGTTTTTTTTGGCCAAAATAAATCACTTATAAAGGCTTACTTAATAAGCTGTGATTTACATAGATACTGTATGAGTAGACCGTTATTAACACAATGGGCTTATATGCTGACATAGGGTTGTGGCATTATTATTGAGGTGTTTATTTTGATAAATACTTTCACAATAATAAAAAATCATTATAAGATTTTATTGAATATTAGAGGAAACCTATGTCTCAACTAACCAAAATTACTAGCGCTATGCTAGCTAGCGGCTTATCTACTGTATTATTTATGAGTCCAGCGCTAGCCGCTACTAGCAACGATACTAGCCCCGTCACTAATGGTATCAGTCAAAATATTGACACCAATAAAGCAGCTAGCAAGGCGACAGCTGAATCTCTCAATGAGCTATTACCAACCATTAACTATACGACAGAGGGCTTATCTAAGTCTGCAAAAAAGATAAATACCGTCAATTGGAAAGAGGGAGCAAAGATAGATCGCGAAGTCGGCACCCGCTTGCAAGCGCTATTGAATTGGAACCATAGCGGCGTCGGTTCAGTGGATGGTTACTGGGGTAAAAATACTCGTAAAGCTATGCAAGCTTTTCAAAAAGCCAATGGCTTGAATATCACTGACAAGCTCAGTGCCGAGACTTGGGATGCGCTGATGGCGAGCGAAACGCTAGCCCGGCAACCGGTGCTAGTCCGTTACGAGCTGACTCCCGATGATGTGAACATCAAAACGACCACTATTCCAGCCGGAGCAGAAGCGAAGTCTAAGCTTGAAGGTATGTATTATGAAAGCGTACTTGAAGCATTAGCAGAGAAGTTTCATATGAGTGACAGTTACCTCAAGTCCTTAAACCCGCAAGCGAGCTTTGAGGCTGGCGAGACCATTACCGTCTATAACCCAGGTAATCCTAATACTACGCCTGTGAGCCGCGTGGTTGCGGATAAAACTACCGAAACTCTATATGCCTATGACGATCAAGGCAATCTCGTTGCCAGCTATCCTACTACGGTAGGCAGCACCGCAACGCCTTCACCGACGGGTACCCATGAAGTACAAGTGAAAGTTAACGGACCGAACTACACTTATACGGGCGATAACGGAGAGAAGTTTATCATTCCACCAGGCCCTAATAATCCAGTTGGAAAAGTTTGGATTGGCCTGACAAAGCCCTCCTATGGTATTCATGGTTCGCCAGATCCTGATCGCATCAGTCGCCAAGCCTCAGCAGGCTGTGTGCGCTTAACTAATTGGGACGCGCTAGCTTTGTTAGGAGTTATCAATGATGATGCTACGGTAGAGTTTAAGTGATTTTACGGTAAAACATGAAGTTAATTAAATTCTTGAGCTAAAATTTTGAACAAAAAAATACCGCTAATAATCGTATTAGCGGTATTTTTTATAATAGCAGGGGTTTAAACAGACTTAATACTCTAGGCTAGATCTAAGTTTAGAGGAGATAAAAATAATAGAATCAATCAGTTAGCGTCAGAGCCCCAAAGGATTAATTTTTACCACGGTAAGTAATACGACCTTTAGTCAAGTCATAAGGGGTCATCTCGACTTTGACTTTATCACCAGTCAAAATACGAATGTAATGCTTACGCATTTTACCAGAGATATGCGCAATGATTTCGTGTCCGTTTTCTAAACGAACCTTAAACAGAGTGTTTGGCAAGGTATCGATAACTTCGCCTTCAAACTCGATAATATCGTCTTTTTTAGCCATAATTTATATCAATCAATGAAAAATAAGCCAATATTATACGTAAGTTTGGCGATTAAAGCAATATGGCAGCGGGTTTTTGCTTGACAGCGTTTAGTGGTTATGTATGTCAAATTATAATTGAGCTTTAATATTTAGATAAGAGTTAATTTGGCAGATTAAGCCAAGCCGGGGTCAGCGGCTCTTTAGGGAAAAGCGACTGGTATTCCTCAGGGTAGTAAGCTTTTACAAAATAAAGTCCATCACCGGCAGCGGTAGGCGGGGCGATAGTGCGATCTTTTTTCGCTAAAATAGCTAAGAAGTCCTCCGGCTGCAGCTCATGACGACCGATAGCGTACAGCGTACCCATTAAATTACGTACCATATGATGCAAAAAGCCATCAGCTTGAATATCAAAAACAATAAAGGCACCATGAGCAAATAGCTTGGCATGGCTGACGGTACGCACCGGCTTATTGGACTGACAGGCTGCAGCGCGAAAGCTTGTGAAGTCATGCGTGCCGACTATAGACTTAGCGGCTAGCTGCATTGAGGCTAGATCTAATGGCTCATGAATGTGAGTCACTTGATGGTTTAAGATAGCCGGACGCGTGTCTTGATTAAGGGTAACATAACGATAACGCCGAGCAATGGCTTTAAAGCGCGCATGAAAATCAGCGGGCATAGGCTGGATCCAGCGCAGGGCAATATCATCGGGCAGTAGGCTATTGACGCCGCGCAGCCAATTACGAGTTGGCCGGTAGGCGCGAGTGACGAAATGAGCGACCATATTGCTCGCGTGCACCCCTGAATCTGTACGCCCTGCAGCGACGACTTCTACTGTCTCATTGGCGACTTTGCTAATGGCAGTTTCTAGGACTTGCTGGACGCCTATGACCTCTTTTTGCCGTTGCCAACCATAATAGTGAGTCCCCAAAAACTCGATAGCTATCGCCAAGGTGTAAGTAGAGGTGCCTTCATCGAGTGTGTTTTGGCTAGGCTCATCTTGTTTAACTATCCGCTGAGCGTTATCTGCTAAAGAGTCGGTCATAATAGGTGAGGTGCTTAGGTTGTATAGGTTGTATAGATTGTATAGGTTTAAGATTGGTTTTAGCGCTGACGACTCGTAGAAGTTCCTGCCTGGTTGACGCTATAAGTCCAGCGCTTACGTCTGCGGGCAGGGGTGTCATAACGCAGTAGTAACCACAGTAAACGCGCGTAGATAGCAGGGAGGGTTAGCCGTCCACCAGCGATGACGTGATAATCATATTGCCAACTGCCAGCGGCGTAACTGGCACTGACACCGCCAAACGGACATTGACTAGCGCAGACGACCATATGGCCTTGTTTATAAGCGGCTTGTAGCGCCTCGGCAAGCTGCGGCGAATAAGGAACGTTACCGCTGCCAAACCCTAATAAGATAATAGCGCATGGTGGTTTAGCGAGGAGTGATTGTAGCTGCTCGCTGAGCACGCTTGGATCATTAGGCAAGCAGTAGAGAGCATGGACGTAAGCCTGCAGCGGCTGATCTTGCACCGCTGTCAAAACCTCTTGCTGATCATCAAGCCAATGCTGACGGCGAGTGTCTGCTAGTTTATCTATATAACTATTATCAGGGTAGGCGGCGCGATGATGACCTGTAAAAGCCATAAAGTCATGACTGTGAATTTTTTGAACGGTTTGTGCAGGCCAAGATTCACCGCCAAAACATATCTTGACTCCTGACTGCCCTGCTGCCGCTAAGCGTAGAGCCTCACGAAAATTATCCCAAGCATCGCTATGGCTGTCGATTTCATAAGCGTGCAGCTCTTCGCTATCTAGTAGCGGCCGCATGCTGCCCGTGAGGATGATACTGATGTCAGAACCGGCAAAAGCTTCTGCTAAAAATGCCCCTAAATAGCTTAAAGTGTCAGTACCTGTGATCAGCACAAACTGGCGCGTACCCATGGCATAAGCCGAAAGTAAAAGGGTGTAAAAGTGTACGAAGTCGCTAGGCGTTAATTGGCTACTGTCTTTGATAAGCGAGTTATCTAACCAAGAAAACGCCGGTAAAAAAGCTGCGTCATCGTGGTCAAAGACAAGCTGCTGCAAGGCTGGCAAGAACACTTCGGCGGCAAGTGGCGCTAAGGGTCGCCCATAACTACCAAAGGTGCCGCCCGCATAAATCAGCTGTATAGACTGTGAGTTGGGGGATGATAACGTGGAACGTGAGGTCATAATAAGGTCGCAAACTACTGATAAATAGTGTGAGTAATGGGTTGTGTTCACAAGCGTAATATAGGCTAGGACATTTATGCTCTAGCCCTAATAAACTCTCTTTCTTTCAAAGCGATGACATATACTAGTTACGCGTGGCTGTTTTGTATTTAATAGCCGTAGTTTATACTGTGCGCTCTAATAGCGCTTGTGCTTGGGCTTGTTGATCACTACTACCTTGAGCGATAACTTCGCTGAGTAAACGTTTGGCGCTGTCATACTCACCTAGCTCCAAATATTTAGCCGCTAAATCTAGAGTGATTTGTTGATTATCTAAATCATTAACAAAGTCAAAATCAGCGGCGAACTGAGCAGCAAAATCTGTATTATCTGTTTTGTCCTCTGTGACTACTGGGCTAACTGTAGTGGCAGCGTCTTCTAAGATAGAGTCATCAAGACTAAAATTATCCTCAAATGGTGTCTCGTCATCGAACATCAAGGGAGGGATCGTCTCAGTTGCGCTTGGCTTATCCTCAATAGGCTGCGAGTCCGTTAAATCAAAGTCAAAACTCTCTAAATCGGTAGTTGTGGTCTTGCTAGCGTCTGCTGGCGACGCGGATGATAGGGTTTCTTCTACTGCAAACGCATTGATGTCATTTACTGTATCTTGGGCGTCTGCTTGCTCTAAACTATCTAGTGATAAAGCGTCTGGTTGCAGATCACTTGAACTCTCATCGTCTAAACTTAAATCAAAATCAAAACTAGAAGCGTTCACTGTCTCTTCTGCAACAGGAAGCTCAGAAATAGAAAGTTCAGAGTCGCCAAAAGTATCGTTACTTGTATCAGTACTTGTATCCGTACTTATGACAGTATCACTATTCGAGGGACTATCTGGCGCTAAATCATCAAAATCTAGTACGAAATCCTCCTGCAAATTAGCATTTTGACTCTCGGTTTGCTTAATTCCCACCGTATCAGTGCTCAAAGATTCAGTCGCTGACGGCGCATCAAAATCAAGGCTAAAATCTTCATTAGGGCTACGATCTTCGCTGATGGGGTTGACGCTATCGATGCTCTCGAGGCTAGTGTCAGAGTGCGTAGGTGCAGTAGCGCTCTCGTTCTCAGAATGCTCATCTAAGCTCAAAGCATGGCTATCTAAGCCAGTATTATTAACAGATAAATTGTTAGCTGTATTATCAGCAGCTTCATCAAAGCTATCATTTTCTAGATCATCTAAGGTCAGATCAAAGATAGCGTCGACATTGTTATTGCTACTCGCATCATCAAAAGAGCCTGCTAATGGAGTGGAAGATACAAGGTCTGAGTCAGTGAAGTTCGCATCAGCATTCGCAGCAGTCTCTTGAAAACTGTTATTTCTATTTTCTTGAAGCGTCTGCGTTTCATTCGGTACGCTTGCGATATCGAAATCCAGACTTTCATAATCTGATTTCACTGTGTGCCCAGCATCGCTACTATTAATATCGGTACGTGCTTGTAAAGGCGTCTGACTATGCTCTTGGTCAAATAGTGCTCTTAGCTCTTTAGCTTGAGCGATAGTAACCGCATCGCCATGAGCATTGATAGCGTCAAAAGTCCTATAAAAGCTCTCAGTCTGCGTAGTAAGGGCGTAGATATTGAGAAGCTTTAGTGACAGCTTAGCATCATGGGGCTTTTGGGTCAGACCGCGCTCTAGTACCTCGATTGCTTTGTCGTAACGCTGCTGATCGATAAAACGCTCAGCTACAGTCAAGCTATCGAACTTAGTCGCGCCCGCTGCCATACTGGTACGAGCCGTATCATAGTCGGTAGGCGCGCGCTTAGTTTTGGACTGAGCGTCATCGATATATCTAGCGGTTGGCTGCGCTTTTTGCCTACGCATAATCAACACAGCTATCAGTAAAACAATGATTAGTCCTGCAACGATATATAGCATATTATCCATAATAATTCCTACGACTATTCGTGCTGAGTATAGCAAGCCAAGAGCCAGTATTGCTAATCAGCTAAGCGGTTATTGATTGCGTAATTTTTTTAGTCGAGCCTCAAGCTCAGCCAGTTTTTGATTTTGTAATTGTAATTTTTGCGTATAACTACCAAGGCTATTATTCACCAATTTTGTGCGCTGAGCTTGCGTAGCAGTGCGCTGCCGAGAAGACTTTAGTGAAGCGAGTATTTCGGTACTTAGCCCATTCCCTGTGTCCGTAGCAGACTTGGTTTGGGTGCCATCAGCTTGACCTTTACGCCCCGGTGCCACTACTGAAAAACGCGCTTGCGGTAGCTTCTGAGTCGTTGTTTTTGCTGCGGTATCAGCTGGTTTAGGGGACTCTGACTCTGCTTTGGATATCGGCAGAGCCGTTGATCCTGCTGCCCTTGTTTGCTCGTTCGCTGTTAGCTTTTCGCTAGACTGCTTAGCGGCCTTGTTATTTGCTTGTAGATAGCGTCTTCGCTGTGCCGTAATAGCAGCTTGAATACTGCTTTGTGAGGGTATAACCTCATAGCTTGGTAAGCGTAGCTCGGCATTGGCTTTAAGCTGATCGGCGTCTTGGTTGATAAAAGCATTGGGGTTTTGAGTTTTGATCTGACTCATCACGGCTGATATATCAAGATTATTCTGTTCAGCGATTTGTTTGGAGATAAGCCACAAGTTGTCGTTACGCTGTACGGTATAGCTAATTATTTGTTCATTATCAACTGGTAAGGTATCAGTTGCTACGGCCTCGCGACTTGCGCTGATAGTGCTGACAGAAGCACTTTCGGCTAATTGTGTGAGATTTTCGGCTTGCTCAGCGCTTACTCTTTCAGTGTTTTGATTGTCTGGACTAGTACGACCAGCATTTTTTGCAGCCATGTTTTCTGTAAAATTCAGCGCTAGAGTAGGACTGTCCGTACTATCGACCTTGTTAAGAGGGCTATTACGCACGGTAATCTGCCGAGAGACTTCTATATTTAGAGTATTGTTTTTTGCACTGTTGATTTCTGCAGTTTTGTTTTCTAAAGAAGGTTGATCGTTTTGAGCACGCTTGTTAGCTTGCGTTTGCGCCAACAAGGTTTGTTGTGCGTTAGTCGCTGCGCTAGCAGGCGTTACCGAGCTTAATGTTTTTGCTAAGCTTTCAACATTTTCAATCGCCTCATCACGGTTAGAGGTTGGCTGCAAAGGTTTAGCGCTAGCAACCTGAGTACCGATATCAGTACTATTAACACGGCTAGGCCGAATAGGACGGCTACTTACGCGGCGGTTATTTTCCATATCGAGCGTTTTCGTCTTGCCTAACAATGGAGCAGTATTAGCAGTCATGTCGAGGTTAGAGCGCGTGGCTGGGGCGGTGGGCGAGAGTGCCGATGGTGCAAGCGGTAGATTAGGAGCAGCTGCTACGCTCACGATAGGTAAAGCACTACTATCTTTGAGATTTGAGGTATTACCTAAGTCTGAATTAGGTGCTGAGCTGGACTGAACAAACAAGGGCGGCGGAGCGCCACGTTTGACCGCTAAGGGCTTAGTGCTGCTAGTAGCGACGATTGGCGCTTTGATTACTGTCGATGTTACTACTGGCGCTGAAATCACGGGTAAGTTGGGTTTAGGAGCGCTAGCTACTATAGTTTTTGCAGGTTTTGCACGCTCTGAGCGTTTCGCTGGCTGAGTAGAGTCTAAAGGCATCAGCAGGGTCTTTGGCACTGTATTGCGCTGACCGTTGTCGTTGATCGCTAGTACCACATCGGCAAAAGGTTTTGAAACTGGCTGAGAGGTGCTTATCATCAGCTGTCCGCTGCTAGCAGAAGTAGGGATAAAGCTTACTGACATAGCGTCAGTCGAGGTCAATCCTAGCTGTTTATAGACATTAGGGTTGGCCAAATTGGCTGAGAAGTCTGAGGATTCGATGTCAGAGACGCTAATGATAGCGACTAGCGGCTCATGCTGTGCTGAGGTAATTGTCGTCTTACCGATAGTAGCTGCCATTGCTACTGGTAGCAACATGGCGCTACCGAGTGAACATAACAGCGCTGCAGACACTGCACAATGAAGACGAGTCGGTCGATAAGGTAATTGCCAAGCCATGCGCTGCCCTTTAAGTAGCCATTAAGAGTATAGCAAGTTGGAATTTACAAGCTGTTAAACAGATACCAACATACCCTAAACATATTAACTGAATTATAACGTTAAGCAACATTAAAACGCAGCAAAATTCTAGAGTATTTTCGACTACGATAAATACTCTTTACTAAGTGATGGTAAATCTTACGCTACTACACTAAGCATATTTATTCTAGCAGGTTATTTATAGGCAGTCTTAGGCTTTATCCAAAAGCATCGCATCACCATAACTAAAGAAGCGGTACTGCTGCTTGATAGCGTGCTCATAAGCATGTTCGATAGCCGATTTACCAGAGAAGGCTGCTACTAGCATCAATAAGGTCGATTTTGGCAGATGGAAATTGGTAAGTAGCCGGTCTATTACCCCGAACTTGAAACCTGGATAAATAAAGATGTCAGTATCACCAGACCAACTGGCTAGCGGCTGTCCATTCATTGCAGTTTGCTGATAAGCGCTCTCTAGCACCCGAGTGACGGTAGTACCAATAGCGATGACTTGTTTGCCATTAGCGTGAGTCTGATTGATCAGATCGGCAGTCGCTTGCGGCAGGTGCGCGTATTCGCTATGCATAGTGTGATTGAGGAGATTATCAGCTTTGACAGGGGCAAAAGTCCCGGCGCCGACATGCAGAGTGACAAAAGCGCTATTGATTCCTTTATCCTTGAGCATCGTCAGCACTTTTTCATCGAAATGCAGGCTAGCAGTAGGCGCAGCGACGCTGGCAAGCTTGGCAGGGTCATGAAAGACTGTTTGATAACGGGTGTTGTCGGTTGCATCGGCATGACGCTCAAAATAAGGCGGTATTGGCAGCTCGCCATAGCGCTCTAAGTTGGGCAAAATAGGCGCGGCAAAAGCTAAAATAAAAAGGTTTTCTTCACGGCCGACCATGATGGCTTCGATATGACCATCAGCTAATAATAGCTGTTGACCAAGCTTTGGCGCTTTACTGGCTTTGATATGGCAAAGCGCTAGATGCGTATGAGTGGTTGATGCCTTTTTTGCTATGTTGATCGTCTCACTATCGGTATCTGCGCGCTCAAGTAGCCGCTCTATTAACACCTCAATTTTGCCGCCGGTATCTTTTTGACCGAACAGGCGCGCTTTCATGACTTTGGTATCGTTAAAAACAATTAAATCACCAGCATTTAATAGCGCTGGCAAGTCGGTAAATAAATGATCTATCGGTGCAACTGAAGCCTCATCAGCGCTAGTCGGCAGGTAAAGCAACCTAGATGCTGAGCGCTCAGCGAGCGGATAACGAGCGATGAGATGATCAGGCAGCTCATAATCATAGTCGTTGACGCTTAGGTAGTTTTCAGGAGTGTCCATAACTGGTTCGCTAGAAATAGAGACAGGTTCGGTCAAAGTAGGAGAATGCATATTGGTCATGATTCGATCATTTATGAGAGATAAATTTGGCACAATTGTAGCAGAAAGCTAGGCTTGAGGGGATAACTTCTAAATCGTTTGCTAGCCGTTGTTTTATGGCTATTAGTAATAGGGCAAAAGGAATATCAGCTAAGACTAAAAATCAAATAAATTCAGTTGCGGCAAGCTTTGACTAGCCGGCGCTAAAGAAGAATAAGTGACGCCGACGAGCCTGATCGGCAGCGTTCGGGTAATATCAGCAAACAGTTTATCGAGCCAGTAATGAGCGGACTCTGCGGAGGTGAAAGCGGTGGATAGCGTGTGCGAGCGCGTGATTTGGGTAAAGTCGGCATACTTCACTTTTAGGGTGATGGTATAGGCGATAAGCTGTTTTTTTTGTAATTGACTAAAGGCGTCGGCATTTTGCTCATAAATCTGCTGCAGCAAAGGCGCATCCGCGCTCAAATTATCACGAAAAGTCGTCTCTGATCCTACCGACTTGTGCTGACGCTGTGACTTTACCAGACGATTATCGCAGCCATGAGCGATATCGTAATAAAACTGCCCGCGTTTGCCAAATTCACTAACCAGCAGCGCCGCCTCAGTGCGGCGCAAATCTGCGCCATTACTTATGCCTAGCGCATGCATACGCTTAGCGGTTGCTTTGCCAATTCCATGAAAACGCTCAATCGGTAAGCTACTAATAAAAGCCTCAGCATCAGTTGGGGTGATCACGGCGATACCGTTGGGCTTATTAATATCCGAGGCGATTTTTGCCAGCATCTTATTGAAAGAAACGCCAGCAGAGGCATTAAGCCCAGTGTGCTCGAGTATTTGCGCGCGTAACCAGTTAGCCATTAAGGTTGCTGAGCCTTTATGAGCAGTCAGGCCTGTGACGTCAAGATAAGCTTCGTCTAAAGACAGCGGCTCTACGAGCGGGGTTAAGCGATGCATGATTTTGCGAATATCGGCACTAACGGCGCGATAAACATCGAACCGTGGCCTGACAAACAGTACCTCAGGGCAGCGTTTGCGCGCCTCATAACAAGACATCGCTGAGCGCACCCCAAACTTGCGCACCTCATAGCTAGCCGCCGCGACCACTCCTCGGCCATTAGGGTCGCCGCCGACCACTAAAGGCTTACCTCGTAGCTCTGGAAAATCACGCTGCTCGACACTGGCATAAAAAGCATCCATGTCTAGATGAATGATTTTGCGCGAAGTGGGTTGGATTGAAGCAGTCATAATAGCTATTTTACCTCAATCTAAGAATGTTTTGCGGTTCAATCTTTTAAATAAAATCACTTTTTATTTAAGGACGGGCTTTATTTCGACTACCGTTCGTCCTCGTTTTAATACCTTTTAGTCTAAATCTCTCTTTATATTAGTATATTTGTACTATTATAAAGTGACATTTTATTCGTTATAATTAATATGAAAACTATTAAGCAACAGTCAATAATTATTCAGCTTGGGGTTAGAACTTAATAGAAATAAAATTCTAAATACTTATCGAAAATTCAGTACGCCCTAAATGTTGAACGACGAAGGAGCCGATGATGATGAATACTAAGATGGTAGGTAGCGATTTGACCCGCTCTATGCTAATGAGCGGATATAAAGAGGTCTGGTGCGCTATCAGCGATGATTGTGATGAGGATGCGATGATGGATCACTTTGGCAATGATTTCACCGCTTATATTGTCTCGTTTTACGATGGCCAGTTTTATTGCAATCATGGTAGAGCCTGGGCTTTTGCGGTACCCATAAAGATAATCGCAGTCGAACAAAGTCCTATGGAGGATGAATCCAATCCGGTTGGGATGATGGGGTAGTTTGGGATGTTTGTAGTTCGTTTAGAGGAGTCTCTTCACTAGTGCATCGTCATAGACTGACTCTAGCTCGCAAAACTTGGTTGCTTGTTGTAGCTGATTTAAAGTCGTTAAGCGCATGGTGTTAATAATAGGGGTGTGGGGGACGTTGTCAATGCTATCTTTAAGCGTTAAAGGCTTGCCAAGCTCAAATAAATAGTAGGGCTTATCAGTATTTGATGTCTTGCCAGCTTGTTGCTCAGTAAGCGCACTCCTTGGCTTTAGAGTCATGCTTTTTATAGGCCATAGCTTAGTTATTTGCTTACTGCCCGTATTGTTTGCATCTGTTATTGCTAAAGCAAGATAGCGAATTTCGTTAACGATATGCTGCTTATATTTTTTGATAAATGTCTGCTGTGGCAGATGATACCATTTTGCCAAGCCATTTTTGAACTGGTTAAAGTACTCAGAATTTCGACCGGATTCCCCTGCTAACGCTATGGTCATAATCAGATTAGGATAGAGGACTTGCTGCATACCTGAATGGGGAATACGAGCTGCTTCTTGCAAATACAGATGCTCTTCAAGCTGGTTGATACGTTGAATGTGGGTACGCTGAGTTTGAGTAGGCTGAATGGTTTTATCTATCTGGTAGGGGTTGGCTTGATAAGCTACGACAGGGCTATTAACTTGGCTAGTAGTTAAATTATGAACTGGTCGACTACCAAGCTGCTCGCGTAAGAAATCAAGTAGCCAGAACTGACCACTTTGATTTTTTGCATGACCCTCTATGGCGCTAGGAAGTAGAGCAAAGGCACCGATGCTGACTTCACTAATAGCGTTTAGATAAGGGTTGCTAACATTTCGCTGATCAAAATAACCCGGATATAAGGCAAAAGCGCCAAAGACGGGACGGCTTTTTTTAGCTTTGACGTCCTCTTGACTAGTGTTATTGCTATCTTGATCTAAGCGGATTAGCGCGTCGCGGTAACGATGCATCTGATTAATCGCATCATCGGGCACATAGTCGCTAGCATCGATATCGACATTATCATCATCGTAGCGACTTTTCACCGTCTTAATACGATACTTAGCATCGAATAGCCAAATAAAGTGCTTATGGCTAGGCGCAGGTAAGGTCACCTCCAGTACAATATCAGGCTTTTGACTGGTCAGATAAGAGCGAACTTTTACCCCTGAATTGGTAAAGAGCGGTTCGTGTGCAAGCTTAGCTTTAACTCCATCACTGCGCTCAAACTCAAAAGCGCCAGCAAAGCCGTCTTTTAGCTGATATTCAAAAAAGTCATTTAGCCTTAACGTTTGTTTTTTCGCTACCACTTCTTCAAACCCTAGCTCGTCTATCAAGATATTTCTCAAAGTCAAAAAACACCACACCTCGTAAGTCTCGGCAACCGACTTCATAGAGAGGCTAGACTGATTATCAAAGATTTCTAAATAAAATTTCAGCTCCTGCCAAATTCTATAGACCGCGCTATAACCGACTTTTTGTTGCAGGACTAGCGACTCACGGCTACGACCATTATAGCGACCGACCTCTGTCATAAAGCCTTGTTGCAAGCTTTTTTGTAAAGGCTGCTGCCACTGATGCAGCTCTGCTAAAAATGCTTCAGAGAGTCGCTGTTTATCACGCTTATCATTACTTTGTCGTAGCTTATGCTCAAAGTTTGCCAAGCGTTTTTTACTGGTAGAAACCACCATCTTGATAAATCTATTCTCTGGCGTATCCACGCTCAGCTGTTTTTTGGTGACTGGGTAGCGGTGGTTATAATTACCATTGGCGAAATCTTCTTTAATCTTCGCGCCCAGACGGGCGGGGAGCTTGCCCTTTAAATGAGCCGCTTTATTATAGGAGGTATGCGCTTGCAAGCGACTATGCGGTGCTTGGTTGATGACCTTTAGCGCTTGCTCAAGCCGAGTGCGCAGATGGCTAAAATTGGCGAGCCAAAGCAGGGGAAACTGATTCTGCTGCCTACTTTGCGCAGCATCCTGTTCGGTCTTTTCAACCAGACTAAAGCGCCATAGCGGAAATACGCTATCAATCGCTTGATACATCGCTGGCAAGTCGTCATGCAGACTCATCTTGGTCGGCAGTACTTCAAAGGCGATAGTGCTGTGATGAGTTTGCAGAGGTGTTTTATATTCTAAAGGCAGACGCAGCCAACCGACATCATTAGCGGTATTGATAGCGCCTGTTAGATGCGCCGGCATGCGATGTCGAGCTTGGCTAAAGTGGAAGCTATCATTGATCAAATAGCTACGATGAGCGAGGTGGGCTTGCTGAACAGCATCAAAAAATAGCCATTCAAATTGATAATTTATATTCTCAAAAAAGATAAAGTCCTTTACTTCGAGCACTTCTATTAAGCCAGTTTGGCTGAAGTAGTCTGCTTGAGCGATTGGCTCACCCATAAACTCAGCCGATACGATCTCGATAGGGGGAGAAAATCGAATTCTAGCTTGTTCAGTGCCATTGCTATTGCCATTGCCAGTTTCAGCTATAGCCTGACTACTGATTTCCTTACGATTTGCCAAAGTCTGCCGATAAGTCGCTTGGCGCTTACTGATATCGCTGCAGTAGATGGACAGCTCAAACTGAGGCGTTTGTATCCTTAATAACTCTGGCATTATCGCTCCAACAGCTCAGTCATGTCATTATCACCCTAAATCGCTCTAAATCGCATTAAACATGGGCTAAATTAAGGCCAAAAGCTAGTAAAACCTGAGCGCTGTAAACGCTCTTGCATCCAAGCTAATTTAGTCTTGCTGCGACAAGTGACATATAAAGTACTGCCATCCAAGTTTTCACGATATAGGTCAGGGCGCAGCTTGTCTGTAGTGTTCTCATTAGGCCAAATATCAGCAAGCTGTTGTTCTAAGACTATCGCTAACTCGGTGAGTAGCGATTGCTCATTACTGCTATCGGCTCTATCGATAGCTGCTAACTTGTCGTAATCGCCATCAATGCGTGGCAAGACCTTGTGCATTAGGAAGTCATCCCATACGGCTTGCAGCTGTATTGCATCGCTAGGCTGACTAGTTATCACCGTTAGTAATAATTCATTTAGCGCTCTAAAAGCCAGTTTGAAAGGGCTGTTATCTAGTACGCTATTTATCGACTGTAAAAAGCCAATACTGCGCTCGCCTGTGCTATCTATAGCAGGTAAATTATTGAGACTTGCTTGCGAATATAAAGGATAGCTTAGGGCTTTATGCTGTACTGTCGGCGCAAAAAAATGCGCAAAGTCATTGGGGAAAAACTCGCCAAAATCGAAACTTAAGGCGCGATCGATCACTTTACGAGAGAAGCCATGAGTCGTCTCATCCATATTGACGGTGCCGGCAACGACTAAGTTAAAAGGCAGACTTAGACCATGCGTACAAAATAAATCCCATGCGTTATCATAGCCTTCAGCCTCAAAACCTAGCGTTTTTCTGAGACTGGTTTTTGCTTGATCAGACAACTGCGCAATAGTGGCTGACTTCAATAAAGGATCACAACAATAATAAAACTGCTCTGCATCCCAGCACCATTCGCGAGTTTCTAACACGGATAGATAATCGGCAAAATACTGCTCAACTGGCGCAAGATTCATCTCATCTAAGCAGAGCCAATAGGGCAAGACATTATTTAACTGCGCTTGGTCGCCACTGACCATGAGTCTGTCATCGATAATTTGAAGCTCTAAATCTGCATCGATAATGGCACGCCAAGCTTTGGCCATAAATTGCAACACTTCGGTGGTGACATACTCAGCACCCTGACTACCCAAACGTGAGATATGGCCTAAGATGTCGCTAGGCTCATGCCAGTCGGGACGTACTGAGGTTAGACAGTAGTTATCGCTGAGACTACCTGTCATTTTGGCTTGCTCACGGACAAAACGAGTTTTCCCTGTGCCGGAGATGCCGGCTAGTAGTAAAAAGGGTTTGGATAGTGGGGTAAGGTTTGCAGGGAGAGGTTTTTTGCTATTAATAGGTTTGATATTTTTAGACGTATTAATTCCTGTAAATTGCTGCAATTCTTTATCTATATCCAATACGACTATCTTTTTATATATAGTTAGTAATTCTAGCAAATCCTGCTTTATAGACTCACTGTCTAGTTCTGTGTCTATACTATAATATTTAGCAGTTATGCTGACAGTCTCATAAGATTTACCTAATGAAGTATCTGCATTTAAATCTATTGTCTGCTCGCCCCAATCTTTTAGTTCAGGAAACTTCGAAAGTAAGTATTTTTTTATTAACTGCGCTCTTTTGTCAGCTTCAACTTTACCTAATCTCTTTTTTGGTTCAGCTGTTCCTTGATTCAAGGATAAATAAAAACCTAGCCCATCTGCTCTGAAAAGATAAACAGGATAAATACCGTATTGAGTTCTAGTTGTAATTTCAGGATTAAGTATAGAAAGCCAAGGAACATTAGCCCAGTTTCCTGCTCCAGCACTAGCGTTTATTAGATAGCTATCGTCAAAATCTTTAACAATAGCAGCAATTTGGGTTTTTAGATCATTCCTCAAAAAGTTAGCTGTAGGATGATTGGTAAAAGGCTCTTTTGTCGCTTGCACCCAACTTGACGTAAATTGTTTTAATTTTTCTGCGAGATCCATATCAGCCATCAATTTATCCAAAATTTCGCTTAAGTTTTTCGTTTAGTGTACACAATAGCTATAAATTAGGCTAGATAAGGTAATAGATATCGTATCTGAAAAATTAAAAGCTATCGTGCGCAGTTTTTTTACCATAAATAGTCTAAGTAGCTATAGGTCCAATATCTTACAACCCTTTTGCTGGGCTAAAGCCACAGCCTACGCACCACTTTATACTTGCTACTTTTATAACCAGAGTTTTGCGAGAGTAGAGCGTATATCAAAAAAAGCCTAAATAAGCGATAATACCCGTCATAGATTCTGTGACGCCGTAATCGGTGTTACGCGCTAATATTATAGCCACAGACATCAATACCGCAAATCTCTAGTACAAGGCCACTCTGCATGACTAATAATAATCCCTTTAACCTTATTCCGCTGACACCCACCGGCAGAAACGACGCAGATAACGTCAATCTCTATGCCCCTGATGACATGATCACCATCCATGAGCAGCAGTTTTTGACCGAAGTACCTGACGATCAGCTTACCGAGTTTTTGCCCGCCCTAAAAGCGTTTTACGACATCGATGATAATACCTTAGATATTAGCGCCGTTATTTTTGACGCCATTGGCGATGCCGCTATCATTTATAATCATAAAATCAAAGTAGGGGACTATCAGCTATTAGGCGAGCTGGTCAAAGAGAGCGTTTCGGATGAAGCAGGAGATCAGGCTAATAATGAAAGCGGCGATGCCCAAGCCTTCACCATCGACTGTCTGCGCACCTTTTATATCAATGATATCCAGATACCTTATCACTTTAACTTATTTATCCAAGGCGATGGCTATTCGACTTTGACCGAAAAGAACAGCGTGCTTGAGAAGCTCTATTGGTTCGTCCATGATGGTTTTGACGAGCATCTATTAGGCAACCCTGACGATGTCATCAGCTTAGAGTCTATTAACGCTGAGCTAGTCAAATTGGGCGTCAGAGAGATGGACCTGACTACTATTCATGCTGTCGTCGATTATATCGAAGATCACATTATCGATGATGCCATGGCAGATGTGCTCAATGAAAAGATAGACGAGGCGGAGTAGGGTTTTTTAGAGCAAGTTGGCTTATAAAAACAATAGACAAAAAAATACCGCTCAACTTAATCGTTAGCGGTATTTTCTTTTATAGCTTTTACAATTGGTACCGGTGGTCGGACTCGAACCGACACGCTTTTAAAGGCAACGGATTTTGAATCCGTCATGTCTACCAATTCCATCACACCGGCGTGTTAGGTATAAAGCAATGAGCTTTATTGAATCGGGCTACAGGTTGTGCTGTATAGGCTGCGTATTATAACAGCCTAATTGTCACCGTCAAGAATTATTTATGTTGATTAAGCAGTTTTCTACCCTACATCTTCTACCCTACAAAGGCACGCTCAATCACATAATCCGCTTGTACGCCCATGCGAGGCGAAACGGTTAGACCAAAACCATCTAATATTCTGGAGATATCGGCGTTAAATGGCATGCTACCGCAGATCAATACGCGGTCATCGTCTTTATTCATTTGTGGGAGGCCGACATCTTCAAACAGCTTGCCTGACTCCATCAAATCGGTAATACGGCCCATATTTCTGAACTCTTCACGCGTGGTGGTCGGGTAATAAATGAACTTTTCTTTATACCACTCACCGAAGATCTCATCGTTTGGCAGCTCGTTTTCGAACATATCGCGATACGCTAAATCTTCGGCGTTACGTACGCCATGGACCAAGATAATCTTTTCGAAACGCTCATAAACCTCAGGATCACGTGACAAGGCCAAGAAAGGCGCAAGTCCAGTACCTGTAGAGAGCATATATAGGTTCTTACCGGGCAGTAAATCGTCTAATACTAGCGTGCCAGTCGGCTTTTTACTGACTAGTAGCTCATCGCCAACTTTGATATGCTGCAAGCGTGAAGTCAGTGGCCCATCAGGGACTTTAATCGAAAAGAACTCTAAATGGTCTTCATAATTAGGACTAGCAATCGAGTAAGCTCGCAGTAGGGGTTTGCCGTCAACTAAGATACCAATCATCGCAAACTCGCCATTGCGAAAGCGTAGGCCATCGTCGCGAGTGGTCTTGATAGTGAAGAGCGAATCATTCCAGTGGTGAACGTCTGTGACCGTTTCTGTGCGGAGTTTTGACATAAAGCCCTCTAATTAATCGATAAACGCATCGAATGGCGAGCCGCCAGATGCAAGTTATTCTCAATATACAATGGGGCACATCATAACAAATTTCAAAATAAAAATCCGCCATGATATGCGTACTGACCATGATAAAATGGAATATCGTTAGTGAGTATTTTTGTATGTTTGGTAAGTTTTATCTTACTATAAAGCATTTTTTTGGCTTTGGAATAACGCATGAGCAAGCAAATACAGACCCATGTAGCGCCTATCATTGGCTATCATCGTGCGCCATTATCGCAGAAGTTTGGGGCACCAAGGCAGCCCAATCTAGTAGGCTTGCTTAGCGCTATCGAGATGATCGCGCCTTTTGATACGCCGGCGGCCTTTGTCGGCTTGGAAGCTTTTAGTCATCTTTGGCTCAGTTGGCAGTTTCATCATAATAGAGATCTGCATAATCAGCAGACTAGCACTCAGCAAGGCACACCAACAGCTAGTGGCTTTCGTGCGCAAGTCAGACCGCCAAGACTAGGCGGTAATCAAAAGATAGGCGTTTTTGCCAGTCGCAGTATGTATCGGCCCGCACAGCTGGGTCTGTCAGTAGTGAAGCTTGAGCGAATCGAGGTGGTTGAAGGTCGAGTGATACTGATTATCAGTGGCGCTGATATGATTGATGCTACGCCTATTATCGATATTAAGCCTTACGTTGCTTATAGTGATAGTATTGAGCATGCTGCGAGCGGATTTGCACCAACAGCGCCGATTCCGTCAGCCGTTACGATGACTGCTAATGCTCAGAAGCAGTTCGCAGTTTTGTTCCATAATGACATACAGTGCCGAGCACCTATAAACAGAAAATCTGTGATTGATGAGATACAGCAGCATTTAGTGGCGGCAGATTTGCCGTTAATAACAGCTTTGATTGCGCAGGATCCTCGGCCAGCTTACCGCCGTGATGAGATAAATACGAGCTTTACCATGCGCTATAAGTCGGTCGATGTCCGCTTTTGCCAAATGGAGAAGGGGAAGTTGCAGATTATGTCAGTGGTTGAAGTAGTTTAATAGCATTAAATAATGAATAATAAAAGAAGATAACTATGTCGATTCCGGATTATTCTTTAATAGTAGATTTGCGCTGGTGTCTCGATGAGCTGCTAGCAGATAGGGTGATCGATCAGCGCGGTTATAATCTAGTGATGACCAGTCGCCGTGATAAGTCTCAGCATCCTCTGATTACAGTTAGCGAGTTTGGCTTGATTAACGGTCATGATAATGAGGGTGACAATAAGCTGACACTGACTTGGCTCAATCAGTGGTTAGCTGCTAAAGCAAACCTACCTTTAGTGCGTATCGACCCGCTTAAGACGGACGTACCAGCAGTGACGCAGCTGATGTCGTTTGAGTATGCGCGCTCGCAGCATATTTTGCCTATCGAGGTGGCAGCTGATGAGATCGTCATCGGTACCGATCAGCCTTTTTATAGCGATTGGCACAGTAATATCGAAAAAATCATCGGTAATAAGAGCTACCGTACGGTCTATATCAGTCCCGACCAGATCAACCGCTATCGCCAAGAGTTCTATCAAGTCACCCAAGCGATCGCAGGCGCTAATAGCGTGCATAAACGTGCCGCCGCTGACGTTACTAATGTCGAGGCCTTGCTACAGTTAGGCGATAATGCCAACCCCGATGCTAATGATCAGCATATCGTCAAAGTCGTCGATTGGCTACTGCTGTATGCTTTTGAGCAGCGCGCTAGTGATATCCATCTAGAGCCGCGCCGCGAAACTGGCAAAGTGCGCTTTCGTATTGATGGTGTCCTGCATACCGTCTATGAGATGCCGATTGCGATTTTAATGGCAGTCACCGCGCGGATTAAAATCTTGGGCCGACTCAATGTCGCCGAAAAGCGCAAACCGCAAGATGGTCGGCTCAAGACCCGTACTCATAAAGGCTTAGAGACCGAGCTACGTTTGTCGACTTTGCCAACGGCTTTTGGGGAAAAGCTAGTCATGCGTGTTTTTGACCCAGAAGTTTTAGTGCGCTCGTTTGCACAGTTGGGTCTCTCAGGTAAGCAGCTTGAGATGTGGCATGAGCTGACTAGTCATCCAAACGGTATCATTTTAGTCACTGGGCCGACCGGCTCAGGTAAGACCACTACCTTATATAGTACGCTCAAACAGCTCGCCACTGAGCAAGTCAATGTCTGCACCATCGAAGATCCTATCGAGATGATTGAGCCTGCCTTCAATCAGATGCAAGTTAATCCAGCGATAGATCTACACTTTGCCGATGGGATCCGCTCTTTGATGCGTCAAGATCCTGATATCGTTATGGTCGGGGAGATACGCGATTCTGAGACTGCTAATATGGCGGTACAAGCTTCACTCACTGGGCATTTAGTGCTCTCGACTTTGCACACTAACGATGCACCAAGCTCGTTGCCGCGCTTGCATGATTTAGGCGTGCAGCCATTTCTGACCTCAGCCACTATACTAGGAGTAATGGCGCAGCGATTGATACGGACGCTGTGTCCGCATTGCAAACAGGCGCAGGAACTTAATGCCGATAGTGAGATGGCGCTGCAGTGGCAAGAGCTAGTGCAACCGTGGCGTGCTTCATTACCAACACAAATTTATAGCGCCAAAGGCTGTGAACACTGTCGCCATACCGGCTATCAAGGACGTATTGGCCTCTATGAGATTATGCCACTATCTAATGAGCTCAAAAAGCTAGTTGCGGCTGATGCCAATCTAGAGACCCTCAAGCAACAAGCGTATCGCGAAGGCGTGCAGCCGCTAAGGCTATCTGGTGCCAAACGTATCTCTGAAGGTGTGACCACGATAGAGGAGGTGATGCGGGTGGTGCCGTTATAGTTTGTAGAGTAGAAACTAAGCCTTTTAGCAACAAGCCGATGGTTGATTTTGCAACACGTCAGCAGTTAGTGAATATACTGGATTTCAACGATTTATGTTCCATGCTAGCTTGAATGGTAAGCATGCTTAGCTTAGCGCTCCCAACGTACACCTTGACGGATGACTTTGGCCGGTACGCCAGCCACTAAGCTATTAGGGGTATTGATAGGTTTGTTGACAAAAGCGCCGGCGGCGATAATACAACCATCGGCAATAGAGACGTTTTTAGAGATAGTCACATTAGCAGCAATCCAGATATGATTACCAATGACCACATCGCGATGCGCGGTATTTAAACGGCTATTAGAGGCTATGTCATAGACTTTATGCACGTCTGTCGCTCGAATCTCGATACCGCGCGATATCATGCAAGCGTTGCCAATGATGACGCTTTTGTCTCTAGCTAAAATATAACAGCCAACGGCGGTGGTTTGCGCGCCAATATGAATACGCAAGTTATTACCCACGATTAATAATTGCCCAGAGAACTTCACGTCATCTTCTATAACGACTTGATTGTTGCTGCCGTTGATATCGATTTTTAGAGTATTGAATTTAGTATTATTGCCGATAGAGATTTGATTGTCATCCCCCTTGCGGATAGTAATCGTAGAATCGCCAACGATGCGAGCGTTTTTGGCAATATCAAATTGATTGTCATCCCCGTTATCCTGCAATAAAAAACGCTGCCGATATAGGTATTTTGGCACTAAGCGAGTCAGCGCTTTGTTATTGAGCGCTTTTGGCAGGGCAAAGGTTTTGTGATCAGTCATAAGACAGGGGCTTATTAAGTTAGCTAAAAGGAGGAAAGGACTATCGATTCTAGCATTATTAATGCCTGATTTTCATCTGACTGATAATGGATCGACTATAGTACTCACCTTGAAAAAAGCATTTATTGCAGCAATATCTAGCACTTAGCCTTTTTGGCTTTTATTTATAGGCGACAAAACTGTTGATGACAAATTATGACAAAGCTATTCACGATAAAATTTTAATCAAAAACGATAACGATAAAGAGAGTATTTATGTTTACTGACACCCATTGCCATCTCAACCGTCTCGATCTTACTAAATACGATGGCGAGCTTGCAGGCGCCATTGCCGCGATGAAAGAGGCCAATGTCACTAGAGCAATGGCGATTATGTGCGATTTTGCTGAATATGATGAAATTGCTGATATCGTAAGCCGCTACAGCGATGATGATCTGCGTTTAGGTATGAGCGTGGGTATTCATCCTTGCGAAGACATCAGCGTCTTACAATCGGCGAGCGTAGAGCGCTTGCTTGAAACGGCTAAAGAAGATCATGTTTGGGCCATAGGGGAGACGGGACTGGACTACTATTGGTCTACTGAAAATAAGCTTGCGCAGCAGGACAGTTTGGCGCGCCATATTCATGCTAGTCAGCAGCTAAAAAAACCGTTAGTGGTACATATGCGCGACGCAAAAGACGATACTATCGATATCTTAAAGTCTGAGGGCGCAGAGCACGGTATTATCCACTGCTTCACTGAAGATTGGGATACTGCTAAGCGCGCGTTAGATTTGGGCTTTTACATTTCTTTCTCGGGGATTGTCAGCTTTAAGAGCGCTAAAAGTATCCAAGAAGCGGCTAAAAATATGCCGCGAGATAGGATACTGATCGAAACCGATAGCCCTTATTTGGCGCCCGTACCCAAACGAGGACGCCCTAATGAGCCAGCTTATGTGCCTTATGTCGCTAGTTTTATCGCTGATATGTATGAGTGCAGTAGTGAAGAGGTAGGTAAGTTAACTGCAAAAAACTTTGAAAATTTACTAGCACAATATCATTAAAGTCGTTATGCTATGACCAGTCAGTCATTTATAAATAAGGCTTATGGCTCAACTTTGAGCATCCAAATCCTGTTTTTTATAGCATTAGCGTTCTCTTATCTCTATTAATAAAAGCATTTGCCTTTAGCACTTGGCAATAAACAGCCTTGCCCAGCAGCTGCTATGAGACGAAGATATTCAATGACTGACACTAAGCATAGCTACTTGTTATAGTTGCCCCTCGTTATCAGCGACTCTTTATAGCTGAGTTGTTAATCGAATGATTCGTCGTACTATAACTGTATGCTTAATTTCACCAAGTTTAGGAGAAGTTATGAGTCGTCAGCACCAGTTCAAAGTAAGAGAAGAGAATATCTTAGCGATGGCTGAGCAATTGCTACTTGAGTCAGGCGATGGTGATATTACTTTAGATAGCCTAGCCGATCAGCTTGATTTAGCTAAGGGTACCCTATACAAGCATTTTTCTAGTAAAGATGAGCTATATTTGCGTATTATTATTCGCTACGAAGAGCAGCTATTTGAGATTAACCGCGTTGATGATTGTGCTTCTGCTGGGGTGGCACGGATGATCCTTCAGCAGCTGCTCAATCCGCAAAAAGCGATGCTCCTAAACCAGATTGAAGAGCGTCTGGCCGCTTCAGTGACTGGTCTTAATCGCTTATTTGCCGAGCTTTATGATATCCGTCGTCAGCGTATGAAGCGTCTGATCGATATCGTTAGCGCTTATCTCAAAGAGCAGCATAGTAGCATGACCACTCGTGACTATCTGTGTACTATTTGGGCGATGGGGCAAGGCGGTGCCGGACTACTTAATTCTAGCTTTTATCAGCGCTATTTGGGTCGCCGCGATACGCTACGTTATGCGCTTGTTCAGCAGATGCTAGATCTTCCTGGACACTATCTGGCGCATACTGCTGATGAGAGTCTCAATGATGAGGATATGCAGGATCTAGTCGAGCAAATCGAGACAGAATCAGCAGAGCATCGCAATACTCAGTATTAATGGCTAATAATCAGCGGGCAATGCTGTTTATTGCTAATGATCAATGATTAAGGTTTGCCTTCTATCATGAAACACGCGCAGACTGGTTTTACTTTAGTAGAAATCATAGTGGTAGTGGTCATTTTATCCATCTTTGCCGGTATGATCAGCTTGTCTGTTGGTAGCAGTGAATCGCGTAAACACTTAGCTTTTTATGAGCATCTGACGGATTCACTCAGCTACGTTCGCTTATTATCCGCAGAGCGTATGCAGCCGATGGGGCTAAGCCTACAAGCTGATAAACAAGGTCAGATCACCCCTACGATTGTCAGTCTATCCAATCCTTACATAGCCTATCAAACCGCCGACAACCTTGGCACTAATGGCGCTATCGATAACACCCCCAAAAACGCTATGGAGCTCTCCGCCATGTCCGCGGATCCAAAAAACAGCGTAGCAACTCCGAGCTGGGAGCTAGAGCCAGAGATCACCTTGCCGCAGCTGCCTGCAGGTGTCAGCTTAGCGATTCAGAGTTTGGAGTCTAGCAATATGGGCGCGAGCAATGACGGCATGAAAGTGCAGGCGCTACAGCCGTGGTTCACCGAGCAAGCGGTGCCGCAAGTCCTCTGGTTCGGAACAGGGCAGGCCAGTCCTGTCACCATAGAAGTGCGCCATCAGTCGCGGCTAGTGGGTGATGTGATTACCGTTATGCCGGATGGCAGTATGACGATTGGGCAAGGGTTATAGCGCATGAACCTCGTCGAAAAACCTACGCGCTTGAAACGAAAAACAGATAAACCGTCTTCTGCAAAGGTGCGTTATACGTCATGTAAACCCTACCAATCCTTTGAGCTGAATGCAGCTATAAACACTCGCCGATCAGAGCGCGGTTTTACCTTGATTGAGGTAATGGTGGCGCTCGCTATCTTAGCCGTCGTCGCCGTCGCCGCTAGCCGTGCTAGTAGCGCTTACCTGTCTTCAGTCGATGTCTTAAAAACGCGAACCTTAGCGCATTTCGTTGCTCAAAATGCTGCGGCCGACTTACGTATTCAGCAGACTTGGCTGACTGCCAATCGCAGCCAAACGGTCAATGAGCAAGGGCGTGATTGGCAAGTGCAGATGAGCGTAGCCAACACTTTGAGCCCAGCATTAAAAGAGGTGACTATCGAGGTAGCGCCGATCCTCGACGGTGAACCGCGTTCGGTAGTAACGGACATTACGGTGATAGTCAGTAATCCTGAAACAGCTAGTAGTGCTGCCTCCTTTGGTTTGGATAGTGGCGACAATGGAGGACAGCCATGAGTGCGCAGCGCGGCTTTACTCTACTGGAGCTGATGGTCGCTATGGCGATATTTGCGATGCTTGCAGTGGCAGGCTGGCAGGTATTCGATAGTGTCAATCGCGCGCGCGATAGAGCGCAGCTGCAGGCAGATCATTTGGCGGCATTGCAGTACGCTTATTTGCAGCTGCAGCAAGATATGGGGCAGATTATTGCTTACCAAGCGCCTAGCGCTCAAGCTGCTAATGAGATTAATAATAACGATGCTAGCAATAATGCTGGTGATGCTGCGCCACTAGCGCCTGAGCCATTTATGCGCTTAGATGGCGAACAGGTAAGCTTTGTACGTTTCGCCGATCCGGATCCCCGCTATCAAAGCAGCCCAAGTTTGCAGCATATAGACTATATTTTTGCCGATCAGCGGTTGATTCGTCGTCAGTATACTCGTATTCAAAATGATAGGAATAGTAATAGCCAAGATGTGAGCTTAGATAGCGTTTTACTAGAAGGCGTAACGGCTGCAAGCTGGCAAGCGTTACTGCCTGAGCCTGCTAATGTTTTTCCCAATGACAATAAGGATAGTACCAATAGCAGCAATCTCAATAACAAGGTTAACGGCGTAGCGCAGTCAAACTCAGTTAGTTTGCTGCCGCAAGGCGTCGCAATCAGCTTTACTTATCAAGACATACCGATCCATTGGCAATGGGCGTTAGCGCCGCAGCCTCTACCTATGACTAATAATCCGCTAAAGAATAGTAATAATAACAATAGCAATAACGATAATAGTGGCAATAGTAACTAACTTATGACGATAGCAATGAGATCTCAACGCGGCGTGGCTTTATTGACTATCCTCTTATTGGTGGTCAGTATCACTGTCGTGGCAGGAGCCATGCTCGCTAGTCAGAAAATTGTCATTCGCCGCAGCGGTTTATTATTCAATCAGAATCAATTACTACAAGACATCGACGCCGCGCAGCAACTGACGGTTACTTTGATTCGAGCTGACAGCATGCTCAATGATACCGATAGCCTCCAAGACATATGGGCGCAGCCGCTGCCGCCTTATCCTTTAGGATCGCATACGGTGACTATGGAGCTGCGCGATGAGGCAGCTCGCTTTAATATCAATAATCTTTATCATGATGGAGCAGTAGACGTTGTTGCTTTGAGTGTTTTTCAGCGGCTATTGACCCAGCTCAATCTAGATCCGCAGATAGCTATCGCCGCTTTGGACTGGCAAGATAGGGATAGGGAAGTCTATAAAGATGGCGGAGATGAGGGCGTAGTCTATGCTCAGCAAAGCGCTAGCTTAACGGCAACTTTACCCAATCAGCCGTTTGTCAGTGTCGATCAGCTGCAAGATTTGCCTAATATGAGCGTCGAAGGCTTAGCGACTTTACGGCCTTATCTCACCGCTGTGCCCTATTATTTACCGATCAATGTCAATACCGCTAGCCCTGAGCTGCTGGCAGCTTTGGTAGACGGTATCAGCGCGCAGCAGATACAAGGGTTAGAGGATTTGCAAAAGCAACAAGTAATGGATTCAGTTGATAGTATTTGGCAACAGCCGCCTCTAAATGCGGTCAGCACCGAGCAGCGTCAGCTTTTAACTCCATTATTAGCAGTCGATAGTCAAGCTTTTTCAGCGCTTATTACTGCCACCGACAGTGCCAACTTAGGCGCGCCGCGCCAAAGATTTGCCACCGTACTGATTAGTAAAATCAATACTTCTAATGGTAATAATACTGAGACTAATAATGATGGTTCTAATAAGAAACCCGCTAAAGTCGTTAATGTAGTGTCTCAGCGTCTATGGGCCTTCGAACCCACTTTTTAATAAGCTAGCTTTAGCTTGTAAAACATACAGACGCTATTCATCAAGCAAAGTTTCTTCGGTAGATTTCCAATTATAAGCGCCATAAAAGAGCATCTGTGCTTGACGCGTACAGTTGTGCTGCATCTGTTGCTTTTTGCGCTCAATCTCATCCAAATCGGCTTCATCGTCATGATCCTCAGAATAAGTCAGCTCTAACCAATCAATAATCCAAGAAAAGAACATATTGATCCCAGCATCAGCTAGCAGAAGACGGTCATAGTCGTTAATATGACTAAAAGCCGGCTGTAGCGCTAAATCTTCTGATAAGCTCTGTATATGTAGCTTTAATAGTTTATTGATAGTGTTGCGAACCGCCTCTGAGCCGCCAAAGCGCTCACTAACTAAGAACTGCCAATAGTAGGGCTGCTCGCTAACCATCTGCAAGAACAGCTGAATACTCTTGGCGATCTGACGCTCGAAGCTGCGAGTCTTGCCAATATGTAGACCCTCACTCAAAGTGGCCATCGTACCGCCAAGCTCCTCAATTACTAAAGCTTGACCGAGCGACTCCATATCATCGAAATGCCGGTAGAATGCCGTGGGCACTACGCCCACTTCACGGGTGATTTGGCGTAGGCTGATAGAGCTAAAAGATTGCCCTGTCATGCAAAGATCTAAAACGGCATTAAAAAAAGCCCGTCTTGTTTGAAGTTTTTTTTGTTCGCGGCTGCTCATAAGATATCTATTGTGGCTGAGTTATTGTTTATCATACCGATTTAAAGATGAAAATACGAATAAAATCAGAACACTTGTACTAGGTTTTTACTGCAGCGTAAAAATATCTCAAACCATCGTGCCCCAGTGACCTCGTAGTTCTTGCGCCAGCCGATAAGCTTCATGATCATTCATACCCGTGATAAAGTCTAAGATAATCAGGATATTATGATAAATATTACCGGACAACTGGCGCTTGTGCTCATCTAGATGCGGCTGTAGTAGGCTAAGCAGACGCTGCTGCTCAAATGGCTTAGGGCTATGGTTGAGCGTTGTCCAAGCGAGCGGCATAAAAGCGTCGAGCAAGCGCTGCAAGCATTGATTGGCCATCAGCTCCATACGCACCTTGCTTGGGTGATTAAAGATACGCTCGCGGGCTAGTAGTTTAGCCTGAGTAATACCGCTTTGTACATCAGCATCACAATGGGCGAATAGACTCCCAGCCAGCTCTCCGGCTAGCATCGCCGCGCGATTGAACACAAAGGCATCAGTCACCGTATTGACAAGCCGCATCATAGCGCGCGCTCGCAGAGAGGCCAGCTGTTGACTGACTGATAACCGCGCCGGTAAAGTGATAGCAGTAGGCCGCTCACCAATGAGCTGATAAAATATCTCTGCGACTTCGGTGAAATTTAGCATGTTGAGCTGAATGCCATCTTCTAAGTCTATCAAGGCGTAGCAAATATCATCAGCGGCCTCCAGCAAGTAAGCGAGCGGGTGCCGCGCAAAGCCATCGTGCAGCCGCGAGCGAGGCAGCTGCAAACAAGCCGCGAGCTCCTCTAACTGCTGAGCCTCACTGACAAAGCTGCCGAATTTTTGTACCCTATCAATAGAATAATTATTATCACTATCTATGATATTGCTATGGCTAGCTAGCCAAGGATACTTCATAAACGCACCGAGCGTGGCGCAAGTTAAGCGCATACCGCCTTGATCGGGGTGATGCTCATTACGCACGAGTAGCCGAAACCCTTGCGCGTTACCTTCATAAGCTAAGACATCCAAACGCTCTTTAGCGCTTAAGTGCTTTAATATCGAGCGGCGCTCAGGATGCATAAACCAATCACGTATGGCGTACTCTCCGGCATGACCAAAAGGCGGATTGCCAATATCATGAGCCAGACAAGCCGCTTGCACTATCACTCCAACGTCGGCTGGCGAGACCCCTATAGGTAGGCCGTCAGCGAGCTTATCATGGAGCTTTTCGGCAGACATCATGCCAAGAGAGCGCCCAATACAAGAGACCTCTAGCGAGTGCGTCAAGCGCGTGTGGATGCCTAATTGGTTGGTTAGAGGATGCACCTGCGTTTTTTGATTTAACTGACGAAAAGAGTGCGAGAATACCAAGCGATCATAATCTTTATGAAAAGAGCTACGGGCGCTGTCTTGCACTGGTGCTTGTTTATCACTGCCCAAACGCTGCGCGTTGAATAGTCTTGCCCAGTGCTCGGTAGCGTTTTTCGGTTGTTTGGCATAATTACTCATTATTTATCGTCCGTTATTATTTTTATAGTGATAGTTATAGTACTTAATTCTCAATGGGATTTGTAGTATTCGTAAAGTGTATAGGCATAAAAAAAGCCAGCGCTAAGGCTGACTTTTAATTCTAAGCTATAAAGGAAGTTGAAATATAGTCGATTCACTCTAAAAATGTCATAGCGCTGCTGGGATGAATTTTACGCAGCCTCTGTGATAACAGCACGCAAGTAAAGTTTATACCAGTAGCGCGTTCAAATTTATAACAACTTTATTTTGAACTGACTATATAAGCTTAGACGTTAAATCTAAAATGCATGACATCACCATCTTGCACGATGTAAGTCTTGCCTTCTAAGCGCGACTTACCGGCAGCGGCGGCGCCTTTTTCACCGTTATACTCGATAAAATCATCATAAGCGATGACCTCAGCACGGATAAAGCCGCGCTCAAAGTCCGTATGAATGACCCCAGCTGCCTGCGGCGCTGTCGCCCCAATAGCAACGGTCCAAGCGCGAACTTCTTTGACTCCAGCTGTGAAGTAAGTCTGCATGTCAAGCAAATCATAGCCGCCTCGAATCACTTGATCGAGACCCGCTTCTTCCATATCCATCTCAGCCAAAAAGTCTTTTTTATCGTCTTCATCAAGCTGGGCGATTTCAGCTTCAATCTGATTGCAAAGAGCGATAACGATGGAATCCTCACCCGTAGCGTAGTCGCGGACAGCATCGAGATAAGGGTTGTTCTCAAAACCATCCTCAGAAACGTTAGCGATATACATAGTAGGCTTAAGGGTAATGAGACCATAGCTTCTAATCAGTTTTTTCTCGTCTGCGTCTAAGCTCGCTGCACGTGCCGCTTTACCTTCTGCCAGTAGTGGCTCAATTTTTTTGAACACCTCTAACATGGCCTGCGCGTCTTTGTCGCCACCTTTAGCTTTTTTGGAGAGGTTCAATATTGCTCGCTCAACGGCTTCAAGATCGGCTAGAGCCAATTCGGTATTGATGGTTTCGATATCGTCGATTGGGCTGACTCGGCCGTCGACATGCACCACATTATCATCATCGAAGCAGCGTACCACGTGCGCGATAGCATCGGTCTCACGAATATTGGCTAAGAACTGGTTGCCCATGCCTTCGCCTTTTGACGCACCCGCCACTAAGCCTGCGATATCGACAAACTCCATAGTGGTAGGCAATACGCGCTCAGGGTTGACGATATCGGCGAGCTTTTTGAGGCGCGGATCAGGTACCGGCACGATACCTGTGTTGGGATCTTTGGTACAAAAAGGGAAGTTCTCAGCGGCGATTCCCGCTTTGGTCAAGGCATTAAATAAAGTGGATTTGCCTACGTTTGGTAGGCCGACGATACCGCAGTTAAAACCCATAATGGTCTCTCAATACATTAATAAAATCAGTAATTTGCTAGTTGCTGCTATTTAGCATAAAAATTGGCGCTATTGTAGCAAAATTTAGCTACTAAGGGGCGGATAGATGTGCTAATTTTAAACTAAGGCATTGACGAATCATGCGATAGTAAAGGGGTCCTATGAGCGAAGTTAGCGATAAAAAAGTGGCATGGATGGCATTATCCGATTTATTTATCGATAATGAAATAAGCTATGAGTATATCGCCAAACAAGTGGCTCATCTGCCTATTAACGAGGTAGAGCGCATTTTGTTTTACGAAGTCGCGCCTGTGTGTATGAGTAATCTGTTGGTGCTTAATCCGAGCAATTACAAAGGCTTTAGCGAAGCGTATATTGTCTCTAATATTGAACAACATTTGCTTAAATGGCAAAACAGCCGCTTATATCGCAGAAAAACCGCGCTAAAAATTAGATTTTATAAATTCTGCTTAAAGCAAGATTGGCATAAATTGGTATCCAAGATGTGCCAAGTACAAAAAAGCTAACGGTTAAGCTAATAGGTAAGGTCTTATATCTAGCTCATAACTCAGATCTGACGTATTTACTGAGTATCAACCACGCCAATCATTACGCCCATCTGTTTTTTATCGTGCTTGTCGATGCTAGGTGCATAAAGCGCTGAGGCGATACCACCATCCAAAAATAAAGCATTAGGGCAACGCAGCTCTTCTTTAAATAGCTCAGCAAACTGATAAAAACTTACTGGCTCTTCACTATTGACCATTTGTACGCTGTCATCGCTACAGACGCCTACGCCATTGCGAAACTTTAAGGACTGGCTATCAGCATTGAATTTAGGATGAATCTTATTATCGATTACGAGCATCGGCCCTGATTGTGTAGCATACCAAGGCTGAGCTTTGTCATTTTTTATTAAGGCATCTAAAGCCTGACTCTCAGTGATTTGTAGCTTACCTGTTTCATCCCACCACAGCACGCCATTCGGCAGCAGATGAAAATTACCGCCGCCTTCTTTGAGATTTAGCGCCCGTATCTCTTGACCTTCGATTACCGTATAACCAATAGGTGCATAACTGTCGTTATACATTCCCGCATTCATCGCAAAGGTCAGGGACTGTGTGCTGGGTAAGGTGTCGATGAGTTTGTCAAAAGTGAGTAGCGTCTGTTTATTAGCATCTTGCCAAAATAATTTTAGCTGATAATGATCGCCAGTTAGTGCTTGGCTGTCGATGCGACAAGCACTATAATTAAAGGGAGTTTGCTCAGTCGCACACGTCCAAACCTGCGCCATTTTATCAGACTTATCTGCATCAAAAGGCTGACAAGCGCTCAACACTGTCGCTGATAATAAAGCAGCGCTAAGCAGGAGTATTTGGCTGTTAAGAGTAGTCGATAGGCTAAGAGACATAACTATTCTTTCAGATTGGTGTTGATATTTTCGGTCACATCTTCGAGCGTTTTTTCAGGCTTTAGCTTTTTTTGCTTACCCTTGTCACGCGAGTCTTTATTATAAGCAATGAGCGCATCATTATCTGGTAAGAAAGTATCGGCATCAGCCATCACCCACATCTGATTGAAGACATCGGCGCGGGCGCTATGATCGAGCAGCGCGCCTTCATCCGCGAAGTAAAAGAACTTTGATAAGAGCTTGATCTGCCCATCATCTAGGCGGCGGGCAATATGATACGGCTGCAACTGGCTGGGATGCTCAAGCCCTACAGCACCGACGATACTCGACAAGGACTTCAGAGTGTTTTTATGAAAGCTGGCAACGCGCTCCGCTTTGCTAGGCACATCTAAGGCTTTCTGGCGATAAGGGTCTTGAGTCGCTACTCCAGTCGGACAAGTATTGGTGTGGCAAGAGCGCGACTGGATACAGCCCACGGCAAACATAAAGCCGCGCGCGGAGTTACACCAGTCTGCACCTAACGCTAGCATACGAGCAATGTCGAAACCAGAGACAATCTTACCACTGACGCCAAGCTTGATTTTCTCACGGATACCGGCACCAACTAAGGTGTTGTGCACGAACAAGAAGCCATCGATAAGCGGCATCCCCACACTATCCATAAACTCAACGGGAGCTGCTCCCGTACCGCCCTCAGCGCCATCGATGACAATAAAATCAGGATAATTGTCGGTTTCCATCATTGCTTTGACAATCGCCATAAACTGCCATGGCTGACCGATGCACAGCTTAAACCCGACAGGTTTTCCGCCTGATAAGTCGCGCAGTTGTTGCCAAAACGCGACTAGCTCTCGCGGCGTACTAAAAGCGCTATGCGAAGAGGGCGAAACACAATCTTGCCCTGTAAGTACTTGCCGGGTATCGGCAATCTCTTGTGTGATTTTTTCGCTTGGCAGTACGCCGCCTTTGCCAGGTTTGGCGCCTTGAGATAGCTTAATTTCGATCATCTTCACTTGCGGATCGACTGCCTTTTCGGCAAAAGACTGCGCATCAAAATTGCCTTCAGCAGTACGGCAGCCAAAGTAGCCAGTGCCAAGCTCCCAAATCAAATCACCACCGAATTTGCGATGATAAGGACTGATCGCTCCTTCACCGGTATCGTGCGTAAAGCCGCCAATCTTGGCTCCTTGATTAAGCGCCATAATCGCGTTGGCAGAGAGGCTACCAAAGCTCATCGCTGAGATATTGAATACCGACATATCATGCGGCTGCTGACAACGCTCGCCGCCGACCGTAATGCGAAAGTCTTGTTTTTCTAGCGGATGACTGAGGGCAGATTGCAAAAACCACTCTTTGCCTTGAGCATATAAATTATCTAAAGTACCAAAAGCATTGGTATCGCTAACATTTTTAGCGCGTTGATAAACCAGTGCCCGCTGCTGCCGCGAAAAAGGCACTTGCTCCTTATCATCTTCTAATAAATACTGGCGGATTTCAGGCCGAAAATCCTCTAAGACGTAGCGGACGTGACCAGCGACCGGATAGTTGGTTAAGATAGCGTGCTTGGATTGCATGACATCATAGATACCCAAAGCCACTAGTAGACCACCGATAATGATCAACCACCAATTGGTCAGCAGTAATCCTGCCAAAAATAATAAGGCAGCAGCGGCAAAAGTACTATAGCGTAGCAATAGACCAATAAGGTAGGGAAAGCTCCCTTTCGGTTCAGCGTTTAGGTTGGTACGAGATTGGGGCATGGGCGACTCAACAGTATGACAATAAATAACTGCTCAAAAGCAGGTGTGAAAATATTATACGTCTATATTACCACGGCTAAATGAGTGTTAAGTAACGGTGTGCTACTTCAAGCACTAGATCTCAAGGGGTAGCAAAGAGGGTATAAGCGAATATCTATAAATAACGTGATTACGAGAGTTTTGCCATCTTTTAAACATAGCTTTTAATTAACGGTTGTTATCTACTAAAATTAAACTAACTGTTATGATTTGTCGTTTATTCCATATATTATACGTTAACCCTTCACAAATTGTGCAATCAAGCCAAGGAAAGCAATATGCAAGCACCTACCAATGTACGTACGCAGTCTAACCCAAGCTTTGATTGGGAAGATCCTTTTTTATTACGTAATCAGCTGACTGATGAAGAGCGGATGGTTACAGAAAGTGCCCGCCAGTTTTTCCAAAAAGAGCTGATGCCTGGCATTTTAAAGGCCAATCGCAATGAGAGTTTTGACCGTAATATCATGCGTCAAATGGGCGAGATGGGCTTGCTTGGCGTGACTATCGAAGGTTATGGCTGTGCAGGTCTGTCTAGTGTCGCTTACGGTCTGATCGCTAAGGAAGTAGAAGCGGTGGACTCAGGCTACCGCTCAGCAATGAGCGTGCAATCTAGCCTAGTGATGCATCCAATCCATGAGTACGGTACAGAAGAACAAAGAGAGAAGTATCTACCGAAACTAGCTTCAGGCGAGTATGTCGGTTGCTTTGGTTTGACCGAACCTGATTCAGGGTCCGATCCTGCCTCTATGTCAACGCGTGCGCGTGCTGTCGATGGCGGTTATGAGCTGACAGGCAATAAAATGTGGATCACCAACAGTCCCATTGCCGATGTGTTTGTCGTTTGGGCGAAAGACGATGCAGGCGATATTCGCGGCTTTATTTTAGATAAAGAGATGAAAGGTCTATCAGCACCGAAGATTGAGGGTAAGTTTTCACTACGCGCCTCTATCACTGGCGAGATTGTGATGGACAAGGTATTCGTGCCAGAAGCCAATGCATTCCCAGATATCCGCGGCCTAAAAGGGCCCTTTGGCTGCTTAAACAAAGCTCGCTATGGCATCGCCTGGGGCTCAATGGGTGCAGCTGAGTTTTGCTGGAAAGCGGCACGTCAGTACACACTAGATCGTAAGCAGTTCGGTCGTCCGCTAGCCGCCACGCAGCTGGTACAGTTAAAGCTTGCCAATATGCAAACTGAGATTGCTCTTGGCTTACAAGCGGCACTGCGAGTAGGTCGCCTAATGGATGAGGACAACGCTGCCCCTGAGATGATTTCACTGATTAAGCGTAATAACTGCGGCAAAGCGCTCGATATCGCGCGAGTGGCTCGTGATATGCATGGCGGCAATGGTATCTCTGATGAGTTCCATATCATTCGTCATATGATGAACCTAGAGGCGGTCAATACCTATGAAGGCACACACGATATTCATGCGCTAATTCTGGGCCGTGCGCAAACAGGTATTCAAGCGTTCTTCTAATTTGCTATCTCGGTTAAATAGAAAGCTTAGAGTAAATTTTGATTGACGTATGTTAGGGTTTGGCTGTTATAGGCAGGCTTGAAACTAGCGTACGTTTTTTAATTTTTGGAGTTTAAAAATTAGAATAAAAAGTGAAAATAAATACTGAGAATGCTATGAAAGATATGGACGATAAAGATAATAACTCGTTAGGTGCTATGCAAGGAATAAAAGTGCTCGATTTATCTAGAGTATTGGCAGGCCCTTCTTGTACGCAGGTACTAGCGGATCTGGGTGCTGAAGTCATTAAGGTTGAGCGTCCTAGTGTTGGCGATGAGACACGGCACTGGGCGCCGCCTAAGTTCAGTGACGACACATCAGCCTACTATGCCACCATTAATCGTAATAAAAAATCACTCACCGTTGATATCACAACCAAAGCGGGTCAAGAGATTATCAAACAGCTGATCGCTGGTAGCGATATTTTGGTGGAGAATTTCAAAGTCGGCGGTCTAAAAAAATACGGTCTAGATTATGACAGTCTCAAGCGCAACAATCCAAAGCTTATATATGCATCTTTGACGGGGTTTGGACAGACAGGCCCTTATGCTAAGCGTCCGGGCTATGACTACATCATTCAAGGGCTATCAGGCTTGATGAGTATCACAGGCCCAAGTGATGGCGAGCCACATAAAGTCGGGGTGGCAGTGGTGGATCTGTTTGCAGGGTTGCAGCTGACCATTGGGATCCAAGCGGCGCTACTGGCCCGGCAGCGTACCGGTCTTGGTCAGCATGTTGATGTAGCACTATTAGATAGTGCTCTTGCCATGTTGGCAAACGTCGGGATGAATCATCTAGCTTCAGGCGACGTGCCACCAAGACTGGGCAACCAACACCCTAATATCGTGCCTTATCAAGTGTTTGCAGGCGCAGGGGAGCAGCACTTTATTTTAGCTTGCGGTAACGACGGTCAGTTTGCCAAATTATCTGAGCTGCTAGAGAAAGACTGGCAGCAAGACGACCGCTTCAAGAGCAATCCTGAACGAGTCAAAAACCGTCAAGCTTTATGTGAGCATCTGGCAGCAGAGTTTGCTCAGCAGCCGCGCGATTATTGGTTAAAAGCGCTCAGTCACGCGGGTATACCTTGTGGTCCGATTCATAACATTAGCGAAGCTTTGGCGATGCCGCAAGTTAAGGCGCGGGAGATGGTGGTTGATTTCAGCGAGCAAGGTAGCCCAGTTCGAGCCTTGGGTAATCCGATTAAATTCTCAGAGTCACCAGTCAGCTATCGCACGCCGCCGCCACGTTTAAGCGAGCATACTGATGAGACGTTGAGCGCTCTTGGTTATGATAGTGAGATGATTGCGAAGCTTCGAGCCGATGGCATTGTATAAGTTTTATACCTGACAGGATGATTGGTAATAGAAGTGTTAGCGGCAGTTGTAAACATTATCCTCATATTCTTATAATGAGTTAGATCGTTCACAATAGCAAAGTCATACGCTTTTAAATGACATTGATGCAAATACAATCAGTTACTCTGGTATATAAAATAGTCATCTATAAATAAAAACACATCGGCGTGCGGCTATCGACATATCAACTATAAGCAATAATAAGGAAAATCATAATGTCAGATAATTTAACCCTTTCTAACCCAAAGCTGCTCAAACAACAATGCTTAATCAAAGATAGCTGGCAAGATTCGAGCGATGGGGCGACTATTGAGGTCACCAACCCTTTCAATGGGCAAGCTATAGGGACTATCCCTAGTCTCACGGAACAAGACGTTATCAAAGCGGTGGATAGTGCAGATAAAGCCCAAGACTCTTGGGCCGCCAAAACCGCACAAGAGCGTGGTGAGCTGTTACAAAAGTGGGCAGATCTGATTGATGAAAACCAAGAAGATCTGGCTGTACTTATGACCGCTGAGCAAGGCAAGCCGCTGACAGAATCACGCGGTGAGATGGCTTATGCCAATAGCTTCATCCGCTGGTTTGCCGAGGAAGGCAAACGCGTATATGGCGACGTTATACCTGCGACTAAAGCTTCATTGCGTCATGTGATTATCAAGCAGCCGGTAGGTGTGTGCGCTATTATTACGCCTTGGAACTTCCCAGCGGCGATGATTACTCGTAAAATCGGTCCTGCTTTAGCTGCGGGTTGTACAGTGGTTATTAAACCGGCTACTGAAACTCCTTTTTCAGCATTAGCCCTTGGCGTGTTAGCCGAGCAGGCTGGCATTCCAGCAGGAGTGATTCAGATAGTCACGGGTAAATCCTCGATGATTGGTGAGATTTTGACGAGTGACAAGCGAGTGAAAAAGCTTTCTTTTACTGGTTCTACCGAAGTAGGTCGAACGCTTATGGCCCAGTGTGCGCCAACGATCAAAAAACTATCGCTAGAGCTTGGCGGTAACGCGCCGTTTATCGTCTTCGATGATGCCGATTTAGAAGCCGCAGCCGATGGCCTAATCGCCTCAAAATTCCGTAACGCGGGCCAGACTTGTGTCTGTGCCAACCGAATCTATGTACAAGAGAGCATTAAGGATAAGTTTTTAGATATCTTTACCAAAAAAGTAGAAGCGCTCAAAGTCGGTAATGGTATGAATAAAGGCGTCGATATCGGCCCGCTCATCAATGAAGATGGTTTAGAGAAGGTGCAAAATTTACTACAAGATGCGCTCGATAAAGGCGCTAAGCTCGTTACCGGTGGCGATACCAACGAAGCCTCAAAGCTAAGCTTCAACCCAACCGTAGTGACCAATGTCACATCCGATATGGAAATTGCCTCTGAAGAGATCTTTGGCCCTGTCGCCACCATCTTTACTTTTAAAGAGGAAGCCGAAGCCATTCAAAAAGCCAATGACACCATCTTTGGTCTAGCGGCTTACTTTTATAGTAGCGATTACGCGCGCTCATGGCGCGTTACCGAAGCGCTTGACTACGGTATCGTTGGTCATAATACTGGCCTGATATCTACTGAAGTAGCGCCTTTTGGCGGCGTTAAACAATCGGGCTTTGGTCGTGAAGGATCAAAATACGGTATTGAAGAATACGTCTCAATAAAATACTGGTGCAGTGCTGTTAGCTAGTACTATTTAAACCAGTGAATAACTTAAATTCACTGTGTTTTTACAAGACGATGAGCGTATTCAGGACTGATACGTTTGAAATAAAAAGAGCGTCACCTTATAAGGTTAAGCTCTTTTTTATGATGATGACAAAAAAAGTCTGTTATCTTAGGGTTTTAACTCTTCTTCGTTAGAGATATGGAGCCTTTTTCAGCGCGTTTTTTTACCGGCTGTTGTTCAGTGAGATGGTCGGAGGGTTTATTAAGAGATTGCGCTGCTGACTTAAGTGTTTTGGTTAGTTTTTTATCAGATTGCTTACTTATTTTTGCTTGCTCTTCTGTTAACGAATCTTCATGCAACATCTGATAAATACCAAGAGTCTCTGTAATCATCTCGCGCATGGTAAATTTGTTGGTCATCTCAGGACGGGTAACGCTTTCAAGTTGGCTTCTCACCACTTTACAAAGCGCTTTAGCGTTATATTTTTTGACTAAGCCTTGCGGATAGAGCGGCTGCAAAATCTCACTAAAGGCGGCTTGATCCCAACCGATGACCGGCGTGCCTAAATGAATGGCTTGTAGGGCGTTGATACCGATAGATTCGGGCTGATTGGCAAGCGCCATGACAATATTTGCTGCCGATAGCCACTCACGCATATCATTTCGCTTATTGCCCACATAAGTAATACGCTCAGACAGCCCTAAAGTATTGCTGCGCTGACGGAAATCCTCATGCGCCACATCGCCTTCTCGGTAATCTTCATCCATAATGATGGCATGAATGTTAGGGAATTGCTCTTGTAGATTACCTAAGATATCGATAAGCCACTCTTGACCATACTCGTTACCGATGACGGTGGGAAATACCAGCCACTTTTTGTGCTCAAGCTCAGGGTATTCGGCGAAGGTGCGACGTAGCCAGTAGACAGAAGGGTTATGCCGATAAGGGTAACGACGCGTATCTACTCCGCGATAAATACGCTTAATGTGCTTAGGTCCGAGCTGCTCACGGCGAATACCTTTGATTAAATAATTAGTCACGCTGTCAGAGACGGTGATGATAGTATCGACATCTAGTAGCGCTTGCGAGTACTTATTGATAGGGTAAAACCCATACATCGTAGACACAAGCTTTGGGCGGCGCTCGACTTTGGCGCGTTTGAGGGCTAAATGTAGTATCCAAGCCGGTGTTCTTGAGTGCACATGGATAATATCGGGATTATACTTTTCAATCAGATGACGTAGCGGCGCAACTTGTAACAAGGATAACCAAGATTTTTTATTCATGTGCAGCTGATGGTATAAGTTACCATCGCGCTCTAGGCGCTTGACCAGCTCGTTATCTTCATTAGCGCTAGAAACAATGATAGAGGTGTGGTCGTTTTTGACCAAAGCGCGCCCAAGATGAAAGATTCCGCGTTCGGACTCATCGTGTTTTAAAGAAGATAATAAGCGCATAACGATCATAATAGCAGCAAGAACTCTTTAAGTTAAAATGTCGACAGTATCAAAAAGATAAGCTGCTATTGTCAGTTAAAAAAGAGTAAAACTCAACCTTATAAAAAGATTGCTGAGGATAAAAGGTATTCGAGTATTAAAAACAGGCGCTGAGAATCACTAGCGCATTTGCTATCTTTTTTTCTCAAGATAGTCGGCATTGGGCAGTATTTGCTTTTCGCTCAAGTATTTCCAGTAGCGCTGCGGCATGTGTTGTCTATGTAAACGCGTGTTTTTACGCTCTTTGATATTGACGTTAGTAAAATAGCCTTGCCAAAACCGCTGATAACGCTGCTCGTTAGGGCTATGAATGCTAGCAGGATTACGCAGCACCGCCTCATCTAGATCAGTAATGGTTTGCAATTCAGCAGGACGCGATGGCGTGCTTTGGCTCATATCATAATAAATGCCATAACCACGCGCTAAGTCGTATATCGCCCAGTGCTGGTCTTGATAGCGCTGACGAAAATGCTCACCAATAATAGGCAGTACGTTAAAGTCAGGCTCAACACGGGCAAAGTAAATATCATCAGTGGTATGTTCAAAGCGTACAAAAGCTTCCATACGGTGCTTTTCTCGGTGTACCGATTTTACCGTTTGCGCCAGCTCCAATACCTCCAAATGCCCTAAGTCCTCCAAAACGTTGCGTTTGGGATGATCGATAGCATATTTAACGATATGAAATAGGGTGGTGCCGATGTTTGGCTTTTCCGATAAAAAACCCCATAGGATTTGACGCATCCCTGAGCGGCCAAGCCGCTTATTAAGCTTAACAAGCACGCGCTGAGCTTGCTCATCATCCGTCGTGACGTGTGCGGTGGTACTAATTAACGACGGTATGTATTGATCCTCAGCGATAAGCTGCAGAGCCTCGTCATGTTGCAGCTTACGCTCATAAACCTGATACACAGCGCTAAGCCAACCCTCAAAGCTTGGCTCATAAAGCAGTGTACTCGGTGTTATTTGACCGACGGCAAAGCTATCTTTTAAAGCAAGCTGCGACATAGTTATCCTTTAGAGTAGTTTTAGAAGTAATCAGCACATACTTATTTTAGAATAACGCCATCTGACCACTACGCTGATCCTTATACTTGGTTTGCGTCTGTGCCAGCACGTATTGGCGGAAGTTATCGCGGGTCAAGTGCGCTAAGTGCTCGTTCTTACCGGTGGTTGCAATGAAGTATTTGGCACGATTAACCGCCGCGCCCATTTTCTTTAAGTGCTCTAAAGTAATCTGATTAAACTTGCGCGCTTTGACAATCTTTCGTGCGGTTCTGGTACCGACACCAGGGATGCGCACGATCATCTCGTAGCTTGCCGTCTGAATATTGACAGGGAAGTGCTCACGGTGACGAATCGCCCAAGCAAGCTTAGGGTCGCAGTCCAAGTCCAAAAACGGCGAGTCAGGCTCTACGATTTCATGCGCGCCAAAACCATAAAAACGCATTAACCAATCCGCTTGATACAGACGGTTCTCGCGCACCATAGGCACCGGCGTACCAATCGCTGGCAAACGGTTGTCAGCAAGCATCGGCACATACCCTGAGTAGTAGACACGCTTGAGATCATAAGTCTGATAAAAGTGGCTCGATAGCTGAATCACTTGCAAATCAGTCTCATTGCTAGCACCGACTATCATCTGACTAGTCTGACCTGCGGGCGTGAACTTTGGCGCTTTTTTATGGGTTTTACGGCTTTCACGGATAGTGATGATCTCTTCTTTAACCGTCTCCATCGGTGCTTTTAGCTCATCGTGTGATTTTTCTGGCGCGAGCAGTGCCAATCCTGACTTAGTTGGAATCTCGATATTTACGCTCAGACGGTCTGCGTATAGTCCGGCTTCTAATAGCAACTCTTTTGAAGCACCAGGAATGGTTTTTAGATGAATATAGCCATTGAAACGCTCACGAGTGCGCAGTATCTTTGCCACTTCAACCAAACGCTCCATGGTGTAGTCGCCACTTTTAAAGATGCCTGAGCTTAGAAACAATCCTTCGATATAGTTGCGGCGATAAAACTGCATGGTTAAATCAACCACTTCTTCGACACTAAAAGCGGCGCGCGGCGTGTCATTGCTTTTACGTGAGGTGCAGTACGCGCAGTCGTATATGCAATGATTGGTTAAGAGGATTTTTAACAAACTGACGCAGCGACCATCTTCGGTATAGCTGTGACAGATACCAGTTGCTGAGGCGTCACCGAGGCCGCCGCCTTGGTTTTTACGGGTGCCAGCGGAAGATGAGCAAGAGACATCATACTTAGCCGCATCCGCTAAGATATTGAGCTTACCTTGAAGCCTGTCATAATTGATGGTTGCCATAAGTTATAGTACCCATTCGTTAATAGGTAACTATTTTAGCAAATCGGTTGATAACTCACTGTAATTATTGAAGAATTGGCAAAGGTATACGACAACTGTTGTCGTATAATAATCCATAAAAAAAGGCCTTAAAAATTAAGACCTTTAAATTCATAATTTAAGTGTTACAAGCTAAATTTTATTGCACTTTAGCGCGTATCACGACCGTTTGCGGCGTGTTAGCAGGCAGGTTAGCCAAGTTCCACTTGAGAGCTGAATAATTTTCTTGCACGGTCACAGTATTACCGACTTGCTGAATAGTCTGATAGTTATCGCCGCCAGTAGTCGCTAGGGTTGGCAGTGAACTGTTTAGCGACACTACTCTGACGCCATTCGGCAGAGCAACCATAGCATTCACATCATTGATAGGCTGATTGCTATTATTAACATAAGTGGTGTGATATTCGATGATATCACCAGGCTTGATACTATTAGCAGGAACCGCGACATCTCGGCCGCTACTGTCTTTTAGGATTTTCATCACCTTAGTATGAGCATTAACGACACCAGGGGTGTTGAAAGTGGGGTTCAGTTGTAGGGTATCCAAAGTGGTTACTGTCTGACTGGTAACGACTGGGTTGGTCACGATTTGATTATTAACGACAGAAGCTGTTGTCACCGGCGTCATCACTTGGGCAGCAGTATTGATGGGAGTAGTCACTGTCGTCACTGGCGTATTGCCAATTTGTTGGGTGACTTGGCGAGTAGTAGGACCTTTGGTAATGATAGTCGATGAGCCTTGACTGACGGTATAACGCGGCACGTTAGTCACTTGCGTCACTGAATAAGGCATGCCATTTTGCATGGAGATGCCATTGGGGGTGGCGGTAATAGTCGCCGTATTGCCATCAGAGTATTGCTCAACGACAGTGGTGCTGCCTGTCGCGGGTTGATTGATAGTAATCTCAGCAGCGGCATTGGCGCTAAGAGGTAACAGCATTAAGCTTGTCATCGTAGCCGCGAAAACCGTTTTATTAATGATACTGTCCGTGGTCATTATAAAATCCTTAAAGTAAAGTAAACAAACCGTTATTGGCTCAAAAGTTAACTGATTATCTGCTAAATATAAGCGGATTAAATAGTAGTATTGTGTAATTTGCCAAAAGTAAATCAATGGGCATCTACTGCTCTAAAAATATAATAACGCGCATAAAAACACCTCAAAAGATTAAGTAAGATTTAATCAGTTGAGGTGTTTTGAAGAAGCTAAGGCTGAGCTAAATTAGCTATAAATGACTTTCATCACTTCGTATTCAACCACGCCTTTTGGCGTCTCAATACGGGCTTCATCGCCTTCAAATTTACCAATCAAGCCGCGCGCGATAGGCGAGTTGACCGAGATTTTACCTGCTTTGAAGTCCGCTTCGTCATCGCCGACGATCTGGTACTGCTTTTCTTCTTCAGTATCGACGTTTTCGATAACGACGGTGACACCAAACACCACTCGGCCTTCTTTATTCAAGGTTGCCGGATCGATGACTTGAGCGCCGCCAAGCTTAGCTTCAATATCACGGATACGCGCTTCACAAAACCCTTGTTGCTCACGGGCAGCATGATATTCAGCGTTTTCTTTTAGATCACCGTGCTCACGGGCGTCAGCGATAGCGGCGGTAATGCGTGGACGATCAATGGTTTTTAATTGTTTGAGCTCGCTTTCTAAGGCGGCGTGACCTTGCGGAGTCATAGGGTAACGTTGCATGTTTTTTCCTTAAACCAATAACAGCACACCATCTCGTCAGGAGATGGTGCTATGTTGTTGCAATGAGTGTGAAATATAATATGGGGATAAAGCGAGTTAATAAAAGCTAGGTAACAAAAGTTCAATACGTCCCGATCTCACTTGATCAAAGCATAATAAAAAGCATAGTAACAGTGATGCCACTATGCTTTTTTAAAACGGTTAAACTTTTAAAATACGCTTTACGATAGTATCTAATCTACTGAATTTAAGCTGTCAAGTCAATAGTATATAAATACAGGCTGCAAGCGCTATTAAGCAACAGGCTTAGCTTTTGCATGCAAGTCTTGCAGTTTATAAACATCGAAAGGCAAGTCGATAGCGTAAGATTTACAAACGGCTTCAGCGGCGCCTAAGGTGGTGACATAGAAGACCTTACCTAGTAGCGCACTACGGCGAATAGAGAAGGAGTCCTCTTGTGCTTGCTTGCCTTCAGTGGTATTGATGATCAAATCAATCTTGCCGTTTTTGACCGCGTCAACGATATGAGGGCGACCTTCGGTGACTTTGTTAATTTGCTTACAGTTGATGCCATTGTCAGCCAATACCGCTTGTGTGCCAGTTGTCGCTACGATCTCAAAGCCATAGTCTTGTAGCTGACGAGCGACTGGGACGATTTGTTCTTTATCGCTATCACGCACTGAGATAAAGACGGTTTTGGTTTCATCCTGAGTAGGCAGACCCGGCAGACGCTCATTACTACCGATGACCGCTTTATAAAAGGCTTCGCCAAAGGTTTTGCCCACACCCATCACTTCACCTGTCGACTTCATCTCAGGACTCAAGATAGGATCGACGCCCGGGAACTTAGCGAAAGGGAAGACCGACTCTTTTACTGCATAGAAATCAGGTTTGATCTCTTTGGTAAAGCCTTGATCTTGCAGTGACGTACCCGCCATACAACGAGCGGCCACTTGCGCAAGCGAGGTACCTATGCATTTTGAGACAAAAGGTACGGTACGCGCGGCGCGTGGATTGACCTCAAGAATATAAACTGTCTCGCCTTTGACTGCAAACTGCACGTTCATCAAGCCAATGACGCCAAGCTCTTTTGCCATGGCAATGGTTTGCTCGCGCATCACATCACACAGCTCATCTGACAGTGAATAAGGCGGTAATGAGCAGGCCGAGTCACCAGAGTGGACGCCCGCTTGTTCGATATGCTGCATGATACCGCCGATGACCACATCGGTGCCGTCACAAACGCAGTCGACATCGACCTCAACCGCATCATCTAAGAAGCGATCGAGTAGTACTGGCGCTTCATTAGATGCTTGTACAGCGGTGCGCAGATAGTGTTTAAGTTCATCTTCGTTATAGACGATCTCCATGGCGCGTCCGCCGAGCACGTAAGACGGGCGTACCACTAGCGGATAGCCGACGTCTTTAGCTTTGATTAGGCCATCCTCAAGACTAGTGGCTAGCGCGTTAGAGGGCTGAGTTAGATTCAATTGCTGGATCATGTGCTGGAAGCGTTCACGATCTTCAGCGCGGTCGATAGCGTCAGGGCTAGTGCCGATGATCTTGACGCCAGCTTGCTCTAAAGCGCGGGCTAGTTTCAGTGGCGTTTGCCCACCGAATTGCACGATAACGCCATCAGGCTGCTCAATCCGCACAATCTCTAATACGTCCTCTAAAGTGATGGACTCAAAGTAGAGGCGATCAGAGGTGTCATAATCGGTTGAAACCGTTTCTGGGTTACAGTTGACCATGATGGTCTCATAACCGTCTTCGCGCATAGCGAGGGCCGCATGGACGCAGCAATAATCAAACTCAATGCCTTGACCGATACGGTTGGGGCCGCCGCCGATAACCATGATTTTTTTCTTATCCGTCGGATTAGCTTCACATTCGCTATCATAGCTTGAGTACATATAGGCAGTGCTGGTTGCAAACTCTGCCGCTGCGGTATCGACGCGCTTATAGACCGGATGGATACCCAAATCCCAACGTTTAGCGCGTAGCTGCTTTTGTGAGATACCCAGTAGTTTAGCCAGACGCAGATCAGATAAGCCTTTACGCTTAAAGCTACGCAGGTTTTTCTCATTCAAATCGCCAAACCCGAGCTCTTTGACTCTAGCTTCAGTTTTGATAATATCTTCGATTTGTACCAAGAACCAAGGATCGACGTTGGTAAATTTAAATACTTCTTCTACGCTCATGCCGATACGAAAAGCATCGCCGATATAGAAGATACGATCAGGAGTAGGCACTGTTAGACGATTAATAATCTCGCTACGCGCTTTTTCTGGTTTCACTGCCGCTAAGTCGATTTGCTCATCGAAACCATCAGCGCCAGTCTCTAATCCGCGCAGTGCTTTTTGCATAGATTCTTGGAAGTTACGGCCGATAGCCATGACTTCACCGACCGATTTCATCTGCGTCGATAAAATGTTGTCCGCTTGCGGGAACTTCTCAAAGTTAAAGCGCGGTATCTTAGTGACGACATAATCAAGGGTAGGCTCGAAGCTGGCAGGAGTAGCGCCGCCAGTGATATCGTTTTGCAGTTCATCAAGGGTATAACCTACGGCTAGTTTGGCAGCGATTTTGGCAATCGGGAAGCCCGTGGCTTTCGACGCTAGCGCCGAGGAACGCGAGACGCGAGGATTCATCTCAATCACTACCATGCGACCATTTTTCGGGTTGATACCGAACTGCACGTTAGAGCCGCCAGTCTCAACCCCAATCTCACGTAGTACTGCTAGTGAGGCGTTACGCATAATTTGATATTCTTTATCAGTCAAGGTTTGCGCGGGCGCCACAGTGATAGAATCGCCGGTATGTACACCCATCGGATCGAAGTTCTCAATGGTACAGATGATGATACAGTTGTCGTTTTTATCACGCACGACTTCGGTTTCGTACTCTTTCCAGCCGATTAGCGATTCATCGATAAGCAGCTGATGAGTAGGGGATAAGTCAAATCCGCGCTCGCAGATCTCGATAAACTCTTCACGGTTATAAGCGATACCGCCGCCGGATCCGCCCATAGTGTAAGAGGGACGAATGATACACGGGTAGCCCATTTTCTCTTGGGTCGCAAAAGCCTCTTCCATAGTTTCAGCGATTTCAGCGCGCGGACATTCAAGACCGATACGTTTCATCGCCTTGTCAAATAAGTCGCGGTCTTCTGCCATCTCAATCGCATCTTTGGTTGCGCCGATTAGCTCACAGCCGTATTTTTCTAATACGCCATTTCGGTCTAGCTCAAGCGCGCAGTTCAATGCTGTTTGCCCGCCCATTGTAGGCAAAATCGCATCAGGCCGCTCTTTATCAATGATTTGCTCAACGGTTTGCCAAGTGATCGGCTCGATGTAAGTGGCGTCCGCCATGACCGGATCAGTCATGATAGTGGCTGGGTTAGAGTTAACTAAAATAACGCGGTAACCTTCTTCGCGTAAGGCTTTACACGCCTGCGCCCCAGAGTAGTCAAACTCGCATGCTTGACCGATAACGATAGGGCCTGCGCCAATGATAAGAATGCTTTTTATGTCGGTACGTTTTGGCATTTAGATTTGTCCTATTTTGGCGGGTGGGGATTTTAATATTCTTAGATATTTGTATATTTACTAGATTTAACTTAATCAACCTTATTTAATTTAAAGTCACATTTGTTAGCAGCAGTGTTTAAAACTTGTCCTAAGACCGTATTTTGCGAATTTACATTTACTGCGATGAGCTTTGCTAACTCAGAATAGTTAGGATTATTTACAATTTCTCTTATAGCAACTGCGAGTTTAGGTTTCTGTAGACTATGGAGCTGAATTATATAATGATAATCATCATCACCTATTAAACTAGCATGAGATAAGCTATGTAGCTCATAGCTCAACTCCGAATCAATTAGTAATTTTAAATCTTTATGATTTTTCTCAGCAGGCTGACTTTCAATATAATCTCTAGCAATAGCTTCAAATAATTGAATTGTTTGAGGCTCATTAAACTCATTCTTCATACAAATTTTCTTATCAAAATCTAATATACGAATATACGGAGATTTTGGGTTCTGCCAAACATCAACGAAAAATTCTTTAACGTTATAAATATAGACTAGCGTCTTTGCTAATTCTTCAATTTGTTTCTCTTTATCTAATCCTGAGGTAGTAACTAAATTAGATGAATTAGTTTTTTCGTTCTGTTGTTTTAAACGTTCTCTATTTGAACTTTGCAACTGAGCTTGCTCTTCCCGAGCAAGCTGTTGAAGTCGCATTTGCTCCTCGCTTGAGTTTTTATAACTATGATTGCTAGCTTGTGCCGAAATTGGAAGCCAAAGACTTAGGATAAAGGCTATCGCTATTAAAGCTTTGGCATAAAGTTTAAACATTTTTAGCCTTATCCATCATCTGCGCAAACTTAGCAAACAACTCAGCGGCGTCATGCGGGCCGGGGCTGGCCTCGGGATGACCTTGAAAGCTAAACACCGGCTTGTTGATCAGCTCAATGCCTTGGTTGGTGCCGTCAAAAAGTGAACGATGGGTGACTTTGATATTATCCGGCAGGGTGTCTTCATCAACGGCAAATCCGTGGTTTTGACTGGTAATCATCACTGCGCCGGTGTCCAAATCTTGCACCGGATGATTGGCACCGTGATGACCGAACTTCATCTTAACCGTATCGGCGCCGCTGGCAAGGCCGACAAGCTGATGACCTAAGCAGATGCCAAAGGTTGGAATGTCGGTCTCTTCAATGATATGACGGACGCTATCGATAGCATAGCTACAGGCCGCTGGATCGCCAGGGCCGTTCGATAAAAAGATACCATCTGGATTCATCGCCAGCACCTCTTCGATAGGGGTTTGCGCTGGCACGACGGTGACCTTGCAGCCGCGATCGACGAGCATGCGTAGGATATTGGTCTTCGTGCCGAAGTCATAAGCGACCACGTCATATTTGTGCTCGATATGCGTGCCCAGTTGTTTGAAAAAACCACCAGTACCGCTGTCATGGCTACCAGGTGCATCACGATTGAGCAAGGTGTCGGATAACTCCCAAGTACCCGCCGTCCATTCAAAACCTTGGGGATGACTGGCTTCTTTTGCCAAATCCATGCCTTTTAGACCGGCGAATTCTTTTGCGAGTTGTACTGCTTGTTGCTCATCATTAGCGCTGATCTCAAGGCCGTTAGAAGCCGTCATGATACAGCCGTTTTGCGCGCCTTGTTCACGTAATAGACGCGTCAGCTGACGGGTATCAATCTCAGCAATAGCGACGGTATCGTTGCGTTTTAGATAGTCGCTTAATGATTCAGAGCTACGGAAGTTTGAGGTGGACAAAGTGGCATCACGAATGATCAGGCCTTCTGCCCAGACTTTAGTATTGGTATTGCCAGATTCGCTGTCTTCAGAGTTGGTACCAGTATTGCCGATATGAGGATAGGTGAGGGTGACTAATTGACGCGCATAGCTGGGATCGGTTAGGATTTCTTGGTAGCCCGTCATCGCGGTATTGAAGACCACTTCACCGACCCTGTGACCAGAACTACCAATACTGACACCTCGAAAAATCGTCCCATCTGCTAATGCCAAAATTGCTTGTGTTGTCGTCGATGAATTCAAGGATTTGCCTCCGCTATTGATGATGAATGCGCTACTATATCTGTGGGTATTATTTCAGCGGACAATTGATAATTTATACTGATTCAAAGAGTTATAAAACCGCTTGCAGCCAAAATTTTTCCACAAAAAAGCGAGAAGACAGATAGATGAAAAGATACTTAATTCACATGTTGGTGAAGAGTAACTTACATCATGTCCACTCGCTTAGGCACAGATTTTGAGCATTATATAAAAAAACCAGGCAGATAGCTAGACTCATTTACAATTAACGATAGGTAATCATGAGTATTCTCTAGATTACAGTTTAATTCGTGATACTAGAGTTTAATAAGTGATTCAAAGTGTAGATAAAAAGTGCAGATAAATAGAGGTTTAAACTATAAAATTTAACAGTGACGACTTCTAAAGTTGTAAAATAGCCTAAGCAAAAATAAGAGTGCTCTAATTCAGAATATTATTAATTTATAAACCCATTATGCAAAACGACAAATAATATACTTATAAAACGGCTGGATTTTCAGCGATAGCTTTGCCACAATGGATTGCTTTTGCAGTGGGTGTTTTTACTGCCTACTGCTCCAAATGATTTCGCCTTGCAAAAGCCGCCTTAAAACAAGTCAATGCTAACAGGCCGAAGGTTTGCTGCCTATAATAAGCTTATAACAACTATTTTGTACGGACGATAACACAATCATATTATAAACAAGGATAAGTTATGATTTATCAGTATTTAGAAAAAACCCCCGAGTTTGCTGCCCCTTTTAATGGTTGGGTTGCCGATACGGCGCGAGTCATTGGCGATGTTTATTTAGGTCATCAAGCCAGCGTTTGGTTTGGTGCGGTGATTCGCGGTGACAACGAGCGCATTCATATCGGTGACTATAGCAATGTGCAAGAAAATAGCGTGATTCACACTGATGCCGGTATCGAAGTCAAAATCGGCGATTATGTCACTATCGGGCATTTAGCGATGTTACATGGCTGTGAGATCGGCGATAACAGCTTGATTGGTATCGGCGCGGTGGTATTAAATAAAGCCAAGATTGGCAAAAACTGTATTATCGGCGCTAAGGCTTTGGTCACCGAAGGTAAAGAGATCCCGGACAACTCACTAGTGATGGGCGCGCCGGCCAAAGTGGTCAAGACTTTGACTGACGAGCAAGCTGCGATGCTCAAACTCTCAGCCATGCACTACGCAGATCGCTGTCAAAAGTTCAGAACGGGTCTGACTGAGATTCAGGCGCCTGAATAAGCTCTACATCTATTTAAAATCATAAAATTTAATAGTCTTAATAGTAAGCAAGCGCTCTTATTTTAGAGCGTAACTCTTTATCCTCAGTGAGTATGTATTATGAATAAACCTTCTACCCCAATCTCTTCGACCAATCGGACATTAGCTTTGTTTGATTTAGATCATACTTTGCTTGATGTCGATAGCGACTATTTATGGGGAGAGTATATCGTTAAACATGGTTTGGTGGATGAGGCCGAGTATCGTACCGCTAATCAGAAGTTTTATAATGACTATATAGAAGGTACTTTAGATGCGACTGAGTACAATGAGTTTGTCGCGCAGTTTTTGAGTAGTTTACCGATGGACAGGCTTGATGAGTTACGTGAAGACTATATCAAGTCAGAGATTGAGCCGCATATTCGTCCAAAAGCGATGGAAGTCTTGTGTGAACACATCGAGCAAGGTCATGAAGTAGTGATTATCTCAGCGACCAATAACTTTGTGGTATCGGCTATCGCTCAGCGTTTCGGCATCGAAGAGGCTAACGTGTTATCGACGCCGTTGGAGGTTGTCGATGAGCGCTATACCGGTAAATTGGCCGATAAGCCCAACTTTCAAGAAGGTAAGATCTATCATCTCGATAAGTGGCTTGATAAAAAGCAATTAGCGGGCATCGAGTTTGAAAAGACTTATGCTTACTCTGATTCTAAGAATGACATTCCACTATTAGAATGGGCCGATATTGCTGTCTGCGTATCGCCTGATAAAGCTTTACACGCGCATGCATTAGCGCATCGTTGGGCGGTTGAAGACTGGAGTATTTAGCGTTGATTAAAAGTTTAATTTTTTATAGGTCGTTTAAGTCATAATTCACGGCTTAACTTCTATATTACAAGTTATACATAGGCAGTCTTCACTTAATAAAAGTAAAACTCTATAAAAATCAAGACTATAGGAAAACTAATGGAAATTAATCCGTACCAAGAGCAAATCAAAGACTTATCGACGCGTGGACAGGACCTTCGGAGGTATCTTTGACTTCGATGGCAAGCAAGAGCGCTTAGAGGAAGTCAATTTAGAGATGGAGAGTCCGGAGCTGTGGAATGATCCAGAACGCGCCACCAAAATTAGCAAAGAAAAAAGTCAGCTCGATAGTGTCATTGAGATAGTGGTATCGCTTGAAACTACGCTTGAGGATGCAGCAGCGATGCTAGAGCTCGCGGTCGAAGCCGAAGATGAGTCGCTACTTAAAGACGTGCAAAGCGAGCTAGACGACGCTGAAAAGCGTGTGGCTGATTTGGAGTTTCGCCGGATGTTCAGTGGCGAGATGGACCCGAACAACTGCTATCTAGATATTCAATCGGGTAGTGGCGGCACCGAGGCGCAAGATTGGGCGGAGATGCTACTGCGCATGTACACGCGCTGGGCGGAAGCACACGGTTTTAAAGTTGAAGTGATCGAAGTATCTTCAGGTAGTGTCGCCGGTATTAAGTCTGCCACTATTGAGATCAAAGGGGATTATGCTTTTGGCTGGCTACGCACTGAGATTGGCGTGCATCGTTTGGTGCGTAAGTCACCCTTTGATAGTAATAATGGTCGTCATACTTCCTTTGCTGCCGTATTTGTGTCGCCTGAGATTGATGATGATATTGAGATCGATATCAATCCTGCTGACTTGCGTATCGACACTTATCGCTCATCGGGCGCCGGTGGTCAGCACGTCAATACCACAGACTCGGCAGTACGTATCACTCATGAGCCAAGCGGCGTGGTGGTCACTTGTCAGAACGAGCGTAGCCAACATGGTAATAAAGCCACCGCGATGAAGATGCTACGCGCCAAGCTTTATGAGCTTGAAATGCAAAAGCGCATGGAATCGCAGCAAGCGGTGGAAGACAATAAGTCTGATGTCGGTTGGGGCAGTCAAATTCGTTCTTATGTACTTGATGATTCGCGTATCAAAGATTTGCGTACTGGGGTTGAGACTTTCAATACCGGCGCGGTACTCGATGGCGATCTCGATCAATTTATTGAGGCTAGTCTCAAAGCGGGATTATAATTTTTATTTTGAAATATTTTTAATGAGATTTTAATATTAATCGTTTGATAAACCTTAAGGAAAAATAATGCCAAGCGTGAATAACTATTTTGATAATAAAGTGACCTCTATCGCCTTTCAAACGTCCACTCTACCTGCGACTGTCGGGGTAATGGAGGTAGGCGAGTACGAATTTGGCACTAGCGAATTTGAAACGATGAGCGTGGTCAGTGGTGCTTTAACCGTTAAGCTGCCAGATAGCGAGGAGTGGCAAACCTTTAACGCTGGCGAGCAATTCACCGTTGAAGCCAATCAAAAATTTAATGTAAAAGTTGAAGTGGAAACGGCTTATTTATGTGTTTATGGCAAATAGTGAGTAAATAAGCGCTTTTAGCAAAACCTCTATTACTATCAAAAACGCCAAGTTCATGCTTGGCGTTTTTTTTATGGTCCACTATTTACACAGCACTACATATTCTCTGTGTCAATTTAACAGTAAAAAGCGCTTGAATTCATTATTCTAAATTATTGGTATTCAACTTTAAAAATAATGAATGATAAGGGTTTTGGTTTATGGCAAATAAGGCTCAAGTACAGGCGGCTCTAAATCTTCGTCATGATTATGAGCGCTTAGCTAAGCAAGCTAAACTACGCTATGTCAGTGATGAGGAGCCAGGATTTGAGCGTCGCCGTCACGGACGCGGCTTTACTTATCGTGATGCAACAGGCAAAACGGTTAAAGACAAAAAATTGCGCCAACGTTTTGAGGCTTTGGTCATTCCGCCTATGTGGTCTGAGGTTTGGATATGCCAACATGAAAACGGTCATCTACAATCAACAGGGCGTGATGATAAGGCGCGTAAGCAGTATCTGTATCATGAGCTGTGGGATAATGTACGCGATCAAGCCAAATTTGAGGCGATGAGAGGCTTTGCGACCGCCTTACCTAATCTGCGCGCGCAAGTTGAAAAGGATCTAGAAACTGAGACTTTATCACATGATAATGTTCTCGCTGCGGTAGTCAAATTGCTAGAGACTACTTTGATCCGCATTGGCAATAGTCGCTATGCTAAGCTAAACAAAAGCTATGGTCTTAGTACTTTGCGCAGTAAGCATGTGAGTGAAACAGAGAATGGCTTGGCCTTCGATTTCGTCGGCAAAAGTGCCAAAGCGCATCATATCGAGCTGCAAGATGAGCGCCTAATCGACATTGTGCAGGCCTGCTCTGAGCTGCCCGGGTATCAGATATTTAAATACTTAGATGATAATGGCGACAAACGCGTTGTGGATAGCTCTGATATTAATGAGTATCTGCGTCAGCATCTGTGTGAGGATAGCGAGGCCGCCTCGGACTGCGTGAGCAGACTTTATAGCGCTAAAGACTTTCGCACTTGGATGGCCAGTGTACTGGCAGCTAGTTATTTATATGATGAGCTACAAAACGATAACGGCGAAGAGATTCTAGCGAGCGCGCCTGATAGTAAGCTGCGGCAAGAGTTAGTTACCGAGATGGTCAAGGATGTCGCTGAAGAATTAGGTAATACGCCAAGCGTCTGTCGTAGCTCCTATATTAATCCTATTATCATTGAGAAGTTCTTAGCAGGAGAATTCTATGAGGATTATAAACACGCTCGGCGCGGACGCAGAAAAAAGCATCAAAGCAGCGAGGAAAAAGCCTTACTCGGGTTTTTACATGGCTTAAAGTAGGGCTTGTTGAAATAAAACTAGAAATGCGTTACTAATAGAGCAAGTTATCAAAGTATGTCAAAGTACTTCGTAGCTTATAACTTTTAATAATGATCGCTCAAGCCTACGCGCTTGCCGGCTACTGCTAAAGGATTAGCCTATGACCTCAATCACCTCTTCTTCAAAAGACTATTACGAGTATTATAATACCTTCAATATGTCGTCACTGCTGACAGAAATATTTGGCGATTATCCGGAGGATCGTCTCAATGCCTACATGGCTTGTTGTGGTCGTCATATTCGAGCAGGACAAGGCAACAAGATAGCGCTAGTACAAGAAGATACTGCTAATAACATTACTCGTATCAGCTTCGATGAGCTCGATAAAGCCAGTGCGCAAGTGGCCAATCTATTACAGTCTTATGGCGTAAAAGTAGGTGATCAAGTCGCTACTATGTTGCCTCGCACACCCGAGCTACTGATTATTGTGCTTGCTACTTGGCGCATTGGGGCAGTCTATCAGCCGTTATTTACCGCCTTTGGCTATGATTCGATTAAGTATCGAATGGATAAAGCAAAAACCAAAGTCGTATTTACCAACAGCGACAACCGTAGTAAGTTTGCCGACTTAGCGCAGCAGGCAAAGATGGTATTAGTTGGGAATAGGGATGAAGCTCAAAAGTGGCCTGAAGATGATTATAATGAGAGTGTCGCTCAGCAAGCGCAAAGCTTTGAGCCAGTAGTCTTAGATACTGACGCGCCCTTTCTGCAAATGTTTACCTCCGGCACAGTAGGTAAGTCTAAAGGCGTCAGCGTACCGTTAGCCGCGCTGCCAGCATTTTATCTTTATATGCGTTATGCGATTGACTTACAAGAGTCTGATAATTATTGGAACATGGCCGATCCGGGCTGGGCTTATGGTCTTTATTATGCGATTACTGGGCCATTATTATTGGGTATGACCACTCATTTTAATGAAGCAGGCTTCGATGCTACTGATACCCGCGACTTTATGCTGCGTCACAACATTACTAATTTAGCCTCATCACCGACTGCTTTTCGCATGATGAAGTCGAGTGGTGTTTTTAAAAGAACGTCTGATGATGATAACGATGAGCAACCTTCATTACGCGTTGCCAACTCCGCAGGCGAGACTTTGAATACCGAGGTAGTTAGTTGGGTTGAGAGCCATCTAGGCTGCAAGGTTTGTGATCAGTACGGACAGACGGAGACTGGCATGACTTGCTGCGAGCATCATGCCCTACATCATAAGTGTCCAGTAGGTTCGATGGGTATGGCGCTGCCTGGTCACCGCTTAGTCGTATTAGATGAGGATATGCAAGTGCTCCCTGATGGCGAGCAAGGACAACTGGCTGTAGTAGTCAGTCAGTCGCCGGCCTTTTATTTTCGAGGTTATAGTTGGAATGAGAAGCAAGCTTTCGTTGATGATTACTATCTCACTGGCGATGTGGTTGAACGCCATAGTGATGGTACTTATTGGTTCTCTGGGCGTGACGATGATATTATCGTCACCGCCGGTTATCGCGTAGGACCAACGGATGTCGAAAACACGGTATTAGAACACGATGCCGTTGCTGAGTCAGCGGCAGTCGGCATCGCTGATGAGGCACGAGGTCATATCATTAAATCTTTTGTGGTACTAAAAGAAGGTGTCGAAGGTAATGATGAGCTTGCAGAGCAGATCAAAGCCTTGGTAAAAGAGCGCCTATCCGCTCATGCTTATCCTCGTCAGGTCGAATTTGTGGATTTCCTGCCTAAAACGCCGAGTGGCAAAATACAGCGTTTTTTATTACGTAGCTTAGCCGACAGCTGAACGAGCGACTAGGTAAACTCACTGAGAATAAAATTCAAAAATAATTAAGGAAGATCTATGCAAATACAAGGTAATAGCTTTTTAGTCACCGGCGGCGCATCAGGATTAGGCAAAGCGGCTGTACACGCGATTGTTAATCAAGGCGGTAACGTCATCATAGCGGATCTCAACGAAGACGCTGGGCAAGCACTGGCTGGTGAGCTGGGTGACAAGGCGCGCTTTGTGCGCTGTGATATCACTAGTGGCGATGACGTCCAAGCGGCTGTTGAAAGGGCTGAAAAGGAATTTGGCAGTATTGAAGGTTCAATCAACTGTGCAGGCATTGGAGTTGTCCAAAAGCTATTGGATCGTGAGAATAATCCAGCCGATCTTGATGAGTTCACGCGCGGCGTCACGATTAATCAAGTCGGCTCATTTAATGTGGCACGCTTAGTCGCGGCGAGTATTGCTAAGCGCGTAGCAGCTAACGCCAGCCTTGATAGTGAACAAAATGCTGATAACGGTATCATTATCAATACTGCTTCTATCGCCGCTTTCGACGGTCAAGTAGGACAGGCAAGTTACGCGTCTTCTAAAGCAGGCGTGGTCGGCATGATGTTGCCGCTAGCGCGTGAGCTGACTCGTCATGGTATCCGCGTCATGACGATTGCACCAGGCGTGTTTGCGACCCCAATGATGCAGAGCTTACCTGAGAAAGCACGTACCCAGCTTGAGGCTGCCGTACCTTATCCTAAGCGTTTGGGCGCGCCTGATGAGTTTGCTAAGCTGGTTACTCATATCATCGACAACCCTTATCTGAATGGCGAAGTGATTCGCATCGATGGTGCGATACGTATGGTATAAAGGGTTAAGTCGTATCTCAACTTAATTCATAATTCTTGCACAAACCTTGGCATAGATTGTTGTTATCTTATGACTAATTTTTAGTTTTAAGAGAACAAAGTCTATGTCATTTTTATTTCCAACTACTCATAACAAACGCTTGCCGTTATTGGCTGTTATGACCCTTATCCTTATAACCCTGATTGGCTTAAGTGCTATAGTCTTTGCAAAAGATTCTGCAAAACTTAGCCAGCCTATACCCAGTGATGTCACTATCGATAAAGTCTATGTCGATAAGTCCGAGCGGGTATTAAAGCTATTGAGTGAGGATAAAGTCGTGAAAAGCTATCATATTGCTTTAGGCGACAGCCCAGCGGGTCATAAGCGCCAAGAGGGCGACGAGCGTACGCCGACAGGTAATTATAAGCTCGATTATAAAAATGAAAACTCTAGCTACTATCGCTCCATTCATGTGAGCTATCCCAATAGTACGGACAAAGCACAAGCCAAAAAACGCGGGGTCAGTGCAGGCGGTGATATTATGATTCATGGACAAAAAAATGGTCTTGGTCATTTGGCTACTATTACGCAGCAGCGCGATTGGACGGATGGCTGCATTGCCGTGACTGATGATGAGATGGATGAGATTATGAGTATTTATAAAGCAGGAATGCCGATTGAAATTGTAGAGTAGCTTTATCATCTCATTAGCTATCTATAGCGTTTGTTCTTGATAGAGCAAGCGCTTTTTTATTAGCAATAAATTTTTATTTAGGTACTGATTTTTTCTCTAAAATTTCTTGAAATAGAGCACATAAACACTTATTAATGAATAAACGTTTATATCATTGCTATTAGTAAGGTTTTTATCGTTTTATCGCTTGAAATGACGGCCACTATACCTTATATAGATAGCAACCAAAGGCAAATAGGCTAACCTAATACTTATAAAAGCCTGTTGCCATAATAAATTATCGAAGGATTAAAATATGAGATTTGAGAAGTTTACGCAGAAACTGCAATCTGCCATTCAAGAAGCGCAAAGTCTGGCGTTAGGCCGTGATAATACCGGTATTGATCCGGTGCATTTATTAGCAGTGTTATTGCAAGATGAGTCAAATATAGCGATTTGTCAGCAGGCGGGCGCATCTATTCCGGCGCTCAAGAACGGCGTGGCTAAAGCGCTTGATAATCAGGCTACCATCAGCGATCCAACAGGCGATGTCAATCTAAACCCAAACTCGGTGAAGATTTTGAACTTAGCCGATCGCCAAGCGCAAAAAGAAGGCGATGATTTTATTGCGACTGAATGGGTGCTTTTGGCACTGGCTGAGCAAGGCGAGACTAAGAAGATATTTGAGAGTGCCGGGGTTACCGCGGATAGGCTAAAGACAGTGATTGAACAGCTACGCGGTGATGAAACTGTCAATAACCAAAACGCTGAAGATCAACGCGACGCGCTCAATAAATATACTATCAATCTAACTGAACAAGCCGAGATGGGGAAACTCGATCCGGTCATCGGCCGTGATGAAGAGATACGCCGTACCATTCAAGTGCTCTCGCGCCGGACCAAAAATAACCCGGTGCTGATCGGTGAGCCAGGCGTTGGTAAAACTGCTATCGTAGAGGGCCTCGCGCAAAAAATTATCAATGGCGATGTGCCAGAAGGTCTGCGTCGTAAAGAAGTATTATCGCTAGATTTGGGCGCGCTTATTGCCGGTGCTAAGTTCCGCGGTGAGTTCGAAGAGCGCCTCAAAGGCGTGCTTAGCGATTTGGCCAAGCAAGAAGGTAATGTCATCTTATTTATCGATGAGCTGCATACTATGGTTGGCGCCGGTAAAGCCGACGGCGCGATGGACGCTGGCAATATGCTCAAGCCTGCGCTCGCCCGCGGTGAGCTACACTGCGTTGGCGCAACGACGCTAGATGAGTACCGCCAATACATCGAAAAAGATGCGGCATTGGAGCGCCGTTTCCAAAAAGTGCTCGTTGATGAGCCAAGCGTTGAAGATACCATTGCCATTCTACGTGGTCTCAAAGAGCGTTATGAGCTGCATCACGGGGTCGATATTCAAGACAGTGCTATTATTGCCGCGGCGCGCATGAGTCATCGTTATATTACCGATCGCAAACTGCCAGATAAAGCCATTGACTTAGTTGACGAGGCGGCAAGCCGTCTGCGCATGGAGATGGATAGTAAGCCTGAGGCTTTAGGTAAGCTTGATAGCCGTCTGATTCAGCTCAAGATGCAGCGCGAAGTACTCAAAAACGAAGAAGATGCTGGCGCGCAAGCGGAGCGTAAAGTGCTCAATCAGCAGATTGAAGAGCTTGAGAAAGAGTACGCTGATCTCAACGAAATTTGGCAAGCCGAAAAAGCGCTGGTTAAAGGTAGTCAGCAGCTCAAAGACGAGCTGGACAAAGCGCGTATCGCTTATGATAAAGCGAGCCGAGAAGGCGATTATGAGACCATGAGTCGCTTACAGTATGAGACCATTCCGCAGCTAGAACGCCGTATTACCGAGTCGGATTTAGCGGAACAAGAAGAGCAAGCAGATGACGCGATAGGTGGCAAGCTGCTGCGCACAAAGGTTACCGATAATGAGATTGCCGAAGTGGTCAGCGCGGCTACGGGTATCCCGGTCAGTAAAATGATGCAAGGCGAGCGCGATAAACTGCTAGCGATGGAAGATAAACTGCATGAGCGTGTGATCGGTCAAGATGAAGCGGTAGAGTCGGTCGCTAATGCGGTGCGTCGTAGCCGAGCGGGGTTGTCTGACCCAAATCGTCCTTCAGGCTCGTTTTTGTTCCTTGGGCCAACGGGGGTTGGTAAAACGGAGCTGACTAAATCGCTAGCGAATTTCTTATTTGATAGTGAAGATGCACTGGTTCGTATCGATATGAGTGAGTATATGGAGAAGCATAGCGTCAGCCGTTTAGTTGGTGCGCCTCCTGGTTATGTCGGTTATGAAGAAGGCGGTACTTTGACTGAAGCAGTACGCCGTAAGCCTTATAGCGTCGTGCTATTCGATGAAGTCGAAAAAGCCCATCCCGATGTGTTTAACATTTTGTTGCAAGTGCTCGATGATGGTCGCTTGACCGACTCGCAAGGCCGAGTAGTGGATTTCAAAAACACGGTGATCATCATGACTAGTAACTTAGGCTCGCACAAGATTCAAGAGATGGTCGGCGAGAGCTATGACGATATCAAGTCGGAGGTGATGGATTCAGTCGGCGAGCATTTCCGTCCAGAGTTCGTTAACCGTATCGATGAGATTGTGGTCTTCCATGCGTTAGGGCAGGCGCAAATGGCGGGTATCGCTGATATTCAGATGGAGCGTCTACGCGATCGCTTGCAAGAGCGCGAGCTAGATATTACTTTATCTGATGAAGCGATGAGTCAACTAGTAGCGGTCGGCTATGATCCAGTGTATGGTGCACGTCCGCTGAAACGTGCTATCCAGCAAGAGATCGAAAACCCATTGTCGTTGCGACTATTAGCAGGTGACTTTGTCGCCGGCGACATTATTAAAGTCGATGTCGGCCAAGATGATAAATTGACTTTTGATAAGCTTAGAATGAGCTAATAGCCATTTTAAATTGAGAGTTGATTTCTAAGCAAAACTAACCCTTTATCTGCCATAGTAGATAAAGGGTTTTTTATTGCATAATTTCTGTTCGGAGCGACCTGAAGCTTGCTATATTAGAAGACAGACGTCAGCTATAAAAATTAGACTAAAAATATTCAAAGGATAAAGACTATGTTAATGGATAGCCTAAGAAATAAACGCGGCCTAATTAGCTTACCGCTGACTATAACCGTATTACTATTTAGCACTGCCGCTTGTTCAGAACCAACGACTGCGACAGCAAATACAGAAAAAGCCAGTACTGGCGAGCGAGCAGAGGACAGCAAACCCAGCTTTACCACCCAAGCGATAGCGACTTTTGATGAGCCTTGGGCGATGACAGCGTTACCTAAAAACTCAAATAGCACTGAGCCAAAATTACTTGTCACGCAAAAAACAGGTGAGCTATTTATTGTCGATACTGCGACAGGCAAGAAGACGCAAGTCACAGGCGTGCCAAAAGTCGGTTATGGCGGGCAAGGCGGACTTGGTGATATTATCCTAGCGCCAGATTTTGCGACCACTGATGATGTGTATATCAGCTATGTTGAAGCGGGCACAGGTAGTGAGAGCAATACCTATGGTGCAAAGGTTATCAAGGCTAAGCTGACCGGACTGGACACCGCTAAGCCAAGCTTACAAGCGATCACATCGATCTGGCAGCAAGTGCCAAAAGTTGAAGGGCAAGGCCATTATAGTCATCGTTTATTGTTCTCCCCCGATGGACGCTATCTATATATCAGCTCAGGGGATCGGCAAAAAAAGGATCCAGCACAAGATATGATGATGAATTTGGGCAAGATTATCCGTCTACATCCTGACGGCTCAGTCCCTACAGATAATCCTTATGCTGATAATACGGGTATCAGTCAACAGTTCTGGACTACCGGTCATCGCAATGTGCTTGGCATAGCCTTTGATGATAAAGGCCGACTTTGGCAGCATGAAATGGGGCCAAGAGGCGGTGATGAGTTTAATTTGATCGAAAAGGGGGATAACTACGGCTGGCCGCTAGTGTCTAATGGCCGCAATTATTCAGGGACTGACATTCCTGATCATGACACGCGTCCTGATTTTACTGCGCCGAAAGTCAGCTGGACGCCTGTCATCTCACCGTCATCGATGAGCCTTTACGCTTCTGGCAGTCACAATGATTTCCCGGCTTGGCAGGGTAACGCTTTAATCAGTGGCTTGTCTTCAAAAGCGTTAATAGTAGTAGCGATGGATAAGGAGCAAGCGGCGGAGCGCTATCGCTATGATATGGGCGCGCGCATTCGTAGCGTATTGAGCGTCGATGGCGAAGTGTATCTGTTAGAGGATGGCAACAGTAGTAAGCTGTTGAAACTGGTACCTGATTAAGGCTTAACTCAAGTCTAAAGCACTCCTTGGTAAGGCTAACTGACAATGATTCTAGCGTATTACAACTAGGACGTACTATGTAATTTATTGATAATAAAGAGTTGTTTTGTTAAAGTAATGCTTCTAAAAAACTAAGGTTATGAAAACAATGGATCATGTTAAGGTTGAAAGGTTAGGCCCTTTTCCGAGGGTTAATAAACCTGTCTTCATCACGTCAGGTATTTTAATCGTTGGTTTTATCATTTTTGGGGCATTTTTTACTGAAACAGCAGGAGCGCTCTTTACCTTTTTACAAAGCTTTATTACTACCAATTTTGGCTGGTTCTTTATCCTGCTAATGAACGTCGCTTTAGCATTTTGTATTTATCTTATAGCGAGCCGTTATGGCGATATCCGGTTAGGCAATCAAACGGAGCGTGCGCAGTATCCGCTATTTTCATGGATTGCGATGCTATTTTCGGCAGGGATCGGTATTGGACTAGTCTACTGGGGAACTGCAGAGCCCTTGTATCACTATATGGCGCCACCAGTAGGAGAAGCGGAGACTATAGAGTCAGCCAAACAAGCGATGAATATCTCGTTTTTGCATTGGGGCTTACATGCTTGGGCTATCTATACTATCGTCGCGCTAGCGTTGGCGTATTTTCATTTTAGACGCGGTCTGCCACTCTCTATTCGCTCAACTTTATATCCTATTCTCGGTCAAAAGATTTATGGGCGCTGGGGTCATACGGTCGATATCTTAGCGGTATTTGGTACGATGTTCGGTGTTGTAACCTCACTAGGTCTAGGGGTTATGCAAATTAACTCAGGCCTTGAAGGGTTATTCGGTGTACCAAACTCTATCACTGTCCAGTTCGTTATTATTGCAGCGGTGACGGCGCTTGCTTGCGGATCACTGATGCTAGGGCTTGATAAAGGCATCAAGCGCTTAAGCGATATCAATATGGGCTTCACCGGTGTGCTCCTCGCTTTTATGGTAATTTTGGGTCCGACGCTATTTATCTTTGATAGTTTTTTTGAAAATATTGGTAACTATCTAGCAGCTGTAGTGCCCCTTAGTTTTTGGGGCGAAGCTTACAGCGGCACCGATTGGCAGGCAGGTTGGACGATATTTTATTGGGCATGGTGGGTGAGCTGGGCACCATTTGTAGGGGTGTTTATCGCTCGTATTAGCCGTGGTCGTACCATACGCGAATTTGTATTAGGGGTACTACTGATCCCTATGACGATCTTGTTTTTCTGGTTTACTACCTTTGGCGGCGTGGCTATCAACATGGAGCTATTAGCCGGTTTAGATCCCGCCGTAGCCAGCCCAGGCTTGGTGGAAGCGGTACAAGCTGATACTGGTAGCGCTATCTTTAAGCTCGTTGAGTACTACCCATTAACTCAGCCGATTACTTTTTTAATTGTAATTATGATTGTCTTATGGTTTGTGACTTCATCAGACTCAGCAAGTTTTGTCATTGATATGCTCACAGCGGGCGGCGATACCAATCCACCGAAGATTCAGCGTCTGTTTTGGGCGATTATGCAAGGCCTTATCGCTGCGATATTACTTGCAGCGGGTGGCTTAGGTGCATTGCAAGCTGCGGCTATCGTCGCAGGATTACCTTTTGCTTTGGTGGTGTTTACGATGATGTACGCTTTATGGCGTGGTCTTGGCCGTGATCGCTTAATTCTCTACCGCGCTCAGCAGCGTTTTATTACTGATGAGTCTATCGATCATAACACTGCGGATGAGTTTACCGATGAGCACTTACTCAAAGGACCGCCAAAGATTGTCAAAGGCGATTAATCTTTAGCTTAGTACTATAAACAGGTTATCAGTCTCAATCTTTAAGAAGGTTGAGACTTTTTTATGTCCATAACAAAAGCCAAAATAGCCTAAGTACTTGTATTAACCCTAGTTTTTAAGTCTCAAAACTTGATAAGCTATAACAAAGTATCCTTGATTATTTCTAAATTATTTTTGTATATTATTAACTGTATTTTTAGTATTGCATTTGATAAATGCCTTATATCTTGGTAAGGTGACGCAATTTTAAATTTTGGAAACGCTATGGACCATGTAAAAGTTGGCCGCTTAGGCCCTTTTCCACGGGTAAGTAAACCTGTGTTTTTAACCTCAGCTATTTTGATTTTAGTCTTTATTATTTTCGGCGCTTTGTTCAATGAACAAGCTGAAGTGGTCTTTAACGATGCAAAAGCTTTTGTCTCGTTGCGCTTTGGCTGGTTTTTTATCGTCGTGGTGAATTTGGCCTTAGTCATGAGTATCTATATGATATTTAGCCGTTACGGCGATATCAGACTAGGCCACCAGACTGAGAGGCCCGAGTATAACCTAGTCTCATGGATTGGCATGCTATTTTCGGCGGGTATCGGTATTGGCCTGCTATATTGGGGTACTGCTGAGCCGCTATATCACTTTATGGCACCGCCTTTAGGAACGCCTGAGAGTGTTGAAGCTGCTAAGCTTGCGATGAATATCTCGTTTTTGCATTATGGGTTTCATGTTTGGGCCATTTACGGTATTGTCGCTTTGGCTTTGGCCTATTTTCACTACCGTGTTGGCCTACCTTTAGCTATTCGCTCAACGCTTTATCCTTTACTCGGTAAAAAAATCTATGGACCTATGGGACATACGGTAGATACGCTAGCAGTATTTGGAACGATGTTTGGGGTTGTGACTACGCTTGGCCTAGGAGTGTTGCAGATCAACTCAGGTCTAGACACGCTATTTGGTATTCCCAATAATATTACTGTGCAAATTATTCTGATTGCTGTTATTACCGTATTGGCAGGCATGTCGCTATTTTTGGGCTTAGATAAGGGTATCAAGCGCTTAAGTGATATTAATATCCTATTTACAATTATCTTGCTTAGCTTTGTGATTATCTTAGGTCCGACGCAGTTTATCTTTAATAGTTTCGTTGAAAACGTTGGTAATTACTTGCATCAAGTGATTCCTTTAGGTCTTTGGACGGAGTCTTATGAAGGTCAAGAAAACTGGCAGTCATCTTGGACTATCTTCTACTGGGCATGGTGGATCAGTTGGTCACCTTTCGTTGGCGTATTTGTCGCTCGTATCTCACGTGGCCGTACCATACGCGAGTTTATTTTGGGCGTGTTATTAATTCCTATTACTATTCTTTTCTTATGGTTCACCGCTTTTGGTGGCTCAGCAGTTCATATGGAATTGATGGCAGCAGCTGATCCAAATATGGCTAGCCCTGGCCTAATCGAGGCAGTCAAAGCTGATACCGGTAGCGCTATCTTTAAGCTAATGGAGTCATATCCATTAACTGCAGCGGTTAATCTACTCATTGTAATCATGATTGTATTATGGTTTGTGACCTCATCAGATTCTGCTAGTTTCGTCATTGATATGTTGACCTCTGGTGGTGATACCAATCCGCCTAAGATCCAGCGTTTATTCTGGGCAGGTACTGAAGGCGTTATCGCAGCGGTGCTTTTAGCAGCTGGTGGTTTAGGCGCTTTGCAAGCGGCATCGATTGTCTCAGGCTTCCCATTTGCTATCGTGATTATGATTATGATGTATTCATTGCTGCGTGGTTTGAGCCGAGATCATTTGATTCTGTATCGTAATCAGCAATGGTTTACGACTGAGGAATCAGCGGATCATAACTCAGCCAATGAGTTTCGTGATGAAGACCTGTTGACAGGTCCACCTGCTCGTGAAAAAACTGATTAATCGGTAAATTAAAAGTCAGTTCAGTAACGGTTTCTTTTTAATAGCAAAAGCCTCAACTTATTAGCTAAGTTGGGGCTTTTTATTGTTTATTATTCGCAACCGGTAACTGTTTTGATAAAGATAACTGTCATCCATAAAAATAGCCTATCTTGTGGATAGGCTAATAGTTCAAGGACGCTATTGCTAAAGCCAAGGCTTCAACGCAAGGTCTGATGTTTATAGACTAGGACTGCTTTTCGATGTTGATGTATTTATCGAAGTTTTGTGCGTAGTCAGTGAGATTGTCGCTGAGCATTTGACGATACTGTTTGACATAAAACTCGACGATATCGTCTTTTTCTTTGGCAAAATCTTCACCTTTCACAAAGCCAATAGAAGCAACTGAAGCGCTATAACGCGCGGCGGCATAAAGTAGTGAAGCACCGACTTGGCCTGAGTGCGCATTTTCGCCTAATTGGCTATTAGCAACGCCAATGATCTCATCAGCGCGCTGATAAAAAGACTGCATCTCAGGAGTGATTTCGACCTTGTTTTCAGTATTGTCTGTAGTGGTAGCGTTTGGCATATTGGCGTCAGACATAAAAGACTCCGTTAAGTAAATGAGTTAAATCGTATGTTATTTAAATAGTTTGTATTTTGCAGAGTAGATATAGCTTCTTTTTAAAGACTACAAGCCGGCATCAGCTTTCAGGATTTCAGCTTTGTCGGTTTTTTCCCAAGTAAATGCGGTCTCAGATCCAGGACGACCAAAGTGACCGAAGGTTGAGGTCTGCTGATACATAGGCTGTAGTAGGTTGAGCATACGCGTAATACCATAAGGACGTAAGTCGAAATGCTTACGAATTAGGCGAATAATCTCGTCATTATCAATTTTGTTCGTGCCAAAGGTGTTGATAGAAATAGAAGTCGGCTCGGCTACTCCAATAGCATAGCTCACTTGTACTTCACAGCGATCGGCAATACCAGCAGCAACGATGTTTTTCGCGACATAACGCACCGCATAAGCGGCACTACGATCGACCTTGGAGGGGTCTTTACCACTAAAAGCACCACCGCCATGACGAGCCATACCGCCATAAGTGTCAACGATGATTTTGCGGCCTGTCAAACCAGCATCCCCGACAGGGCCGCCAATCACAAACTTACCGGTTGGATTGATATGATAGCGCGTGCCTTTATGCAACAGATCGGCTGGTAGTACATGCTTGATGATGTTTTCCATGATGGCCTCTTGCAAGTCCGCTTGTGAGATACTGGGATCATGCTGGGTAGATAGTACTACCGCATCGATAGCGACAGGGCGATTGCCATCATAGTTGAGTGTTACTTGTGCTTTGGCATCGGGACGCAGCCAAGGTAGCTCGCCTGCACGGCGCAGCTCAGACTGACGCTGCATCAAGCGGTGGGCGTATTCAATAGGAGCGGGCATTAACACATCAGTCTCGTTACTGGCATAACCGAACATTAAACCTTGATCGCCAGCACCTTGCTCTTCTGGGCTACTACGATCGACGCCTTGGGCAATCTCAGGCGACTGCTTGCCGATCATGTTGATAACCGCGCAAGTCTCGCCATCAAAACCTAAGTCCGAATGATGATAGCCGATACCATTAACAGTATCACGAACGATACGCTCGATATCGATATTAGCCGTGGTAGAGATTTCACCGGCTAATACGACAGCGCCTGTTTTAACTAAAGTCTCACAAGCGACTCGGGCATGCAGATCTTCACGCAAAATGGCGTCGAGTAGGGCATCAGAGATTTGGTCAGCCATTTTATCAGGATGGCCTTCGCTGACAGACTCTGAGGTAAATAAACTGTATTCACGCATAATGGGATCGCTTAATGGCAGGGACTGTTTTAAAAACTAGTCATTATTTATTAAATGTTATAAAAATAGGTCAAAAAAATTACCATATCTTACCGTGATTTAGCTCAAAACTCTAGGGTGACTTTACGAATCAGGGAAGCGAATTGAGATAAACCAAATTAAGTTTAACTTTGGGTATCAAGAGTTATAGAAGCTATCGTGCTCAGCGTCTTGCTGCCATTGATATTCAGTGTAATTAGCCACCTGATAAGCAGTAGCTATACCGTGTCTATCAGCAATAAACCCTAGCGCCATATCCATGCCGGCACTAACTCCTGAAGAAGTGTAATACTTGTCATCGACCACCCAACGCGCTTGTTTTATCCATTGCACTTGCTCGGACTGCGCGGTAGCCCATTGCCAAGATAATTTATTAGAAGTAGCTCTCTTACCGTCCAATATTCCGGCTTTGGCTAATAGAGCGCTACCCGTACAGACACTGAGTACCCAATCGGCTTGGGTACTCAATGAGACTAAAGCCTGTGAAAAATCAGTGGCTTTAACGACTTGCCACGTGCCCATGCCGCCGACGATTAATAAAATATCAGTCGAATGGTTCAAATCAGCTATGGCCGTTGTCTGCAAAGCAGCACCATGTTTATTGCTAACAACCCCGCCTAACAATGAGCCATATTGAATCCGGTAATGCTCAGGCAAGCTTCCAAACATTTGAATAGGACCAAATAGGTCCAAGGTTTCAAAATTATCAAAAAGTAGGGCGGTCAGGGTTTGCATAGTATTGACTCGGTTTGCAAGATTATAATTCTAAAAATTTAGCTTTATCCTTAAACATACATTCTTCATACACCGGACAAGCGCCACATTTCGGTGTGCGCGCCTGACAAGTATAACGCCCATGTAAGATCAGATAATGATGCGCATCGAGTAGTAGATCTTCTGGAATACGCGCGACTAGCTTCTGCTCAACGATTAAGACGTTTTTACCCGTCGCAAGGCCGGTACGATTACCAACGCGAAAGATATGGGTGTCGACTGCCATAGTCGGCTGACCGAAAGCTGTATTAAGCACCACATTAGCAGTCTTGCGGCCCACACCTGCTAATGACTCAAGGTCTTTACGGTTATCAGGCACTTGGCTGTCAAACTTATCGATCAAGTCGCGGCAAGTCTTTATCACGTTTTTGGCTTTTGAATTATAGAGGCCAATGTTTTGGATATAGGGTTTGAGCCCTTCCTCACCCAATGCATAAATGGCTTCGGGCGTATTAGCGACAGGATAAAGCTGATTAGTAGCAATATTAACGCTGACGTCAGTTGCTTGCGCAGAGAGGATAACGGCGATGAGCAGCTCAAAGTTGCTTTTAAAGTGCAGCTCAGTGACGGGCTCATCTATAGTGGCAGCGAGCTTTTCAAAGAACGGCCTGATATTGCGCTTGGGCATCAGTCTCGATGGCGGCGTATCAGCAGTTTTATTTTTAACGGTTTTACTCATAGGATGACGTCTTAGTTGTATTACTTTTTATAGCGTGTTTCGTTATAACGCGGCTAGCTCTTCTTGTAATGCGATAAGCTCGCTTTGCTTGTTGTCATTGGGACGCACGCTTAACTGCTTTTCTAGCTTTTTGATTTTGCTCCGTAGTTTTGCTGCAGCAATTGTATTTTTGGCTTGTTGCTCGCTAATTTCGAGAGACTGGCTAGCGGCATTATTGAGCTTGGCCTCGACCATACTGACGACTGGCTTGGCATTACTGCTATCGGCGAGCTGCTTGGTGACTCGCCTTAGATGGGTATGATAACGCTGACGCAGATCGTCTTGTTCTTGTTCGCGCGCGCTAGTGGTTAGATCACGATGCACCGTCACTAGATCGATGCAATCTACCGGGCAGGGCGCAAGGCATAGCTCGCAGCCGGTGCAAAGATCGGTAAAAATCGTATGCATATGCTTACCGGTACCGACGATGGCATCGACCGGACAGGCAGGGATACACTTAGTGCAGCCAATACAGTCGTCCTCACGGATGATCGCGCGTACTTCGGTTGGACGCTGAGTGGCAGCATCTATCGGCCACTTGGAAGGCTCGGCAATGACAGGAATATCACCATCATCAATACTAATAGGGCTATCATTATCGCTATCTGCAAGGATTTGGGCAATAGCTTCGGTAACCGGCTGTCCACCAGGCACGCATTTATTATAAGGTTCGCCATCGACAGCGATCGCTGTCGCATAAGGCAAGCAGCCATCAGGGTGGTCACACAGTCCGCATTGGGTCTGTGGTAAGCAAGCATCGATCTGGGCGATCTTAGTTTGTGTTGCCCTTGGCAGCGACTCTAACGCTTGAGAATCGAACAATAGCGGCAGATCAGCTAAGCGAATCGGTAAGGGGTGAGTATGGTTATCAGACATGGAATACTGGCCTTAAAGCGGGCATATAATAAATAATAAAGGTATTGACTACCAGTTAGAATAGACTTTTAAGAAAGCGTAACGCCTTGTTCTGCAGCGATTTGAGCGATTAACTCATAAGCGATGCTGCCTTTAAAAGGTATCTTTGGCAGGTTTGATAAATCAAAAAAGTCTGCGTGCGACAGCTCATCTTCTTGCAGCACGAGATCGCCACTGTCATAACTGGCCCGAAAGCCGAGCATTAAGTTAGAAGGAAATGGCCAAGGTTGACTACTAACGTAGCGAATGTCTGATAAGCGAATGCCTACTTCTTCAAATACTTCTCGCACCACCGCATGCTCTAAGCTCTCACCAGCTTCTACAAACCCTGCAATCAAGCCATACTGTAACGGTAAGCTTGTCTGACCATAGCGGTGATGATGGGCTAATAATATTTGCATCTCGCCGGTCTTAGGGTTTGGGCGAGTAATAGCCGTAATCACGCACGGCTGTACACGCGGATACTGACGTAAGCGGCAAACGCTGCATACCATCGCCCGCTCACCAGAGTCCGCCGCGCTAACCGCCGCACTACAGCGACTACAAAACTGAGTATCCGCTTGCCAGCGCAGCAGCTGCATGGCCTGACTGATCTGATCGGCGAGCGCTACTGGAATCTGAGTGAGCAACTGCCGATAAGAGATAAAAGCGTTTATAGCGCCATTGTCATCAGCATCATTTGCTTGAATGTCAGTTTGGTCGATTGGCGCTGAGATGGAGTCAATATCATCGCGGATAGTCGGTAGCGTGAGTTGATTGATTTTTGCATAGTGATAGCTGATAGCATACGCGGCCGGAGCATTATTCGCTGTCAGACTAGTGGTTTTGGCGCTTATGCCGTTATCGCTATTCTTTATTTGCCAATGTCCACTTTGTTGCCAGTGGCTTGGCGCTAAGCTCTCTAACAGCTCAACACGGCCTAACTGATAAGGGGGTAGGTTGCGATCTGACTCAGCCGATAAGTCGATAGATAAGGGCTGCCAACCTGTAGATGTCTGGCGACATAAGACAGTATCTTTTTCGATTATAAAAGCAGTACTCATTCACATCCGTCCACAGTATTTAAGCGACTAGGCAGCCAGTAGTTGGCTTAAGCTATGTTGACCGACATCTAGCGAGCGTTTATTTACCGGACGATTACTCTCAAAACCATCTAAGCGATAATCCACGGACATCAGCACATCAGCCATGTGACTGAGGGTTTGCTCGCTGAGAGGCTGCGGGCTTGATAGAGAGGTTTGGGTGAAGCTTGCCAATTGACTAAACATATTTGCTAAAGCGGGTAATTCTAAGAAGCGTAGCGCTCCTGCCACTTGCCGAATCATCTCTGGTATTTCTTCTAGCATAGATAGCTGCGCATCATCTGCAGTTATATAATTAGTGATAGCGTGCTCGGCTTTTATGATATTACTACGGCTTTCTTGTACTAAAGCATCATAAGCAGTATCAAGCTGATGCAAAGAGATTTGCTGATTATTCAGCGATAAGTTAATCGCGCCAGGCGTATGCATTTTTGCCATAGCAATCGAAGCGTTTTCGGCAGCCATCAGCGCTAATAATAACTCATCAAAATCCTCAGGTTTTGGGTTGTCCCATTTGGCGACCGCGTTAGCTGCACTCGTGAGTAGAGCTGCAGTATCGCTTAGACCTAATAGGCTCAGACTAGAGCGCAGCTTAGCTATTTTAGTAGCGATATCAGCCGGTTGGATAGGAGTAGCGGTGACGGTATTGGCGCGTGCGTAACTATCCACTTGCTCCTTGATGAGATTTATTTTTTCTTGGATTAGCTCATTTGAGATGTCAGTAATGGCGCGGTTAGGACCAAACAAAAAGCGTTTCATCTGTTCGCGCTGTGATGACTCAAGCTGGTTGTTTGCGTACTGCTCACGCAGCTTTTGCGCCTGCTCATTGTCGCGGCTACAAGCAAAGCTGACCAGATCCGCAAAACGAATATCCATCACTGGCAGATAGCTATTAAACTGCTGCTCTAAGTAGATCAGGGTGTGTTTTTGGCTTAGAGATAAAGGAAGCAGGGTTTCGATATCGATTATCGCTGCTGCAGCGGCTTGCCAAAACAGGCTACTACTGTGGCCAGCGATATAAGCACAGGCGGCGCTCATTGCTTTGAGCTTCTCAGCTTCACTAGTCGAGATGTTGCCGTCTGTATTGGTCAATAAAACGCCAAGACCGTTGCGATAGACGTTGGTTAATAGATGACTATCAAGCCCAAGCGTGTCTAAGGATTGAAAGTTGGCTTCAGGGTTAGCGATAATCACGCTGCTGCGACCAAAGTCGGCAAAATAATCGTTATCGATAGGCGTTTCATCGGCATATGTTTGTAGCTTGTGAATAATAGGTAATAATAAGCTTGGCTCTACAGTCTCAGTCAATAGCACAAATTCGACATAGCGATCTAAGGTCATTATGGCCTCTGAGAGATCCATAATCAGCGCGATATTAGTATTATCTTGACTATCATGAAGCTGCTGCAAGCCCTGCGCGATAGCTAGGCTTAAAACTTGACCGCCTTTGAGCGATATCAGCTCAAAAATACGCGATAACTGCGTCAAAACTTCTACTGAGTCGAGCAATAAAGGCGCTTGTGTTTGATTGTCATTAAAGTCGCTCAAATGGATCTCAGCATTTTTTAGGGTAACTATGATTTCGCTATGCAATAAGTGCAAAGAGGGTAAGTCAAAGTTGGTGATACTAAGCGTAGGAGCGCTCAAAGTGGTTTGCTCAGACTGACTCATAGTGTTCCCTTATCAATTATAATTAATAGCCGTAAACGAATGATAGCGTATAGTGTTTAAATTCCATAGTACTTCTTGGCACAGCTTACCAATTCGCTAAGCTATCATTCATTACCGGATAGTCTTCAGCCAAATTCATAAACCAATCGCGATTCGCCTTATCATCTTGGCTGGAGTCGAGTAATAGCGACGCTAAATTGGCAAAGGTAGCATGAGCTGTCTGGCCTCCTTCGCTAGTAATATCTTCTTCAATCGCTAATGATACCTGACCGCCGGTCATCGCTAGATAGACTTCCGCCAAAATCTCCGAATCTAGTAAAGCGCCATGAAAGGTACGGTCTTGTTTGCCGACATCTAAGCGGCGCACCAGAGCATCTAGAGTATTTTTTTGTCCTGGATATTGCTGTTTAGCCATCAGCAGCGAGTCAGTGACTTGTACCCGCTCTGCAAAGTCTGATAGACCGACTTTGTTAAATTCCATAGTTAAAAAGTTCATATCGAACGAAGCGTTATGAGCGATGATTTCTGCGCCATCCATAAAGTCATAAAGCTTTTGTGCGACTTTATCAAAGGTAGGCTTATCTTGTAAGAAAGCCTCAGAGATACCATGAATACGTATCACCTCTTCATCCATACCGCGCTGCGGGTTGATATAGACATGGAGCTTTTCGCCGGTGAATTTTCGGCCGACCATCTCAACGATACCCACTTCGATGACTCTATCGCCTTTTAACGCATCAAGCCCAGTCGTCTCAGTATCCATTATCAGCTGACGATTGCTCTCACCACGGTGTGTAGGCTCGGGCAGTAACGGCTGAAAATGAGGATTAGCGCGGCTCGTATCGCCATCGAATGCTGGTAACTCGGCCGCTTGTGTATCAGAGTGCTGTAAATCAGTATCGGCAGTCATATCTGTACTCGCAGTATCAGTCATAGTAGAGGGCAGGACGCTCGCGTTATTTGCAGTATTTAAGGTAGTATTTAAAGTGGCATCTAAATGAGTATCTAAAGCTTGATAAGGCTGGCTAGTCGACTGCAGCCCAATAGGGCTATTTATATCGTGGTTTAGCTCGCTTTGTGTCTCTTCTTCAAGCTCATCATCCATGTTATCGATATTATCCATGTCGTCAATAGTATCAAAGTCATCGAGCCCTAAAGGGTCAAAATTCAAACAGTCATTTTCACTGAGCATCGGCTCGTTAATGGCGACTTTTTTTTTACTACTAGCGTCAGTGTTATCTATTATGCTACCGACAGAGGGGCTAGCAAGATTATGCGCGCTACTAGCAGTGACGCCAATATTGGCAAGCTCATCGGCTTTTTCATTACCCGCATGTCCGGCGTGACCTTTTACCCAGTGCCACTCTACCTTACGATCTTGGCGCAGCGCGTCAAGCTGTTGCCATAAGTCTTTATTTGCCACCGGCTTTTTGCCTGCTGTTTTCCAACCGCGCTTTTTCCAGCCGTCAATCCAGTCAGTAATGCCGTTTTTGACATAGCTTGAATCGGTCCAGATCTCTAAAGTGATATCGCTTGCGCTGTGCTGCAAGGCTTGTATAGCTCCCATCAGCTCCATACGGTTATTGGTAGTAGCCTCTTCACCGCCGTATAGGTCCTGAGTACCTCCATCACTAAAGATAAGATGCGCCCCCCAGCCACCAGCGCCGGGATTACCTTTACAAGCGCCATCGGTGTAAGCGATAGTGGTATCGGCTTTGGCGGCTAAGGGGTCCGCTTTATTTAGCGAAGCCGTCTGCGTAGAAGTAGTATGGGCGGCGGAACGATTATCTGACATAAAAACTCGGCGGTTGGATAAGAGCTAAAATAGAGAGTTTGATTATAGCAAATCTATAACCGATAAGGCGACTGGAGACACAAAACGCTATCCTCACAGATCCAAAAAGCAGCGCTCACATTTTCTGTTAGAATGATAACGGCTAACATTAAATCCCAACCCAAAACCCAAACTTAGGAAGACTTGACGATGGCTAAAGGCGCAGATGTTATTGGCAAACCTTTTACGACCTTGCTCGCTAGTATAACTGTCTGTAGCGTATTATGGCTAGCAGGCTGTAGTGAGACTGATCCTAAAGCTACAAGCGTTGAGTCTACAGTATCTCAGCCAGATGTTTCTATATTCGCAGGATGTTATACCGTAAGCTTTGACGAGCCGGCACAAATAAAGGTCAGCGAACAGGCCGACGAGTGGATTATGCAAATGAAAGAGCCTGCCAGTAGCGGGCGAGTCTGGGATGATCCTGAAATATTAGAAGTGGTGAATCACGAAGAGATTCCTAAATTCTTCTCGATTGATCCCGATAATGTCGATGCGGTCATCGCGCGCCCTGATAGAGTGCTGGTGTTAGCACATGTTAAACCTGCTTATGCCAATATTGACCCTTTACTCGATAGTGAGTATTTGTCTTATATTTACCGCGGCGCTAATACCATCTACCGCGTAGAGTGCGATGAGGTCAATACCGATATTTTAGCTAATCCGCATGCCAATATCGTCATTGATAATGTCAATGAAAGTATTTAGTCTTTATGCCAGTGCCAGTGCCAGTGCCAGTGCCAGTGCCAGTGCCAGTGCCAGTACTGATAATAGTGTCGATAGCGCTGCCAATACCTTTTGTATTGCCGATAACAACATCCAATAAGTAAATGGTCAAGAATTGAGTCAGATATTATGAATTTTTTGAGTTATGTAGTGTTAGGCGGTCTCTCTTATGCCGCAGGTTGGATGATTCGCACTAAAGTCTTAGATAAAGAAGCACCAGAGCAGCCTTACAATCTAAAGCATCCCGCTATCTTAGGGTATATGGGTGGGTTTTTTATCATTATGCTGATCGTATCTTGGTTGATTGGCCGTTACATGCTAGGTCATATCCATATTGACCTGCCTTTTATCATCGTTAATAGCCTCGTTGCGACCTTTGTGTTCTCTTTTGGGCTCAATCCAGAAAAGTCCAACTATGATGTGCCTGACTGATTGCTACTAGGGTAACTGCCGCTAGAATAATAGTGAATAGACAAACGAAACCACGGTCAACGAGAATGCCTCGTTGACCGTGGTTTTATCATGCAGGGGTAAATAACATTAAGAGACTAATAGTTAATCAGCTTATGACTTTTTATCAGTATCGCCATCCTTATCTTTTTCAGCTGATTTCTTATCCTTCTTATTTTCTTTATCTTTCGCTTTAATTTCTTTGTCTTTTCTATTGGCGGTGTCTTGATCAGCATCTTTATCATCAGGTGCTGACCGCTCTTTTTTCCATTTTTTATATTTTAATAAGTCTTTTTCCATCAGCTTTAAACAAAACCCTAACACTAAGGCGTCATCGATATGACCGATAAAAGGGATGAAATCTGGGATAATATCAATAGGGTTGAGGACATAAAGAAGCCCAACCACTGCCGCTGAAATAGTTTTGTAAGGAATATTACGGTAGTTCCCCTGATAATAGTCTTTGACTAAGCTCATAAGCAGCAGTAAATCTTTGGCGTAACGTTCAAGTCCGCGATCGCTTTCGACTTGGTCCTTTATTTTATCTTCTTTACTGACAATCAGCTTGATGCTCTCTAGCAGTCCTTTCTCATCTTTTTCTTTATTTTTATCACTCATAAATAAAATCCTTGTTTTTTATTGGTTGTCGATTGTCATTATTCTTACTAATTGATGGTTACTAGCTGATAGTTACTATAGCAAGGGTAAGCTTGAGCACCAAATGACTAGATAGGGTATTATGTATCGTTTTATTAAGTCTGATTACAGTTTGCAGGATAGTGATGACTAAAATAGTATCTAAGATCAACCGTCGGCAGTTTTTGCGTCATATGGGCGTAGGGGTAAGTGCCAGTTTATTAGCGAGCCAAAGTGTGGTTAATGCTATGGCAAATGATGAGTTATTGACGGTTGATAGCCTTACCGCGCTCACAAAAGATGAGCTACCGACGGCGTTATCTGGGTCTGAGGCGCATTCTTGGCAGGTCGCTCAGATAAGCCAGTGTATTAAACCGACCATTGAAACGCGGTTATTTGCAAGCTCCAACGTCGGCAGTCGTGACGCTCGCAACCAGTTGGCGTTGCAGCGCGTGGCCTGTGCTGGCTTGCAAGTGCAAAACCCTGAGATCGTCAGCCGTCAGTATCTACGCTTCGCTGGCACTGATTCGCAGCGTGCCAGTGACTTGCAGAACATCGCGACTGGAGCGATTAGCGCACCCAATTTATTGCTTGGCGTGCGCGGTGGTTATGGCGCCTCTCGTCTATTACCGATGGTTGATTGGGCAACGCTAGGTCGTCTAATGCAGGAGCGCGGCACTATTTTGACCGGATTCAGTGACGTCACCGCTATTCAGTGTGCGCTGCTCGCCAAAAGTAACATGAGCTCGCTAGCTGGCCCTATGCTCTATAGCGAGTTTGGTAAAACCGCGCCTGATCGGATCAGTTGTCAGCAATTTGTAGAAGCTTTAACTAATCCTAAGCTCACTATCGAAGTCAATAACGCCGAGCTTACTAGCCCAAAGCTGCCGGCTATTTTGGCAACTAATGACAGCCGCTCAATAACAGGCACGATTTGGGGCGGCAATCTCAGTGTGGTATCGGCACTGACAGGAAGCGAGTATCTACCGCGTATCGATGGCGGTATTATATTCTTAGAAGATGTCGGCGAGCAGACTTATCGTATCGAGCGCATGCTATATGAACTATATCTAGCGGGCGTATTCAAAAACCAACAAGCTATTGTATTCGGTGCATTTTCTGGAACTGGCGAGGATAGCTACGATAAGCGTTATGATGTTGCTACTGTCGTTCGTCAGTTGCACAAATTGACAAGGCTACCTATTTATAGTGGTATGCGCTTTGGGCATATCGCGCAAAAAGCGAGCTTCCCATTAGGAGCGACTTGTGAGATTCAACCAAACACTAGCGGCGGTTATCAGCTGAGCTTTTCAGATTACCCCACTATTGGCACAAGGGCTCTTCATGTTCAAGGGCTGTGGGCTTGATTGCTAGCATCTAAGCAGTACATTAGTTTTAACTGGTAAAACCCTGCAAATACTTCCATACTCAACAAGTCTATAGTTCTCTGAAGCATATATAGTTGCATTTGTCACTTGCAGCGCCAAAACATTAGCAAACCGTTAATGAAAGCAAACAAAACCCTCCTACTAGTTAAAGTATTTATTATTAAAATTAAAAGTACATTCAACTTGATCTTGAATCTATGAGTATTGTTGATATCTTATCTTGCCTATAAAGAAGGTACCCTTATGAAAAATTTACTATTGGATCAATTATTTCAAAATAAGCTAAAGATGACCTTATTAGCAAGTGTTCTTGCCCTAAGTGGCTGCAGTACTGAAACAGAAGAAAGTACTGATACTAATCAGATAGAGTCTAGCGAAGTAACGCCTGTAAATGCAGAGTCTAGCGACATAACCGCTGGACAAACCGAAGAGGGTATGGAAGGTAACACAAACAATTCTACTGAGGATGCAGAAGATGAAGGAGGGACATCATATTATTCTAGTACAGAAGGTGGGCAAGAAGTTGATGATACGGTCTATATTAATGAGAACAATTCAAACCTAGATCAAACACCGGCAGATGGCGTTCAATAATTTTTTTATATAGAAACATTGAGTAAGGTGTTTAGTAAATATAACCGCTTATTCTATGCAAAGAGTCATCATTAAAAATTAAGTATACTTATTAGTGCATAGATTGAGGTAAATAAAGTAGGAAAGTACAGAATATTAACAACAAAAAAAACCGCAAATCGTCATGATTTGCGGTTTTTTCTACTACTATAATGGTACCCGGAGCCGGACTTGAACCGGCACGCTATTTCTAGCGAGGGATTTTAAATCCCTTGTGTCTACCAATTTCACCACCCGGGCAAAACTTATTTTATCTAATTGATCAACTAGCTGATAGACTGTCTAGTTACTAGATAAGTGCTCGCTATTATAAGCCGTTATCTCAATAATGCAAGTCAAAATTGAGATAATTTTTATATATAAAACTATCAATAAAAACTTGAATAGTTGAGCGATATAATTGGAGGCTGGAGTCGGAATCGAACCGGCGTCTACGGATTTGCAATCCGCTGCATAACCACTGTGCTATCCAGCCAAGGGTCACTATATTAGCAAAATTAATTCAAAATACAAGCTATTTTTTGGTTAAACTTTGCTTATTTATCGTCGGACTCCTACAAATATTAATTAATAGAGCTAATACAAGCAGTTAGCTTACTTTAATGGAGCAAGTTAGACGATATCTTTATTGTTGCGTTTGGCTTTTTGAATATCGCGATAGGTTGCGGTGCAAATCAAGACTAGCACCGCTAAAGTAATAGCAGGCCAGATCAAGATATACAGGCCGTAAATAAAAGTGTTATCCATATTGTCTCCTTTTTATGGCTGTTTAATAGGGTCTGAGCAATAGCCACTAAATAAGTACTTGTTAGCGGCTATAGGCTCACTACTGTATTTAGCAAAGGTTGGCTGACTTTCATCCGTGTCAACCAACTTTATCTTAACGCTTGGGAGTAGGAGTTACCTTAGCTTTTTTATCATAGTCGCCAACGCGTTGTTTGATTAAATCAAAATCAAAGCGCTCATTACCCATTAAGCTCACGAGTGTACAGACGATAGTACTAACACCATAAGCGGTTAAAGAGGCGACTAACACCATGTAATCGCGTAAGAAACCCGTTGCAAATATCAACATCAATATAAGCGTTATCACAGCCGCGCCCATACCCGCTTTACGTCCTAAGAAACCAAAGACCATAAGCCCAATAACCACAGCTGCGCCAACGCTCGCCATGACCTCAAAGAAGAGGGCAGTGATACCGGTAATCGGGATCAACTCAAAACGGGCGATACAGAAGAATATCAACGCGACAATGACCGCAGAGGTAAACGCAACATTGGTGACGCGGTTCCAAAACACACTAGCGATAACGGGGAAGACGACCGCGCCCCATAACGCGCCAACGAATACTAGCATCACTAAGATGTCGAGTTTGAAGCTGGCAAATATTAGACCAGCAGCAGTGGCGACGATCATCGTACCACGGCCCACAAGCATCATCGTTTTTGGTTTGACATTGCCTTTTTTGGCGATATTTTTGCCGTAGACATCCGCCATCATAATCGTCGATAGTGCGGACAAATCAGAATCCGCCGTCGAAGATAATGAGCCGATAACTAGAATAAAGAACAGCGCAATAAATATAGGATGTAAATAGGTGCTAACCATTTGTGGAATCAGGTTATTCATATCGCCATTTAGCGGCTCAATACCTATAGTCAGCGCCATCAGACCTATCATACCTAGACCGATAACGATGCCTGCGTAACCGACAGTAGCGGTGACAAAGGTAGCTTTAATTTTGTCTTGATCAATAGCAAACAGCCTTTGGGTAATCGTTTGATTACCAATCGCATAAGCTAGTACCGCGACAAAGAAAGGCGCTCCTTGCATTAAGAAGGCTTCTGATGAGAAGAAGTCTTGCTGCTCAAGAGTTAGATTAGATAATCCTTCTACCATGACGGTAGGACCGCCCATGGAGAATAGCACGGCAGGAATGATCACCACACCGATAGCCATTAAAGCCACCAGCTGAGCAAAATCGGTAAAGACTGAAGCTCTAAAGCCTGAAGTCAAAGTATAACTTAAGACGCCGATACCGGCGATGAGTACACCAGTCTGAAAGGATAAGGGTGATAATACTGACACTAGCGCACCAGCAGCAGTGAAGTTGACCATCAAGCTAATTAAGCTGCCCATAAGATTAGATATGGCTAAAATCAATTGGCTTGATGAGCCGTGGCGGGCGTGGATAAGCTCGCCTAAAGTATGACCGTTGGGGGCCAATTCGCGAAAGCGCATACCGAACGGGTAGATGAATAAAATCATCAATGCGCCCCAAAAGCCGTAATGAATCGGACCGGACACACCGTATTTATAACCGGAGGTAGCCGCTGCATAGAAGGAAGCCGCCCAAATCCAAGTAGCGGTCATACTAGCGGCGCCCATACCGAAGCCAACACCGTGTCCTGCGACCATAAAACCACTGGTCGATTCTTTGTCCTTTTTAATCAGTAAAGAGAGTAAGTAAGTACCCCCATAAAAAGCAACTAACAGTAAAATAACGGTTAGCGCCGAGAATTGAAACAGTGACTCGTTTTGCAAATTTGCACCTCACTATATCTATAATTAGGAATCAAAATAAAGCGAATACTAAAGTAAATCCCCTTAGTATTTAATTTTTGTGTCAATAACCTAACACAGATGTAACTTCAAATCTATTGACCGTCCAGTTAGCTTTAAGTTGTTTTTATTTACAAATACCTAATAATCTCCAGCCTAGATCTTACTGTAAGGTCTAATACAAGTGTTGTTACGTATATTATGAATAGCAACGAAATAAGTGATAAAAAAGATCTAATAAGCTTTGATATAAAGAACAACTAAGCTCAGGAAGAATGTTTTAATAGACGTAAGTGGGTAGGTTTTTACCGGTAACAGAGGTACAATATCACGCGTGAATTACACGGGTTTCCTTTCTGTTCATCGCCAAAATTTTGGAGTTATCATGTCAAGCGCGTCAAACACTACTGAACCATCAACTGAGCAAAAATCTGTCACGCTGTTAGATGGCAAAGCGCTCGCTAAACAGATAGAGCACTCACTGAGCCAGCGTGTGGCTACGCTTAAAGAGAAGACGGGACGTACCCCAAGCCTTGCGACGATATTGGTCGGTGCTGATCCTGCTTCTGCGACCTATGTGCGTATGAAAGGCAATGCTTGCAAGCGCGTCGGTATGGACTCTATTAAGGTCGAGTTGCCTTCTGAAACCACCACCGAGCAGCTCAAAGCAAAAATTGACGAGCTTAATAATAATCCAGATGTGCACGGCATTTTATTGCAGCACCCTGTGCCTGATCATATCGATGAGCGCGCTTGTTTTGAGCAAATTGACTTGGCAAAAGATGTCGATGGCGTCACTTGCTTAGGTTTTGGTCGTATGAGTATGGGAGAGTCAGCTTACGGCTCTTGTACGCCGCAGGGTATCATGCATCTGCTAGCGCACTACGATATCGAGCTATCGGGTAAGCAGGCGGTGGTAGTCGGGCGTAGTCCGATCTTAGGTAAGCCCATGGCGATGATGCTATTAAATGCCAACTGCACCGTGACGATCTGCCATTCAAGAACCGAAGATTTGCAAGCTCATGTTGAGCGTGCAGATATTATCGTTGGTGCTGTCGGCGTACCTGAGCTGATCAAAGCGGCTTGGGTTAAACCCGGCGCGGTAGTGGTGGATGCCGGCTTCCATCCTACAGATAACGGCGGCGTTGGTGATATTGAGATGAGCGGTGTGGCTGATATTGCTAGTGCTTATACCCCAGTGCCAGGCGGGGTCGGGCCGATGACTATCAATACCTTGATTCGCCAAACGGTTGAAGCCGCGGAAAAGTCAGCTAGATTAGATGCAGATCTAACAACTGGTGCGACAGGCTGATGACTACGTTATCAGATAAGTCATCGAAGTCTACAAACGAAACTAATAGTAATAAACCTGGTATTAATGAATCTGGCACCAGTGAAGCTAGCATACATAAAGTTGATAAAAGTAATAACGTCAAGCAAGATAGCATTGAGACGAGCCGTATTGACAGGGCGCAGCACTCCAAGAGCGAAGTCAGTATTTATGAGCGCTTACAATACCTCGGTCGCGACTTTGTCGATATTTGCCACTATGTAATTTTGTTTTTTATCAGCTTAGTGGTGGTGTGGACAGCGGGCAAAGAGTTTTTTTATATTTTCCAAAAAGGCTCAGCAGACTTAAAAGATATTTTATTACTGTTCATTTATCTTGAGTTGCTTGCGATGATCGGCATTTATTTTAAAACCCACCGTTTGCCCGTGCAGTTTTTGATATTCATTGCGATTACTGCTTTATCACGGCATTTAGTCGTCGATGTGCAGGCGGTATCAGAGTATTATCACCTCTGGCTATTAGCGACTATTTCGGTAGCGGTGATGATATTGAGCTTCTCTATTGTGATTCTGACTTGGACGGCAAAAATGTTCGGTCGTCCTGAAGACTATTACGACGATCACCAAAGCCCTAATACTGAGCACCATCTGCCCAGCTTTAATATCAGAAAACGCCGGTAGTAAGTTTGGTTGTGAGTCAGGTTCTTTTATCTGAAATAACTTCAAATAGATAAAAAAGAGCTCATTGATGAGCTCTTTTTTTTAGCTTAAAACGTTTTATTCATAATTAGGCTATTGCTAATTAGAGCCATTTCACTTTTTTAAACTTATAGTATAAGTAGCTACAAGTCGCAGCGATCAAAAATAAAATAACAAAATAAGAGTACTCCCAATGCAGCTCAGGCATAAAATCGAAGTTCATGCCATAGAGACCGGCGACAGCAGTCGGCACTGCCAATATACCTGCCCAAGCGGCAAGCTTACGTACCACCTCATTCTGCCCCATATTGACCATAGCCATATAAGTGTCCATAGCTAAGCTTAGCATCTCATTAAGACCGTTGACCGCATCTAATGAGCGCAGCAGATGGTCGTTTATATCGCGAAAATAAGGCTTAGCGGCATTAGGGAAAGCAGGCACTAAATCGCTTTTTTGATGATTAATAAAGAAGTTGCAGATATCTTGTACCGGCAGTATCACCGCGCGCATGTGTACCAGTTGTGACTTAATCTCATAGAGATTCTTTAGGGTGTCTTTATTGAATTCATAGGTAAAGATATTGCGCTCTTGCTCGCGTAAATAGCTACCCAGTCTATCGGTGATTGGTAGATAATTATCAACAATAAAATCAAGAACAGCATGCAAGATAAAGATAGGCCCCATTCTTAATTTTTCGGGGCGCAGATGACAATGTTCACGTACTGGTGCATAGGCGTTTGAGGGGCCAGTACGGATAGTGATCAGGTAGTTCTTACCCATAAATATTGCGGTCGTGCCATAGCGAATATAATTGTCTTCGAGCTTGGCAGTTCGAACGACTAAGAATATCGTATTGTTATTATAGGCTTCAACTTTGGCACGTTGATTATCAGCAAAAGCGTCTTCTATAGCCAGCTCATGCAGATCAAAAGCATTTTGTACTTCGGCGATGGTCTGTAAGCTTGGCTCATAAAGTCCTAGCCAAATAAATTGATTATTATTGGTCAAGGCTTTACTTACGTCGCTGAGCGCCAACTGGCTGATTTGTTTACCGGTCTTACGCGAGTAAGAGTAGCAGTTGACCACTTCAGCGTCGCTTGAGACGACGATATCCTCATAGCGTTCTGAGTCCGGGTCATAGACGGTCATGGTCTCAAGCGTATCTTCTGCCGTCGCGTCCGCATCACCATAAATATAACTATCGTAATCGACTAAGTTTAGCGGCGCCTCAACGCTGTTAGAGTAGATACGTTCGATATTGGAATCAGGGGCGATACGTATCGTCTGGGCTGACGGCTCATCATCACGGTGCATAGACGCTCTTCCTCGTCGTTAAAGCCTTAGTCGTTAAAGTTAAGTCTTTAAAATAAAACCTTTATTTATCTAAAGGTATCGCTATAACATAAGACCTGCCGCATTTTAGAAAGTGCTTGCTCTAAAAATAACGAGATGTCGAATATCACCTATCAAGTATTAAATATCAAGCGGCAGTTTATAAAGCATAACGCTTTAAGGTGTCAATATCGACGAGCGTCAGTAAGCTCTCATGGCAAGCTTCGAGCTTGATAGGCGGCGCTATGTCAAAGTCTAATGCTTCGACCCAGCGCAGCGCACAAATACACCAATAGTCACCGGGCTTTAGACCGGCAAAATTATACTCAGGTAAAGGCGTGATCAGATCATTACCGCGGCTAGACGAAAAGTTCAAAAATTCACTGGTCATTTTAGCGCAGACAGTATGTTGGCCAACGTCTTGGTTGCCAGTATGACAAAAACCGTTACGATAATACCCTGTGATAGGATCAAAGCAGCAGCTAGCAAGCGCGGTGCCTAGTACATTGGTTTGATTGATGTCGGGGTTTGGATGGTAATCTGTGGACATAAAAATTCCAAAAAAAATATGGGTTAGTGTAACACGGGTCTAGGGCGTAGGGATAAGTCAATAAACCAAAAACCGCTCTATTATTAGTGATTGATTATCGCGGTCTTACTACGCTATCAGCACACAACGGGTATCCGTCGCTATTCTCAACGGCTTATCTCTATATCAGTTAAAAAGTGATAGATGATTAAAGAGAATTGTGACTAGTCGAATCTCAACGGCTATGCTAAACTAAATCCTCAAGTGCTGTGAGCATTTCGCGTGAGTGTGTTCAAACGCTTTATGTTATATGTCTAATATAGTATGTCAAATGTTTGAAGAGCATAGCGATAGCTTTTATCATCCTCATCTATTCATTATCATAATTAAAAACGACTATACTTAAATCGGTCTAATATATAACGATCTAGATTTTAAATAACCTAAACTGAAAATGATTTGGTATTGAGATGACCTAGTTGCTTTATACGAATTGGGTCAGTGATAGTGCGTGCTAAAAATACAAACCGCTCATAAACTTATCATATCGCGTTTGCGTGATAAGCCAAACAAGGATTCATTGTGTCTGTCAGTTCTGATTCTACTAGCTTTGCTCACTCCTCTTCGGCGACTCAGCAGAGTACCCACACGGCACCTACAGGGGCTAGCAACGGCCTTTCTTACTTGAGTAATCATGCCGCCGAAGTGGCTAATAATTGGCTGCTACCTGATGGGGTTGGTGATGTGCTTTTTTCTGCTGCCCAAAAGCAGGAAGTCCTGCGTTATCAGCTCATCCAGCAGTTGATTACTCATGGTTATCAGCCAGTCAGCCCTCCGTTGATCGAATATACTGAGTCATTATTGAGTGAAGCCTCAGAAGATCTTAAGCGTCAAACGTTCAAGATTATCGATCAGCTGACGGGCCGATTGATGGGTCTGCGGGCCGATATCACGCCGCAAATTCTGCGTATTGACGCACATCATGGTAAGGGTATAGCGCGCTATTGTTATGTGGGCCATGTCATTCATACGCTACCGTCAGGATTATTTGGCTCACGCACACCGCTGCAATTGGGTGCTGAGATTTTTGGCTGTGATGATTTAAAGGCCGACATTGAGCTGATAGATGTATTATTTACTATGGTCAATGGCCTGAATCTAAAAGCGAGTCTTCATATCGACTTAGGTCACGTGGCGATATTCAAACGCTTAGCTGAGCTGGCACAGTTGTCTGCCAGTGACACCGATCAGCTGATGACGCTGTACGCCAATAAAAACCTACCAGAGCTTAAACGAATAAGTAAAGCCCTGCCGATGGGGAACGATTTTTATGCGTTGGCGCGTTTTGGTCATGATATGACCGGGTTGCTAACGAAGCTATCTGCTACTGCTAAGCAAGATAGCGAAATCGCGCAAGCAGTCGACGAATTACAGCGCTTGACCGTTCATCTGCAGCAGCAATGGCACTGTGAAGTGAGTATCGATGTCACTGAGCTATCAGGCTATCATTACCATACGGGTATTGTCTTCAACGGCTATATCAATAGTGAGACTCAGCCATTAGTACGCGGTGGACGCTTCGATGGGATGCAAAGTCAGGACAGTCAATTGACTGATGCTCAAGCGCCGCGAGCCGCGACTGGTTTTAGTATGGATGTTAGTCGATTACTGGCACATATTGAGCTTGAAGCGCCAGCGGTAGTCATTGTTGATTATACCGATATGACTGAGGCCGATAGTGCGTGCAAGCAAGCGTTACAGCAGCAAATCGAAAAATGGCGTCAGCAAGGGTACCGGGTAATAGTGCCCTTAAGCAAAGACGACTATCCAGCGGATGTCACCCATCGTTTAAGCCTAGTCGATGAGCACTGGCAATTAACTAATATCAATTAACTACTATATAGTACCAACATATATTGGTAGGGCAACGCATATAGTGGTAGGGCAACGCGCTCTAATCTTTATCTAAATATCTGATTTAATCCATAGCTAAGTCTGATGTTAAGCTTAGCTTTTTAATTTAATAGTCGTTTATTAACCTACTCAAATACATTACTGTAAGGATCTATCATGGGTAAGAATGTCGTAGTTTTAGGGAGCCAATGGGGCGATGAAGGTAAAGGCAAAATCGTCGACTTGCTTACCGAAAAAGCCTCAGCGGTGGCGCGTTTTCAAGGTGGTCACAACGCAGGGCATACGCTAGTCGTCGATGGCAAAACTACCGTACTGCATCTCATTCCTTCAGGTATTTTGCGTGACGATGTCACTTGCTTCATCGGTAACGGTGTGGTCTTGGCTCCTGACGCTCTGCTCAAAGAGATGAAAGAGCTAGAGGATAACGATGTGCCAGTACGCGAGCGCCTACGTATCTCACCGAATTGTCCGCTTATCATGCCGTATCATGTGGCGCTTGACCAAGCGCGTGAAGCCAAACGCGGCTCTGGTAAAATCGGTACTACTGGCCGCGGCATCGGTCCTGCATACGAGGACAAAGTCGCACGCCGAGCGATTAAGCTTGCTGACTTATTCCGCGATGACTTAGAAGAAAAACTACGTAATCTTATCGAATATCATAACTTCCAGTTGACGCAGTACTATAAAGTCGAAGCTATTGATTTTGATGAAACCTTTAAGCTGTGCCAAGAATGGCGCGAAGAGATCAAAGGTATGGTTACTGATGTGACCGAAGATCTTAACCAGCTGCGTCTAGCGGGCAAGAACTTAATGTTCGAGGGTGCCCAAGGCACTTTGCTTGATATCGATCACGGCACTTATCCATTTGTGACCAGCTCAAGCGTGACTGCAGGCGGCGTCTCCACCGGTACGGGTATCGGTCCATTATATTTGGACTATGTGTTGGGTATCACTAAAGCTTATACCACGCGTGTTGGTAGCGGTCCATTCCCAACCGAGCTATTCGATGATGTTGGGGCGCATTTGGCCAAAGTCGGCCATGAGTTTGGCGCGACCACTGGCCGTGCACGCCGTTGTGGTTGGTTTGATGCTGAGGCGCTACGCCGTGCAGTAGTACTGAACTCGCTGTCAGGCATTTGCTTGACTAAGCTTGATGTTTTAGATGGTTTAGAAGAGCTACTGATCGGTGTCGGCTATAACTTGCCTGAGACTGAATGTGCAGGCGCCCATGATGCCGAGTTCTATGAGTCGGTTACGCCTAAATATGAAACTCTACAAGGCTGGAGCGAGTCGACCGTAGGTATCACTAACTATGAGGATCTACCAGAAAATGCCAAGATATATATCAAACGCATCGAGCAGCTCATAAATTGCCCAGTCGATATCATCTCAACCGGCCCTGACCGCGAAGAGACTATTGTCCTACGTGATCCGTATGATGCTTAGTCTATAAAAATGCTAAATAGATAACGAAGTCCCAGTGTCTAAATCATACTAGACATTGGGATTTTTGTATTTAAAACCTGTCTATAGATGATAGGGAGTTCAACACGCTCTAGTCATAATCGCTGAATGACTATAACTAAAGATATTTACGGTTTAGTAAGACACAATCATAAATTAACCCTATCATTTGTAGTGTTAATCATTATAATAGGCAGCAATCTTCCACTGAGGACAATGCGCTCGCATTGATAACGCATCAGTCCATCGGTTTATTTAGCTGATTGAGTGTGATGATCACAGATAACTTACCCATTTATTTTTACGGCTAACTTAATCCATTTTATAGGAGCTTTTCATGGCTAACGAACGTACTCTATCTATTATCAAACCTGACGCAGTCGCTGGCAATCATATCGGCGCTATCTATGATCGCTTTGAGCAAGCTGGTCTAAAAATCGTTGCCGCTAAAATGATGCAACTTGATGACGAAAAAGCGGGCGGCTTTTACGCTGAACACGCTGAGCGTCCATTCTATAACGATCTAAAGTCATTCATGACCTCAGGCCCAGTATTAGTATCAGTACTAGAAGGCGAAAACGCTATCGCTAAGCATCGCGAAATCATGGGTGCTACTAACCCTAAAGAAGCGGCTGAAGGCACTATCCGTGCAGATTTTGCTAGCAGTATTGATGAAAACGCCGTTCATGGTTCAGATTCTGCGGAATCAGCTGAGCGCGAAATCAGCTACTTCTTCAATGATAATGAAGTTTGTGCTCGTACTCGTTAATACTACCTAAACGGCTTAGTATTTATCAGTATATAAGCGTTGCTATTAATCTTTGCTGTTGGGAGACTAGTAGTCAAAGACTCAAAATTAGACCTCAATAGCTTGATTATTATTAACGCAAAACGGCTTATACTCTATGGGGTGTAGGCCGTTTCTACTCTAGACTGATTAATATAAAGCTTCTTGTCTTATATTGAAATAGCCAGTAATTGCCCTAATATTCATTATTGCTTTATAATTGTGTTATTGCAGCTTAAAACATCTGGCTTTAAAAATATAAGGTTAATAGCGTTAGCAATCCTTTATCAGTATTGTTTATTGGTAGCATTCCATTGAACAGCGCTCATAACGGATTGCTCATGCTCCACAATATTGCCCAAGCTTTTTAGCTCAGGCAAAAAGGTATTTATTATGTCCATGGTACACACTTCCACGCCGTCAGCTGACACTCAGAGTAAGACTAACCTCTTAGGGCTGTCGCAAGATCAGCTTGCCAATTATTTTAAGAGTATCGGTGAGAAGCCTTTTCGCGCCACCCAAGTGATTAAGTGGATATATCAACACGGCGTCACCGATTTTGAGCAGATGACTAATTTGAGTAAGTCGCTGCGCGAGAAGTTAGCGCAGCATGCCTGCGTGACTGCGCCTAAGGTTATTCACCGTCAATATAGCGATGATGGCACCCGTAAATGGGTGTTTGAAGTCACCGGCGGCTCACTCGTTGAGACAGTGTTAATACCCGCTGATGATAGTAAAGTCGATGGACGTAAGACTTTGTGTATCTCATCACAAGTGGGCTGCGCGCTCGATTGCAGCTTTTGTAGTACCGGTAAGCAAGGCTTTGAGCGCGATTTAACTGCTGCTGAGATCTTGGGTCAGCTGTGGGTCGCTAATGCCTCTTATATGAGCGATGAGAATGACAGCTTAGAGCACGTTGATCCTAGCCTTTGGGAAAACAAAGTCACTAACGTGGTGATGATGGGCATGGGTGAGCCGTTACTCAATTATAAGCCTGTCGTCAGCGCTATGCAGCTGATGCTCAGCGATCATGCTTATGGTTTGTCGAAGCGCCGGGTGACGCTGTCTACCTCTGGTGTAGTACCTAAAATGTATCAGCTGGCACAGGATATCGATGTTGCTTTAGCCATCTCTTTACATGCGCCTAACGATGAGCTACGTAATGAGCTAGTACCTATCAATAAGAAGTATCCGCTAGCAGAGCTAATGGCCGCCGCTCGCAACTATGTGTTCGACGCCAATCCGCGCCACAAAAAACACGTCACTATCGAGTATGTGATGCTAGATGGTGTCAATGATAGCGATGTACATGCTCGGCAGCTAGTAGCGCTATTAGGGGATTTACCAAGCAAGATCAACTTAATACCCTTTAATCCGTTTCCGCATGCCGATTATGGTAAATCGAGTAATAACCGTATTCATGCTTTTAGTGATATTCTCAGCCAAGCGGGTTTTGTTTGTACGATTCGCCAAACTCGTGGTGATGATATCGATGCCGCTTGTGGTCAGCTAGTTGGGCAGGTCGCTGACCGTACGCGCCGTTCAGAGAAGTGGCAGCAAAGCATCAAAGACAGAAGCGCGCAAGCTGTTACTATTAAAGACAGCCGCTCGAAGCGCGATGCTAAGGCTTAGACAAACCTCAATATAGTGATAGGGCAATAACAGAGCAATGATAGTGCAATAAACCTTAACAAATAGTGTGAATGATTATTGAGTCGTTAAGGTAGATAAGAGGTAGACTAACGGTTTTTATCGGTATAAAGTCGTATAGATTCGATACCTTAGTACTTATTATTTTTTTAAAGTAACAAGGTAACAAGGTATAAAGGTGTTAATAATTGCTAGTAAGACCAAGGATTTAGGTGCTATGAGTGATGCGGATGTTAGTCAACCACGGTGTTTGTCCATGAAAGTCGAACCACACATACTATCGAGATCGCTATCTAAAGGACGCGGAATAATAATTAGTGCCTTATTAGCGATGCTGCTAAGCGCTTGTCAAAGTACAACCTCTCCCGATTTGTCAGGCAGTACCCGTTATCAAGGTTCAGCGCCAACAAGTAATAACAAAAACCTTGATAAACAAGAGATTGCCCGCGTTCGTACCTCACTTGCTGCCCAATATATCCATAAAAACGAGCTAGATGCTGCCCAGCGCCAACTCGAAAAAGCTTTTGCTGCCAATAGCCGATACGCGCCAGCCTATGATATGATGGGCGTTTTATTACAGCAAGAAGGTAGCCGTCTTAACCTTGAAAAGGCGGATGAATACTTCAAAAAAGCGATTGCCCTTGACGCAGATTTTGAACAAGCCCGTAATAATTACGGAGTTTATCTCTCGCAGATGAAGCGCTATAGCGAGGCGGCTCAGCAGTTTGAAATTGCAGGCTCTGCACTAGGTTATGAAGGCCGTATTAGCGCTCTAGAGAACTTAGGACGCACTTATTTACAGCTCAACGATAGTGCTGCCGCGGCAAAAGCATTTTTGCGGGCTTTAGATGGCAACCGTAACAGCTTAGTTGCTCATATTGAGCTGGTTGATTTATTATTAGCCCAAAACCGCGTTCAGCAAGCTCAGCGCTTGTATAATGAGACGCTAATACTGGTACAAGGGCAGGGCGTCAGTCCGCGTCTGCTATTGCAAGGGGTCAAATTGGCCAAAGCGCAGGGTGATAGCAACCAGCGTCAACAGTTATCGCGTCAACTATTATCTGCTTATCCGTTAAGCGATGAAGCAAAACAACTTAAGACTTGGCTCAACAATCCAGAGGCACCATGGCAATGACCGAATCATCACTAAATACTCAACTCAATGCGCAAAACTCATTTGGTGTCATGCTGCAACAAGCTCGCAACACTCAGCAAATAAGCTTGGAGACGGCAGCGGCTGAGCTGTTTATTTTAAAACGTCACTTGCAAGCGCTTGAAAACGAAAACTTCTCTGAGCTGCCGCAAGTTGCATTTGCGCGTGGCTTTGCGATTAACTATGCCAAATATCTAAGTTTAGATCCTAATACGGTCGCTAGCGCCTTCGATGCCGCTTACCCTAATGAGCTAAAAGACCGCTCAGCTACCAACGCCGAATCGTTACTACAGCCGATGGGGACGCTACAGCGCGATACTAGCAGCCGTATTCGTTTCAACCCGTTATTGATAATAGGGGTTGTTGCGCTCATTATTTTGGCTTTCTTTTTGTTTCGTATGGTGAGTAACGCTAGCCGCGATAGTGAAACAGCTGCGCCCGTGACTGATGACATCACGGCTACGGAGCAAGCTCAGGGCGCTGCAATAGTGACTGAGGACGATGGCGTTGGCGCTTCAGGATCAGCGCTTAATCTAGGCGGTGATAGCCAAAGCAATGCCACTTTAGAGGTCAAGCTGACCGATGCCGTCGATGTCAATATCACAGATGCTTCAGGCAATAGTCTGATGAATGGTGAGCAGACCAGAGGCAATTATACTTTGATAGGGATGCCGCCGTTTAGTATTCAGATCGACGATGTCGATAATGCCAGCTTAGTGCTCGATCAACAAGCGATTGCCCTTGAGCAGTATGCGACTGGTAATCGCGCTATATTTGAGCTTGCGCCATAAGGGTATAGTCCCTGATATTTAGAAGTTTATTCTATCTACTTTAAGTAAAGGAATTTGTATGTCAACGTCAACGCCTATTCATCGCCGCCCTACCAAAAAAATACATGTCGGTAGCGTAGCAATTGGCGGCGATGCACCGATCAGTGTGCAGAGTATGACCAATACCGATACTTGTGATGTGGCAGCTACAGTGGCACAGATTGAGCGCTGCGTGGAGGCGGGCGCGGATATGATGCGCGTTTCTACTCCTACGATGGATACGGTCAAAGCCTTTGGCGAGATTCGTAAACAGGTCAGCGTACCGCTGATTGCCGATGTGCATTTTGATCATAAGATTGCGCTGGCCGTAGCTGAAGCCGGTGCTGATTGCTTGCGTATCAACCCGGGTAATATCGGCAGTGATGCCAAGGTGCGCGAAGTTGTGGCTTGTGCTAAGCATCATAATATTCCGATTCGCATTGGCGTCAATGCCGGCTCCTTAGAAAAGGATATTCAGCGTAAGTACACAGAGCCAACCGGCGAGGCGATGCTTGAGTCTGCTATGCGGCATATCGATATTCTTGAACGTCTCAATTTTGATCAATATAAAGTCTCAGTCAAAGCCAGCAATGTATTTTTGACGATGGACGCCTATCGCTTGATATCGGCGCAGATAGATAATCCGCTACACTTAGGGGTGACAGAGGCGGGGGTCTATCGTACTGGTGCGGTCAAGTCGGCTATTGCTTTGGGCGGGCTGTTACTTGATGGTATTGGCGATACTATCCGTATTTCTTTGGCTGCTGAACCGGAGGAGGAGATCAAAATTGGCTTTGATATTCTAAAATCACTAAATATTCGCTCCAATGGCGTGAATTTCATCGCTTGCCCGAGCTGCTCGCGACAAGAGTTCGATGTCATCAAGGTGATGACGGCATTAGAGTCGCGTCTAGAAGATATTCGCGAACCAATGAACCTATCAGTGATTGGCTGCAAAGTAAATGGTCCAGGTGAAGCCAAAGAAGCTGATATTGGTATCGTTGGCGCCGCTCCTAAGTCCCTGGTCTACCGCATGGGCGACAAGAGCCACCTTATCGACACCAATAACTTAGTGGACGAAATCGAAGATATGGTACGTGCCCACGCGGCAGAGCTCGCTAAGTCACGCGAAAATGAGATTATTCGCGTCGGCTAGTTACTTATGAAATAGTAACTTATAAAGCAGTGACTGATAAAGAGCTGCTACTCAAAAGTATTGATATTCTATATTTAAAAAATAAAAACAACCGTATTAAAGTTTAAGGGTATAACCGCACCATGATTAAAGCTATTAAAGGGTTCAATGATATTTTGCCACAGCAATCGGCAAAGTGGTTACGCCTAGAAGCCGTTTTACAAAACGTACTGAGCCGTTATGGCTATGAGAATATCCGCTTACCTATCGTTGAGCAGACGGATCTATTTGCTCGCGCTATCGGCGGCGCAACCGATATTGTCGAAAAAGAGATGTATAGTTTTACCGATAAGTCAGAGCCGCCAACGCCTTTAACGTTGCGCCCTGAAGGCACTGCCGGAGCGGTGCGTGCGGTTATCGAGCATAATTTACTGCGCGGCGATACGCCCAAACTTTGGTATATCGGTCCGATGTTTCGCTATGAGCGTCCGCAAAAGGGGCGTTACCGTCAGTTTCATCAGCTTGGAGTCGAGAGCTTTGGTAGTGCCTTGCCAGACGCTGATGCTGAACTGATTGCGATGACCCATCTTATGTGGCAAGAGCTGGGTCTTAAAGACGAGATGCGTTTACAGCTCAATAGTCTAGGCGAGAGCGAGGAGCGTCATGCTTATCGCGATGCGCTGGTGCGTTATTTGACCAATAAGCAAGAGCAGCTCGATGAAGACAGCAAACGCCGTTTAACAACTAATCCGCTGCGCATTTTGGATAGCAAAGAGGCGAGTACACAAGCGCTATTGGCCGATGCACCGAAGTTAGCTGACTTTTTGGGTACGGAGAGTGTGGCGCACTTTGAACAAGTACAAACGTATTTGACTGAGCTTGGCATTGATTTTGAAATTAACCCGCATCTAGTACGTGGTCTTGATTATTATAACAAAACAGTCTTTGAGTGGGTAACCGACAAACTTGGCAGCCAAGCTACGGTTTGTGCCGGCGGCCGCTACGATGGTTTGATCGGTCAGTTAAAATCAATGGATAATAAAGGCGATAGTCAAGATAGTAAGCCGGTAAAGTCTGAGCCCGCTGTTGGTTTTGCGATGGGGCTTGAGCGCTTATTGTTATTGATAGAAGCGGTAGCACCTTTTGCAGAAGACTCTGCTTGTGATGTCTTTGTCGTAGCGCATCCAGAGGTGTATAGTGCCGGTATCGCTTATGCACAAAACCTGCGCTATACTCGCTCAGATCTGCGCGTAAAAATGGCTAGCGCCACAAGTTTAAAGTCGCAAATGAAAAAAGCCGATAAGTCAGGTGCCGCGCTAACGGTGATTATTGCGCAGCAAGAGCTCGATCAGCAAACGATTAGTATTAAAGATATGCGCCATGGTGAGCAAAAAAGCGTTCCTGAAGATTGGTTGGCTGATAGCGCCAACTTTTTGGGCCAGTAGTCTTCACTCAGACATTCATATAACACCACTTCTAATAAAGTATTCATTATAAATTTCATCAGGTAAATACCCATGGCTTTGAATCCTAGTTCGCCAAACTCAGACAACTCGATGCAGGCGCTAAAACAGTATGGCGGCAATATCGTTACCATTATATTATTGGCGTTGGCTGGCTATTTTGGTTGGACTTATTGGCAAAATAATCATGCCCGTGTGGATACCGTAGCTGCCGATCAATATGCTGATATACAGCTATTAAATGAGCAAGTCAGCTTAGCAGCGCAAAATCCAGACCTAGAAGACGACGCCCTAGCGGCACTGAGCGAAAGCCGGGATCAGCTCAATAGTGATATTGATAGTTTAGTTGGCGCTCATGGCGATTCAGTGTACGCTTGGCAAGCATTGATGATGAAAGCGCGGATGCAAGTGGATAATGACGATTTTGCAGGCGCGACAGCTAGCCTTAAGCAAGCGTTAGCTATTGATTTAGATGACGCTGGCCTCAAAGCCATTACGCGTCTGCGTTACGCGCAAGTGCTCTTAGCGGCTGATGACTTAGAAGCGGCATTATCTGAAGCGAAAAGCGATGTGCCAATCTCCTTTGAAGCGAGCCAACAAGAGCTACTAGGTGATATTTATCAAGCCCAGAACAATAAAGAGGCTGCTGTTAAAGCTTATAATAATGCCTGGAATCTGATTAGCGAGCGTAATGAAGCGCGGGCGGTACTGGCGCTAAAAATGGAGAGCTTAGGTATCTACCCTGAGCCCATTGAAGCTCAAGATAGTCTTATTCAGCAGACAGCGGCACCGCAAGGATTGACGGTAGATAATGCTGTAATGACTGACAATGGCAGTGCTAACAACGAAGTTAATAGCAGTAATGAGAGTAATAATAGTAACGAGCCTGAATAATAGATGCAGTAAATAAGTTATATTATCTGCGCTTTAGACGTTTACAAAGTTTAGTTTTAACCCTAATTATAGTAGTGGCTGTGTAATAAAGACTGATATTATCTTTAGCTACAGCTTCTTATTGACCGTTAATTTTTTGTAGTGAGAATACAATGACCCGATCTGTTCGTGCAAGCCAGACTATAAAAAGCAGTACCTTAAAAAAGACTGCTATGCAAATGGCAGTAGTGGCTTTGATGGCTACTGCTGCTGTGGGCTGTAATCGCGGTATAAAGCCGGTGGTCAATGATCCTGTCAAGCTAGTGCAAATTGCGCAGCCAATCAGCGTCTTGCAACCAGTATTCAGTGTTGATGCAGGCAAGAACGCTAGCAAAAAAGACCCGCTAGATCTACAAGTTGGCTATGAAAATGGTCAGATAGTCGTTGCAGGGCGTGGTGGTGATCTAACGGGCTATAATAGTAACGGTCAGCGCTTATGGTCGATTAACGTCGGTGAAGAGATTACTGGCGGGGTCGCTTTGGATGCATTTAGTCAAACCGCTGTTGTCAGTACTCGCGGTGGCCAGATTATAGCGGTCGATAGTGCTACTGGTGCAAAACGCTGGCAAAAACAGCTGTCAGGATCGGTGTTGACAACTGCATTGATTACCAATAATCGCGTTATCTTATCGGCGAACGATGGTTTTCTGCATGGTTTGTCGCTACAGAGTGGTCAATCGGTCTGGCAGTTTGCGACTAGACTTCCTACCATTAGCGTTCGCGGTGCTGCTGCGCCAACCTTATTAGATGATAAAACTGCTTTACTCGCTACTGCTGATGGTCGTCTGCATGCGATCACTCTGGATAATGGCTTGCCAAAATGGTCGCGCCGTATCGGTATCGGTACAGGTAGCAGTGAAGTGGAACGTATGAGCGATGTCGATGGTCAGCCTGTCATTGATAATGATCAGCTATTTGCTATCAGCTATAGTGGGCAGTTATTAGCTATCGATTTGGCTTCTAGAGAGGTCATGTTTGTCAAAGAGCTTGCTAGTCTTAAGTCACTTGCGGTCAATAGTCAGCAGGTTATTGCGACGAGCTTAGAGGGCAAAGTAGTGGCTTATGATCGTCGCAGCGGTGAGGTATTGTGGGAGAGCGAGGAGCTTGCCTATCGCAAGCTTACCAATCCAGTAATGATTGGTGATTACATCGCTGTCGGCGACTTGGATGGCATTGTCCATTTGTTTGATCCAGCGACAGGTACTATTGTAAGCCGGGTTGAGACTAAAGGCGCGCTAAGTAGCTTACAAGTGGATGGCACGCGCTTAATGATTCAAAGTAAAACGGGTCAAGTGGCGATATGGCAGCTACCAAGATCAAGATAAGTCTTCGCTGACTCGTTCAGTAGCTATGAGCTAATATAAGCTAAGCCATAAAACCTTGTACCTTATAAACGCTGCTCGTTCAGCGTTTAGTGCTTTTTATTAAAGCTTGTTTAAAGACGCGATTTGACGTACTCTTGCGCCCTGTTGATGGACTGCAGCGGAGTAATGACAGCAAATCCTGAGTGGTTTGCAGGGTGGATGGAGTCGTTAGGGCCAATTTTAATCTAGTTATTGTATATTATTTATCATTATCATCATTTATTTAAGTCTAAGATAGTGGGTAGTCTATTGCTGCTGTTATTATCTGCTACTGACTATTATCGAGAGTAACCCATGAGCATCAAGCCTGTAGTGGCTTTAATCGGTCGCCCAAACGTAGGTAAATCTACCTTATTTAACCAGTTCACTAAAAGTCGCCAAGCGTTGGTCGCTGACTTGTCAGGACTTACTCGTGATCGTCAATACGGTGATGCGGTGTATGAAAACAAAGCTTTTATTGTAGTAGATACTGGCGGTATTGGGGAGGCGGACGACGGCAGTGGCAACATTGATGACTACATGTCTGAGCAGTCGCATACCGCTATTCATGAAGCCGATATTATCGTTTTTGTCGTTGATGCTAGAGCGGGCATGATTGGCGCTGACGCCGAGATTGGTAAGTTTTTACATACCTTAGGTAAACCTGTCTACGTGGTCGCGAACAAAGTCGATGGCGTGCACGATTCTGCGCCGGCAGAGTTTTATGCCTTAGGCTTAGGGGAGCCTTTCCCTATGGCTGCCAGTCACGGACGCGGAGTCGGTAACTTGTTAGAGGTCATTACCGCTGACATGCCAGAGCAAGAAACCCTACAAGAGCCAAATGGTCTAAAGCTGGCGATTATTGGTCGACCTAATGTCGGTAAATCCACGCTAGTCAATAGACTGCTCGGTGAGGATAGAGTAGTGGTCTATGATATGCCAGGAACCACGCGCGACAGTATTTATATCCCTTATCAGCGCGATGGCAAAAATTATGTGCTTATCGATACTGCTGGCGTGCGTCGCCGCGGCAGAATCGATGAAAAAGTAGAAAAGTTCTCAGTTATTAAGACTTTGCAAGCTATCGAAGATTCAAACGTGACCGTGATTGTCATTGATGCGCAAGAAGGCATCGTCGATCAAGACTTGCACATGATTGGTTATGCACTTGATGCTGGACGCGCGTTGGTAGTAGCGATTAACAAGTGGGATGGTTTGAGCGTTGAGCAAAAAGACTATATTAAGATTGAGATGGATCGACGCTTCAGCTTTATTCCTTATGTAAAAGTGCATCTGATATCAGCTCTGCATGGTACGGGTGTTGGCAATCTTTATCCGTCTATCTTGAAAGCCTATAAATCCTCCATGTTTGAGGTGTCTACCAACCGCTTAACACAGATACTGCAAGATGCTGTGGCGGCTAATCCGCCGCCTACCGTGTCAGGTCGCCGTATTAAGCTGCGTTATGCTCATATAGGCGGACATAATCCGCCTGTGATTGTGATCCATGGTAATCAAACCGGCTCATTATCTAAGAGCTATCAGCGCTATTTAGAAAACCAGTTTCGCCAAGTGTTTAAGCTTGAAGGGACCCCATTGAATGTTGTCTTCAAGCTCAACGAAAACCCTTACGCTAATAAGAGCGACACGCCTACCAAGGCCAAAGCTCAGCAGCTTAAACAGCGAGAGCGTAATCGCGCTCATAAGTACACCTCGCGCGACAAAAAAAGCGATAAAAGAAACCATAACAAGCGTTAATCATTGCCGATAGGGTGTTGATAAATAAAAAGCGTTCGTTAAGGCAGGGAGTAATGCGTATTCCTTGCCTTTTTATTTTACGATAGAGCGTTATAACAGAGTCATAACTAAGCGCTGTATGGTCAGCGATTAGACCTCCACGCTCTTTTAACTCAAGTGGGTAATATGAGTAACCCCTCCTCTGCAAATGTTTCTTCCCTTATTCGGCGCGCGGTTTTTCAGGCTGTTTTGCTGATTTTTATCGTGATGTGCATTTTGTCCTTTTATTATGGCTTTGTGCAACACTATAAGCAGCAACGTCTGCAAGTGCAGCAGTTATCAGAGCTACTCGTGAATAGTGCCTCAACAGTAGATGGCGCACGCTTAGTGGCACGGCAAGTTGATATCTTACTAGCCGGCGATCCTGCACTAAGCAGTATAGTGTTTTATTCTTCTGACTCACCCATATTAGCGCTCGATAAAATCGATATCCAACAGCAAAATCGTGATTGGTATAACGCTTGGTTTGCCGATAGTATTAGCTTTAATGAGCCAGTTACCAGTCGCTACCTGAGCACGAGCAACTATTATATACCCTCAGCCACAAACGGCAATGAAAATACTGACGATGGAATAGAGAATACAGGCATAGAAGATAATAATCCTCTGGGGGCGCAGGATGTGTTGATTGGCTACCTTAATATCACTTTAGATATCCATAAATTGCGCATGGAATGGCTGTATCAAAACGCTTGGCTTTTATTTATTATTATTGGAGCGACGATTATCAGTCTGTTGTTATTACTGCGCCGTTTAACATGGGTAGCTGATAGCGTAACGGAGCTGGCTAAAGTGTGTCAAATCATTGTCAGTAACCCGGACGTTGAGCAGCTACCAGTGATCCAGCAACGTTTGTGCCTTAAAGAAACTAGAGATATTAGGTTGGCGTTAGTGAGTTTATTTAATCGCTCAAAAGCGCTAAAAAATAAACTCGATTCTTTAGCGGCTTTTGAGCAGCAGTTACATAATAAAGACCTTTCTCTCAATACTCAGCGCAATAATTTTCAAAGCATGATTACCCATGAACTTAAAACCTCGCTGAATGCTATTGCGGGTGGCTTACAGCTATTAGAGAGCCAGTACGCGAGTGCAGAGCAAAAAGATACTTTATCAATTATTCACAAAGGCAGTCAGCATTTGGAGGCGACGATTGAGCAAATTATCCAGCTCAATAAGATAGAAAAAGGTCAGATGAGTATCAATGTTAGTGAGTTCAATCCCTTGCAGCTGCTATCAGATTTATTTACTGAATTTGAGGAAGTTGCAAAACAAAAAGGACTTGAGCTTACCAGTCGCATTCATCACATTGATTATAAACTTGAGGGCGATACCAATAAAATTAAGCAAATATTAGCAACTTTGCTTGAAAACGCTATTAAATTTACCGACAGTGGAGAGATCAGCGTTGAGTCGCAGCTGACGCATTTTAATACTAGCGTTCGCTGGGAGATTAAGGTCAAAGATACGGGTATTGGTATTGATAAAAAGTATTTCGAGGATATTTTTACGCCATTTTTTCAGGTTGATCCTAGTCGTACTCGGCACTACGAGGGCGTAGGCGTAGGCTTGCCGGTGCTCACACAGATTGTACAGCTACTTGGCGGATCTATTGACGTCGCAAGTGAGCCAAAAGTAGGCAGTCAATTTACGGTTATACTCCCTTTACAAAGCGCTTATCAAAGTCAGTCGCGGTATTCGCAAAAGCCATTAGCAGGATTAAGCATCCTTTATTATTATAATGAGGAGATGGGTGTGTTAGCCGAGCAGCTGCGCGGTTTTGGTGCGGTGGTCAGTGGCAAGCAGCATGAGTTATCAGTCATACAAAAACTCAATAAAATGAAAGTTGATATGGTAATGATTGCCCAAGAGGTGCTGCCAGAAAAAGCTATACAGATGGCACGGTTGATTCGTGCTGAGGAAAATCGCTATCGGGTATTGATTATTTATTGGTATCCGCCGCATAAGCAAGATATCTTAGATAATTTTGAATACTCATTGAAAGCTGCGGGGGTAGACTTCTGTTACCCCGCTACTGAAGACAGTAAAGCACTTTATAAGCTGATCAAAAAAGATGCTAGATACTGATTTATAGAGACCAAGCTTATAAAGACAAGCCTCTAAAAAATAACAGTATAGCGTCTATCGTTTTCTAATATCGCAGTCGAATGTTTGATTAAAATTAGCAGTTATTGACTAGAACAAGTTTTGCGCCCAGCGTACCACATGCTGCCACATACGACTAAAGAAGCCCGATTGCTCTACATCATTCGTAGCGATAATAGGAACCGAAGCCACGGCTTTTCCTTCAATGACTGCCATCATCTTACCAACTTCCTGACCTTTGGTGATAGGCGCTTCTAGACTTTCTGGAATATCAACCACCGTAGTGATTTTATTTTTTTGCGTTTTAGTCGTTAGTATTTTTAGGTTATCACTGATAGCCAATTCGACTTCTTCTGCTTCACCGAACCAAACAGGTATCTTGCTGACGAATTGACCAGCAGGAGCTTTGGTGACGGTAGTAAAGTGACCATAGCCCCAATTGAGTAACTCACGCGACTGATCAGCACGGGCCTGTTGACTTTCTGTACCCATAATCACCGAGATTAGGCGCATACCATCACGATTGCTTGACGCAACTAAGCAATAACCTGCAGCATCGGTATGACCGGTTTTTAGGCCATCGACAGTGGAGTCTGTAGCGAGTAGGGCGTTACGGTTGCCTTGAGTGATGCCATTATAAGTAAACTCTTTTTCAGCGTAGATATCATAGTAATCACCGCTGTTTTTTATGATAGCGCGGGCAAGCTTAGCTAAGTCCAAAGCAGAAGCTTCGTGACCTTCATCTGGCATACCAGTAGAGTTCACAAAGTTAGTGTTTTCCATACCTAATTTTTGCGCTTGCTCATTCATCAAAATCGCAAACGAAGCTTCACTTCCAGCGATGTGCTCTGCCATAGCCTTTGAGGCATCATTACCTGATTGGATGATGATGCCGCGGAGCATATCGATAACGCTAGCTTTTTGATTCACCGGCACATACATACAAGACTGACTGCTACTGCCGCGGCACCAAGCATTTTTGCTCATAAGCACTTGCTCATCTTTGCTCAAGTCGCCTGAAGCCAGACGCTGCTCAATGATATAACTGGTCATCATTTTGGTCAATGAAGCGGGTGGCAATGGCTGGTTGGCGTTTTTCTGCGCCAATATCTCACCAGTATTGTAATCCATCAATACATAGGCTGTATTGTCCATTGTCGGTGGTTGGATAGCTGCATTGGCGGCTACTGCCCCAAGCGAAACACTGACACCGATTACTAATTGTACAAGCTGTTGTTTTACACGCTTAACTGTCATAAATTGTTACACCACATCATAAAACCAAAAGTATCTATCGTTAGCAAAACAGCACAACTTTCTGCAGGCTGCTTTCAATAGACATTAAATGAACCCTTATCATAAAGATGAAATGAGCATAAAAAACACAAAATTCAGCATAATAAGGTCGATAAAGCAAAGAGGATTGACTTATTGCTAGGGAGTCCTAAAAAAGTCTTATCAGAGCCATCATAGCTCCATAACTACCTTAGTAGTAGCAGTGAGAGCGACTGACGCTAGCAAGAATAATCTAAAAACCCACAAGCAGCAATAGCAGATAGCAGTATTGATTAAATTTATAAGGTTTAATCACTGAGGTCAAAGTACTGTCGATATTTTGTTGAGCTAAAAATAACTTTTTATCTATCGTGTTTAATCTAAAAAAGATCAGTCCGCTACAAAATAAAAAAAGCTTGCAGCGCCACTCAAAAGTTTGAGGGTAGCGCCAGCAAGCTTTCGTTTCGTACTCGTCAATTTAGTAATCACTAATAGGGTTACTAAAAATACAAATCGTCACTAGCACAAAATGAAGTTTATCTTAGAATCATTGCGTTAAAGTCATTAATAAGGGGCATCGGCTAAATCTTGGCAAAGCGCCTTATTTTCGCTTTTTGAAAAACCCATCGTCCAACTGCGAATACCTTGTAGGATTTGGCGGTAGTCTTGCTGAGTAGACAGGTATTGGATAGCCGCTTTAGGGTCTTCTAAGGTGGGCATCAGCTCCTGTAACTGTACATTATAAGACTTATAAAATCGCTGTTTTTGCTTACCATTGAGCATAGAAGGGCAGATCTCTGATAGTACTTGCATAACCGCAATTTCATGCTTGGTAATACTCATGCCAGACATATCTAGAGGAATAGTAGTGGCTACATTATCTGCTGCTTGGCTAACTTGAGACAACATCGCAGCGGACATGATGAGACTGGCAATGCCAACTTTAGAAGCCATTTTTTTGGCAACAAAAAGAGTAGAAAATATCAATTTATTAGTCATCCGGTATCACGCTCGCTTAACATTATTGAGTGGTATTATGGTAATAGTAAAAGCATAAAAAGTCACATAAAATATGAGTCGATGTGTAGATGTATTGTGAGCTAAAGGCGTTTTGTAGCAACATAGCCGTAGTATATTTAAGTACGTTACCCTAACCTTAACCGATAGCTTATTATTGTTATCTTACATACTCGTTATCGAGCTTTATTCCACTAATAGAGTGAAAAACAGCGACAACCATTATAGCTGATATAACAGTCAAAAATCATGACTTGTCATATCTGAAAATTTACTAGCTCAATCTATTTGACATCTCAAGGATAAAGCCTTAGTTTGTCATTTTATATTATAATAGCTTGTTTTTTTGACTCTTTGCTTTATTCAACTATTGGTTTTATGCGGCAAGGATAGCTTTATTTTATAAAAATAAATAGTGCAAGTTATGACTCACCAAACCCTATTAGGTATGTTTAGCCAATATGAAGTTTTTAATTAGTAATGATGACGGGGTACATGCTCCAGGGTTATTAGCGTTATATCGTGCGCTCTCTGCGATCGGAGAGGTGTACGTGGTCGCGCCTGACACCGAGCAAAGCGGCTCTGCTAGTGCCTTACGCATCTCGCAACCTTTGTATACCCAAAAAACCGCTTTAGGGTTTATCGCTGTTAATGGCACGCCGGCAGACTGTATATACTTAGCGTTGCATGAGCTCTACTGCGATGTTAGCTTCGACTGCGTCATTACTGGGATTAATTCTGGCGCTAATCTTGGTCAAGATGTTTTGTTTTCTGGTACCTTTGGCGCAGCATTGACGGCTCAGATTTTCGGCGTACCTGCTATTGCTACCTCACTGGTAGGCGGCGCTAGCAAAGTTAATAGGGACAGTCTCGATGACGAAGCAAGTTACTATACCATAGCAGCTGCAGAGATCGTCAAACTCATCACTGAAACTGATATCCTAATTGCGCTCAAAGAACTGCCTTATCATGTGCTAAACGTCAACATTCCTGACGTTAAAAGCGCCAGTAATATTCAAGGGCGTAAACTGACTTGTTTGACTCATAGCCAAATTGCCAAACCGGTACATCATATCGTCGATCCACGAGGTCGCGATGCATATTGGCTGTGCTTGCGTAAGTCGACGCATTCGCCGCTAGAGACTGCGTTAAGCCAAACTAACCCGAAGCCAGAGGCCAGCCTAGCACGATCAACCGCAGTGAATCAGCGTCACAATAATCACGACATTACCAATAATGTTACCGATGCTCAGGCGCTGGCAGATCGTTTTGTTAGTTTGTCGCCGGTCAGATTGCACCATACGCCGCTTACGAGCCTAGAGAACTTATCGGCTTTAGCACTATAAAAGCTTGGCCGTACTTGTGTCTCATCAACAGCTACAACAAATATCAGTAACCATAAGTATCAATTATCATCAGCATTTGTCAGTTTAGCTGCCAGCTTAATTATTAATTTATAGCCTGTCCATCAAGAGCATGGCGTACATGAACTATAGGGAATTTTGTATGAAAAAGCTCACTCGTAAGTCAACACTAACCACCGCTCTTGTCAGCTCATTGAGCGTAGCGACGCTTGCCATGACAGGTTGCGCGACGAAACCGACTTATCAAAACAGCAATGCTGCCGGCCCCACCATTGTCACCAATAGCCAAGGCGTGCCCAATTATCATCTGGTCAAACGCGGCGATACTGTCAGCCAAATTGCACAGCGCTATCGTTTAAACTATCGTCAAATCGGTGCGATTAATAATCTAGATAGCAAATACACCATCTATAGCGGTCAGTGGCTCAAGCTCTGGCAAGGTAATCAAGCGGCTACCAATAACACTTATAACGCGAATAACCGCCAGCCGGTCAGCCCTCGTCCAACGTACAATCCTAATCCTGCGCCAACGCCAACGCCTTCTGTAGTGCCTGCTTATGAGAACACAGCCACTTCTACCTCAGGCTACCAATATCCTAGCCAAAACCAAGTCGTCCGTAATTTTGATGCGGCTGGCGGTAATATGGGCATGTGGTTTGCGGGCCGAGAAGGGGATCCGGTACTGGCAAGCCAAAGTGGTACGGTACTCTATTCAGGTAATGGCTTAGAAGAATATGGCAACTTGATTATGATTCGCCATAGCGATAATTACATTACTGCTTATGCTCATAACAGTCAGCTGTTGGTGCGCGAGGGCGAGCAAGTTCAAAGCGGTCAACGTATCGCAACGATGGGTAGTAGCGGGCAGACCAATCAAGTTGGCCTAGAGTTTCAAGTCCGTCTCAACGGTAATCCTATCGACCCGCGTGCGGTACTAGGGCGTTAGCATAAGTGTGGTTTTGATTGCTTTTGTTGAATGTTTCTATTTATTATTGCTATTTATTGGTTCTGGAGCTGGTCATTGATAATATTGATGATCAGCTTTTTATATCGAATGTGCTATAGCTTAGAGCTAAATTGTATAGTCAAGCTGTAAAGCCAAAACTACCAAGCCAAAGGTTATTGCCAATTATGCAAACCACTGTCTTTAGTACCGAATCTTATAACTATCCGCAAAACTTCGCTGATATCAAGCCCAAACTCGAGCAGCTACAGCAAGCGATAAAAAAGCTGGAAGCCAATCTGATTGACGCTGATGAGAAAATGCTAAAGAAGCGTTTGCGGGCTGATTTAGGTTTGAAAGTTGATTATGCCAGCGAGCTTAACCCCAATCAGCTGTTGGCGGCAACGACTACCCAAGGTAAAGTATTAGTGATCGCGGGGGCAGGCTCTGGTAAGACCAAAACCCTCACTTATCGTACCAGTTATTTATTAGAAAATGGCGTCGCACCTAAGCAAATCTTGTTACTGACTTTTACCCGCAAAGCAGCCAATGAAATAAAGACCCGCGCCAAAACCTTACTGACGAATAGCTTGTCAGACGAGGAGTTAGCAGAAGACATCTTACCTACTAGCAAAGCGCTTAACGATATCACTAGCGGCACGTTTCACTCGTTTTGTAATCGGCTGCTGCGCCAGTATTCAGGTCTGCTTGGTATCAATCCACGCTTTACTATCTTAGATACTGGTGACGCCGAGGACGCTATAGATCTGATATATAAAGAAAAAAAGTACCCGGCGCAAACTAAGAAACAAGCTTTTCCGCGTAAACGTACCCTACAAAACCTGTTTTCTACTTCTAGAAATAGACGTATTCCTATCTCTAAGCTAGTTGAGGAAAATTATCCCGATATCGCTATCCATATCCCTATCATTGAGCAATTGGCGATTGATTTTCATGAGTATAAGCGCGCCAATCACTTATATGATTTTGATGATATTATCAGCCAAGTGGTGCGCCACCTAAAAACCAATGACAAATTCCGCCAGTTACTACAAGAGAGTTATCGCTACGTAATGGTCGATGAGTATCAAGATACCAACATTCCTCAAAAGCAGCTGATCGATCTGATTTGCGCTCCCGCGTCAGTATCGCTGATGGTCGTCGGTGATGACAATCAAAGCATCTACGCCTTTCGCGGTGCAAATTATGAGAATATCCTACTCTTCGGCGAGACTTACCCTGAAGCTAAGCTGATTAAGCTTGAGCAAAATTATCGCAGTACCCCAGCCGTGCTCGACTATGTCAATGCACTATCTGCGCAAATTACTTTGGGCTATCAAAAGCAGCTTTATTCAAACGCTAGCATAACCGGTGATAAGCCTATCTTTAGCCGCGCTAGTGATGAGACAAAAGAGGCTAAATATATCGCCGATAAAATCGCCACGCATAAAGCGGACTATGATTATAGCGATTGTGCGGTACTGTGCCGTACCTCTTTTCAATCCAACTACGTGCAGCTCGAATTTATGGAGCGCCGTATTCCGTTCATCGTCGTCGGTGGCATCAAGTTTGTTGAGCGCCGTCATGTCAAAGACGTACTTGCCTTTATCAAGATCCTGTATAACCCTAACGATACCATTGCTTGGCACCGCATATTGACCTTGTTTAAAGGAGTGGGAGCGGTCACTGCCACGCGCTTAACGCAAGCTATCAACAGTGATGACAACTCGTTTGAGCCGCTGCTATTACCAAAATTTAGTAAAAAAAGTCCGCAGCTTGAGCCGCTATATATTGCCTTGACTAAGGCGCAACAAGCGGAGTCCGTTGAGACCATCATTGAGCTGATCCTTGATTTTTATATTCCTATTCTAAAAACGGTTGAGGAGAACTGGCGTGAGCGCAGTGAGGATTTTCGCGTACTTAAAAACCTAGCCAATGAGCATAATAGTCTCGATGACTTTTTAGAGAGTTTAGCCCTCGATCCACCTAATGATTCGGTCGCTGCTACAGATAGCTCAGAAGAGGACGACAATGACAAAGTTACCATCTCAACTATTCATAGTGCCAAAGGGCTTGAATGGCCGATAGTTTTTGTCAATTCACTCGTCGATGGCATGACCCCGCATTATCGATCTTTAGATGATTTTGAGGAGCTAGAAGAGGAGCGTAAGCTGTTTTATGTGGCCTGTAGCCGCGCTAAAAACAAGCTCTACCTTACTGCACCGGATTATTTCGCTAGCTATTCAGGATATTTTGATAAGCCCTCAAGGTTTATCGCGGAGTTGCCTGCGGATAAGGTCGAGATTAAGCGCTCAAAGAAACTATTAGAGACGCTGGCGAGTGAGGATCCAGTTTGGTGGTAGTAGGATGGTGTTTTCTGTGCTGTGCTCTATGAGCTCAGCTGTATTTCTTGTAGTAACCCAACCTCCCGTCTCATAATGCTGATAACACCGAAATATAGACATAATGATAGGTGGAATACCTTTAAGTTATTAGAATCTAGGGCATATATAACTAAAAGTAATTTATCGAAAAATTTATTGTTAATAAATGCTTTAATATTCGCTATAATGCGTTACCATAACCACTTTAAATTTTCTGTCTTATTTATCTTAAAACTCCTACTACTATATAGTTTTTACTATTTGAAGGGTATGTTATGCGTTATGACGTTATTGTTATTGGTGCGGGCATGGTCGGCACCTCAATTGCTTGGCATCTACAAAAAAACAATTCTAAAGTGCTAATGCTCGACAGAAAGCTGCCGGGTCTTGAGACCTCTTATGGTAATGCTGGTCTTATTCAACGCGAAGCTATCCATACCCATCCTTTTCCGCGTCAGATCACGGAGATGTTTCGGGTATTGCCGAATCAAGGCACTGATATACGCTACCGAGTTCCGGCTATTCTGCGCTATCATCAAGCGCTATTACAGTACTGGAAGTACTCGTCACCTGCTTCAGTCAAACAGATTGAAAGTGAGTGGCAGACTTTGATTGCTCATTGTACTAGCGAGCATCAAACTATGATTGAAGCCTCGAATGCTGACGAACTCATCACTCGTGATGGTTGGCTACAATTGCATCGCTCAAAAGAGACGCTAAAGGCTGCTGCTGACACTGCAGAGGTCGACCGCGCCCAAGGCGTTGAGCACAAGGTGCTAAGCCTAGAAGAATTAAAAGCGCTAGAGCCAAATGCCAATTTTGACGGTTTTGTCGGCGCTATTCATTGGTTAAACTCTTGGCAGGTTTCTAACCCAAGCTTTCTAGTCAAAGCTTACGCTAAGAGTTTTGAGCAGATGAATGGCTCGATACTTGAGAGTAATGTTACTGAGATTCAGCCTGACAACAGTAATGAGGCTCAGGGTTGGAAAGTCGTTACCGATACCGATACTTATTATAGTGATAACTTAGTCATCGCTGCGGGTCCCTGGTCCAATGAGCTCATAAAACCACTTGGCTATAATCTGCCATTATTCCCGATGCGTGGCTATCATCAGCATTTCAAACTTCATGAAAAAAACACCATTCATCATAGTATGTTCGATATGGACAAAGGCTTTGTTATGGGGCCAATGCAGCAAGGCATCCGTATCACAACGGGCGCTGAGATGACGACGATGAATGCACCAAAGAACTTTGGGCAGTTAAAGACCGTACTTAAGCTGGCTCGCAAGATTCTACCTTTAGAAGACGCGGTAGAAAGTGAAGCATGGGCCGGCTCGCGTCCTTGTATGCCAGATATGAAACCTGTCATCGGACCTGCGGACAAGCATGATAAGTTGTGGTTTGCTTTTGGGCACAGTCATCAAGGCTTCACGTTAGGGCCTATCACCGGTCGGTTAGTTGAAGAGATGATCCATGACAAGCCGCTGACCGTCGATGTTGAGCCGTTTAATGCTCAGCGTTTCGAAAAAAAATAACACTATAATTTTAGCCGCCATCTAGTTAGCAATGTTGATGATTTGTATTTTAATCATCCGCTCAATAAATTAAGGATAAACCATGATTAAGAAGCTCCATAGCACTCAGCGTATGAGCAGAACGGTCATTCATAATCAGACTATTTACCTATGTGGCCAAGTCGGTAACAGCGATGACGATATCAAAGCGCAAACCCTCACGTGTTTAGAGAAAATTGAGAGCTTGCTCAACGAAGTCGGTAGCGACAAATCCAAACTGCTCTCAATGACGGTTTGGGTTAAGAGTATGTCAGATTTTGCGGCGATGAATGAGGTCTATGATAAGTGGTTTGAAGGTGTGCAGCCGCCAGCCCGTGCTTGCGGTGAGTCCGCTCTTGCGCGCCCTGAGTTACTCGTTGAGATGATCGCTATCGCGGCAGAGTAGGGAGCGGTCTAAATTAAAAAGGCATGGTATAGACTATCATGTCTTTTTTTAGTAAAAGATGATTTAAGCGACTGCTAATTGCTATCCACCTTTAAGCCATCTACCCCTGAGCCATCCTGATTTCAAAAGAGTTAAGAGTCCTGCTGATGAATAATACTAAAATCAATACGAAGATTTATAAGGCTATTTATCTGTTAGCCGAGGAGCTATTAGAAGCAGACCGGATAGGCGATCAAGCCGCCTTTGACGGGTTTTATACTGATCTAAAAGCGATCTGTGTGGACAATGAAAACACGGATAAAGATCATCCCGAGCAGTGGGAGACATTAGCGGATTTTACCGAAGATCTCGATGCAGCACTTGTTATTTATGATAAAGCCCTAGGTAAAGCGAAAGCTATCAATGCAAAAGATCACTTAGCTTCGATAGCTTTTTCGATGGCAGTGTTGCAACTTGAATTAAATCAAACCGATAAAGCTATCGAAAATCTGCAAAATGCTAAGATCGCTGCTAATAAAAGCGAAGATAAAGAATTTAAAGTTGAAATCGATGAATTGCTAGCGACATTATTAGCTGAGTAAGATTGATATTTAACAGAGGCTTAGTTTTTCAATACTAAACGGACGCTGCACTTACGGCGTCGTTTTTACACGCTCTTATCACTGTATTAAGAGTTTAATTTAATAAGGAAGTTAAAGGAAAATAATATGAGTTCAATAAATCATGAAGGTCGCGTACTGCACGAAGGACTAAACAAAAAAATCATGTCGGCTGAGGAAGCAGCTCGCTTTATCAAAAACGATATGAATGTTGGTATGAGCGGATTTACAGGGGCAGGCTATCCAAAAGCTATTCCAGCTGCCCTTGCTAAGCACATGGAAGCGGCGCACGCTCGCGGTGAAGACTTTCAAATTGGTTTATTAACGGGTGCCTCTACCGCCACTGAGTGTGACGGCGTATTAGCAGATGCTAACGGTATCAAATGGCGTACGCCGTATCAATCAGAGCCGGCCTTGCGTAAGCAGATCAACGCGGGTAAAGCCTTTTATTTTGACATGCACTTATCACACGTCGCCCAGCAAAGCACTATAGGCTTTTATGGCGATATGCATATGGCCGTTGTCGAAGTGGCTGGTATCTTGCCCGATGGCCGCTTGATTCCATCGACCTCAATTGGTACCAGTAATGCATGGCTTGAAAATGCGGATAAGATCATTTTAGAGGTTAACGCTCAGCAAAGCTTGATGCTTGAGGGCATGCATGATGTCTTTAATGATATCGGTATGCCGCCTAATCGCAAGCCGATTCCGCTAGTGACTCCAGGTGGCCGTATTGGCGTGCCGTACTTGCATTGTGATTTAGATAAAGTAGTGGCTGTGGTGTTAACTGACTCACCAGATCGTAACAGTAAGTTCGCTGATCCGGATGAAAAATCAAACAAAATCGCTAGCCATATCATTGATTTTTTCCATGAGGAAGTCAAAAAAGGCCGCATGCCAAAGAATTTACTACCGATCCAATCTGGCGTCGGTAATGTTGCTAATGCGGTATTGGCAGGGTTAGATAATAGCCCGTTTGAGAATTTAACCGGCTACACTGAAGTACTACAAGACGGTATGCTTGATCTGATTATGTCTGGCAAAATGACCATGGCTTCTGCGACGGCGTTATCACTGAGTCCTGTGGCACTAGAGACTTTCAATGCCAATATTGAAGAGCTGCGCGCGCGCATTGTGCTACGTCCACAAGAGATTACTAACCATCCTGAGGTCTCGCGTCGTTTGGGTGTATTGGCTATCAATGCGATGATCGAGTGCGATCTGTACGGCAATGTCAACTCAACCCACGTCATGGGTACTAGCATGATGAACGGCCTAGGCGGTTCCGGTGATTTTGCTCGTAATGCTTATACCTCATTCTTTGTTAGCCCATCAACGGCTAAAGATGGCGCTATCTCTTGTATTACGCCGATGGTCTCGCATCATGATCACACTGAGCATGATGTCATGGTAATCGTTACTGAACAAGGACTGGCGGATCTACGCGGCTTAGCTCCGCGTCAGCGTGCACAAGCCATTATCGATAATTGTGCGCATCCAGACTATCGTCCGATGCTGCAAGACTACTTCGATCGTGCCTCTGCTTCTGAAAATGCTGGTATGCAAACGCCGCATATTCTTGAAGAGTCCTTGTCTTGGCATCAGCGTTTTGTAGAGACTGGTGATATGCGTATTAAGTAGTCTTTGTAACATTATAAGACTTAGTAAAAATACCCCTTAGTTATTATTTAGCTAAGGGGTATTTTCATAAAAGACTGTTTTTAGAGATGATGTTAAAGAGGGTGTTACCAGTGCTTTAATTAAGCTTTTGTCCTAAGCGCATCGCTGCGGCAAGGTTTAGAGCAGTAGTTTCAATATTAGTATAAGCACTGGCAAACACCTCATCGATAGGCGCAAGCTGTTGAATGCTAGGCAGCACCACAGCAAACAGATCGTCCATAGCAGAGTTACTTTTAATGCTTTGATGATAGTCGTCATTATCAACCGCGCCGCAGATGGCGATCACAGGTTTGTTTTGTGCTTTTGCCATTAGTCCAACGCCATTAACGACTTTCCCCATCATCGTCTGAACATCTAATTTACCTTCTCCAGTAATGACCAAATCTGCCTCAGCAATATGCATGGTTAGATCCACGGATTTAGCAATAAGATCAAAGCCGGATTGCAAATTGCTATCAAGAAAAGCCATCAGTGCAAATCCTAGTCCACCTGCCGCGCCTGCACCTGCTAGCTGTGAATAGTCTTGATTATCGTATTGACTGTGTTGCTGAGCATAAATATGAGCAAAATTGGCTAATGCTTTGTCTAAAATATCGACTTGCTCGCTAGTCGCTCCTTTTTGCGGACCGAAGACGGCACTGGCTCCATTGATGCCGCATAGAGGGTTGGTGACATCACAGGCGACTGTAAAAGGGGGACTCACTTGCGGCAGTATTTCTTTAACTTTTGCATGCAAGGTGGAGGTATCTATATGCTGTAAATTGGCTAATTGCGCGCCACCATGAGTCAATAGTTCATTGTTTTTATCGTAGAACGTTATGCCTAAAGCCATGAGCATACCAAGGCCAGCGTCATTAGTAGCACTACCGCCTAAACCTATAATAAAACGCTGTGCACCGTGATCTAAGGCATCTAAAATAAGCTCACCTACGCCGTAGCTACTCGTCATTAAAGGATTTTGCTCTGTACTCGTTAACAAGGCTAAACCGCAAGCTTGTGCGATTTCTATCACAGCGGTGTTGTCTGCTAGCAGTAGGTATTTAGCGGTAATAGGTCGCATTAACGGATCGTGAACGGTTGTTGTTATCCAGCGTCCCTCAAGCGCGTAGGACAGAGCTGCAGCAGTACCTTCGCCGCCATCGGCCATAGGTAGTAGTGTATAGGTGGCATCCGTAAATCCTTGCCTGAATCCAGATTGGATAGCGCGACAAACCTCTATAGCATCAAGACTTTGTTTAAAAGAGTCGGGCGCAATTAAGCTATTCATAGCTGACCTCTCGCCATATTATTTGGCACATTATCGATATAGTATCTGCTACCATAACGTTTTATTTAACTTACTTTCTTTTAGTTTTTTTAATTGCAGGATACTATTTTGACTTCTTTTATCGCCCCTTCTATTCCTAGTATAAAACACAGCGACTTACAGCAACAGCTCCAGCACGTTATTGATAATAAGACTAAGCCAATTGGTGCCCTGGGCCGTTTAGAGTCGCTCGGACTGCAACTGGGCATGATACAAGGTAGCACTCAGCCGCAGATTGAGCAGCCGCAGATTCGAGTATTTGCCGCCGATCATGGTTTAACTAAACATGGCACGTCGGCTTTCCCAAGTGCGGTGACCGCGCAAATGGTACATAACTTTTTAAACGGTGGCGCCGCGATTAATGTGTTGGCGCATCAACATGATATCGAGCTTAAAGTGGTTGATGCCGGCGTGGCAACTGATTTTGAATCGCACCCGCAGCTCTTGACTCAATATAAAGTCCGTAACAGCAGTCGTGATGCGTTAACTGAGCCTGCGATGACTGATGAGGAATGTTTACTCGCCCTCAATAATGGCATGAAGGTAGCCAAAGCATTAACGGGTAATGTATTGATCGTAGGCGAGATGGGTATCGGTAATACCTCGGCGGCCAGTTTATTGCTCGCGCGTTTAGGCGATTTACCGATAGTAGATTGTATCGGACGCGGTACAGGACTTGATGATGCAGGTCTTCAGAAAAAACAGCAGATACTCAGCCAAGTTTTGCTGTTTCATAGCGCGACTAAGTCACCTTTTGCAGCGCTCGCGGCACTTGGCGGGTTAGAGATTGCAATGATGGCAGGAGCTTTGATACAAGCGGCTAATGATAGACGAATATTATTAATTGATGGCTTTATTGCGAGTGTGGCTTTATTAGTCGCAGAGCGTTTAGCGCCTGGAGTTAGTCAATACGCAGTATTCGCCCATCATTCGCTCGAACCTGGTCATGCGCAGTTATTAAAACTACTCAATGCTGAGCCGCTGCTAGATATGCAAATGCGCTTGGGCGAGGGTAGTGGTGCGGCACTCGCTTATCCTATACTGCAATCGGCCTGTGCTATTATTAATGAGATGGCAAGCTTTAGCGATGCTGGCATCAGTAAAAAAAGTAGTAGTGAAAAAAACAGCAGTGAAAAGAGTCTCTAATGTCCGAATCCAAACTAGCAAAGGCGACTAAAACGCCAGAGGTTAGCAATAAAAAGCTCTCAATTTGGCAGCGTATTAACCACGAATGGACACTGCTATTAGTGGCGATTCAGTTTTTGACGCGCTTGCCGGTGCCGACATTTAAACACTATCAGCCAGAGTGGCTGCACCAAAGTAGCCGTCATTTCCCAGCGGTGGGCCTACTTGTTGGTTCAATATGCGCGTTAGTATTTTGGCTAGTCAGTCTCGCGTTCAACCCGTTAGTTGCTGCGGTCATCAGCAGCGTTTTTGGGGTTCGGCTGACAGGAGCCTTTCACGAAGATGGGCTTGCTGATACTTGTGATGGACTCGGTGGCGGCCTGACTCGCGAGCGCACGTTGACCATTATGAAGGACTCGCGCTTAGGTACTTATGGCGTCTTAGGTTTAGTCTCAGCGCTGTTGATTAAAATCACCTTGCTGGCTTCCATGCCTATCGCTGTCGCTATTGTGGCTCTAATTATCGCGCATAGTGCATCACGGCTGCTTTGTATCAGCTTGATAGCTCTACTTCCTTATGGCGGCGAGATTGAACACGCCAAAGCCAAACCGATGGCGCAGCAGTTGACAAAGATGCAAGCGTTATTTGCTAGCGGCTGGGTTTTGTTAGCGTTCGCTATAGTGTGGTTAGTATTTCCAAATGCAATGAGTCAAATCAGTATTTGGCAGGGAGTGTTGGCATTGGCGCTAGCCTTAATAGCGACGGACTATATGCGCCGATTATTACGTCGTCGTTTGCAGGGTTATACTGGTGATGGGCTTGGCGCGACCCAACAATTAAGTGAAGTGGCGATTTATGCAGGGCTAGCCGCGACTATGCCTTTTTAAATACGTTAACTTATTCAAGTTATAAAAATGGAAATTTCTTCTAATGAAGCTCTATATCTGGCGTCATCCTAAACCTATTGCAGCGAGTGGCATTTGTCTGGGGCAGGCCGATATGGCGGTTGATCCGCGCAAACTTAAACGTCTGGCTAATCAGATTCAGCGTTTCGCCCGTAAACATAAGCTTGCTAAAGTCATTTGGGTCAGTCCGCTTCAGCGTTCGCTAAAAGTAGGCGAGATTTTGGCACAGCGAGGCTTTAAGATACAGCAGTCCGATAAACTATCTGAGCTGAATTTCGGCACTTGGGAGAGTCAAGCTTGGCCGCAAATTGGCAAAGCAAAGATTGACGACTGGTGTGAAAATTTTGCTGATTACAACTTTGAGACAGGCGAAAGCTTAATGCAGTTATTTGTTCGAGTAGAGGAGTGGTTGCAGTTACAAGCGAATCAAGAAGAAGTTGTCTTAGCTATTGGTCACGCAGGCTGGATTAATGCAGCCAAAATGCTAGCCGACCACCAGCCTATACCTAAGCTGGCAAGCGACTGGCCATCGCCTGCGGCATATAATGAGCTTAACGTTTTAGAGTTTTATTGAACTTAATGTGACCTTAAGGTTGTATAGATCGTTATTGCTTAACCAAGCTATTTTTGCAACTATATTTGTCTGCTTTATTTTTAGCTAAAGAAGTTATTTGTAGTAAAGAGCGGATGACAAGTTTAATGATCTCTCTTTTTAACCGTTAACAAACCATTATCAAGGATGATTTTATGACTATTGCTACCTTCAAACCCAGTTGGATGAATGAAGAAATCGACATGCTTTATGAGAGCGCCTATAAGCTCTTTAGAAATTGGGAGCAGCATGACGAAAAATGGCGTGACGATGGTATGCTCGATCGCGAGGCTTGGTTAGAGGCCGGCGAGATGGGGTTTTTGTGCGCCTCAATGCCAGAGGAGTATGGCGGCGCTGGTGGCGATTTCCGTCATGAAGCGGCGCTTATTTATGCGCAGTCTGAGGCCAATCAGGCAGGCTTTGGCGGCTTTTTGCACTCTGGTATAGTTGCGCCTTATATTTTGCATCACGGTACAGAAGAACAAAAGCAAAAGTGGCTACCTAAGATGGCAAGCGGCGAGATGATTGGTGCCATCGCCATGACCGAGCCGGGCACTGGCTCAGATCTGCAAAACATCAAAACCTATGCAGTAAAAGACGGCGATGATTATGTTATAAATGGTTCTAAAACCTTTATTACTAATGGTCAATTGGGTAATTTGATTATTGTCGCTTGTAAGACCGATAGAGAGCAAGGCGCAAAAGGTGTCTCGTTAATCGTGGTCGAAACCGATAATGCGCCGGGGTTTGAGCGCGGTAAAAAACTCAAAAAACTTGGCATGGCGTCACAGGATACCTCAGAGCTGTTTTTTAATAATATGCGCGTGCCGCAAGCTAATCTTTTGGGTACAGCCGAGGGTATGGGCTTTATGCAACTGATGCAAGAGCTGCCACAAGAGCGACTGATTGTCGCCTTAGCTGGTGTGGGCGCGATGAAGCTAGCGCTAGATTTGACCATTGACTACACCAAAGAGCGAACCGCTTTTGGTAAGTCGGTTTGGAGCTTCCAAAATACTCGCTTTAAACTTGCTGAATGTAACACGCATTATATCGCCTCAAGCGCTTTATGCGATGCTGCAATCGAAGCGCTGCTGAAAAAAGAGCTTACGGTTCAGCATGCCGCTTTAATCAAATATTGGGTCACTGAAAAGCAATGTATCGTCATGGATGAGTGCGTGCAGCTATTTGGCGGCTATGGCTATATGATGGAATATCCTATCGCACGCCTTTATGCTGATGCTCGCGTGCAGAAAATCTACGGCGGTACTAATGAGATTATGAAAGAGCTGGCTTCGCGCTTTATGTAGATTTTTTAGGAGTCTTCTTATTAAAAACCACTTTGTATTTATTGGCAAACAGTTAGCAGAGTTAGGCGCTTAAAACAATATTAACACCTGACTAGTAACAGGACTGCTTAAAGCTATTACTACTAAGGTACAGGCTAATTTATTTTCTAGCGTATAATTTCCTGCTTATTGAGTATTAAGTAAAGGTGTTTTATGAGTCGTAAGCTATGGTTAGTAGTGGGTATCATCAGTATTCTTGGTGGTATATTTGCTTTATTTAATCCCTTAAGTGCAAGCTTTGCGGCAGAGCAGTTAGCGGGCTTTATTTTTCTTTTGGTCGGTGTTCTGCAGTTTATAGCGTTATTTCGTGCTCATAGTACGGCTGGCAAGCTACTAGCAGCTATCGGCGGTGTGCTTGGGATTTTGATTGGTATTGAGCTATTACAAAACCCACTGCAAGGTATTTTGACTTTAACGATGGTTATCGCTATTTTATTTATGGCGACCGGTATCGTTAGAGTCGTTGTTGCTTTTGGGCTACGAGGAAGCGCTGCTTTTATACCAGTACTACTCTCAGGCCTAATCTCCATAGCTTTAGCGGTCCTAATATTTAGTGGCTATCCACAATCATCCACTTATATTCTCGGGGTGTTATTGGCGGTTGAGCTGATCTCTAACGGCATATCTCTACTGATGTATTCACGCGTGCAGCCATTATCTATTGGTAATAGATAACTCTTGCTAACTAATAGAAACATCAAAGACTTCATTAAATGGAGTCTTTTTTGGTTTCTGAGAGCGAATTTTGCTACACTCAAAAATTATGATCGTCATCTACGGTATTAAAGAAAATCTCAACCCTATCAAGGCGCAGCTCTCGGAGGTCATCCACAGTTGTATGCAGTCGGTATTAGGACTACCAGAGGGCAAAAAAGTACAGCGGTTTATTCCTTTGAATGCGGAGGATTTTTATTATCCTAGCGATAGGTCAGCGGCTTATACGGTTATAGAAATTAATATGATGGCAGGGCGGACGATGGCGACGCAAAAAACGTTAATTAAAACCTTATTTCAACAAATTGACGCTAAGATTGGTATTAAACCTATAGATATCGAAATTACTATCAAAGAGCAGCCAGCACATTGTTGGGGCTTTCGCGGAATAACTGGCGATGAGGCGGGTGATTTGAGTTATAGGATTAACGTTTGATGCTTTTTTACATTCTAAAGGCTATTTAAATCATGACAATACGTATGGCTATCTCTAAATTAGAAACCCAACGTCTAACGCTCAGACAATGGCAACCAGCCGATTATTCAATATTTGCGCAAATGAATGCTGATACTGAGGTCATGCGTTACTTTCCGAAAACCTTGACTGCAAAGACTAGCGATATCATTGCTCATAAATGTCAGCAGCTCATTGAAGATAACGGTTGGGGCTTTTGGGCGGTCAGTCTTAAAGAGGATACGAATGATAATTTCATAGGTATGGTGGGTCTAAATCAAGTGCATCAAGATATGCCGTTTGCCCCTAATATTGAGATTGCATGGCGCTTGCATAAAGACTATTGGCGTAACGGCTACGCGCTGGAGGCAGCACAGGCCGCGCTAAAATATGCTTTTAATGTTTTAGCACTTGAGGAAGTAGTCGCCTTTACCGCCGTAAGCAATCAGCCGTCACAGCGCCTGATGCAGCGCTTAGGTATGACTAATACTAATCAGGTCTTTGACCATCCTATGTTAAATTCCGATCACCCGCTTGCAGCGCACGTACTCTATAAAATGAGCCAAAAAGACTGGCAACAGCCATAGAGTAGTCGATAAAAATTTGCAATAAATTTTATAAAAACTGTCAACGCAGGTCAATAATCTGCTATAAATATGAGTACCGATACTACAATATTGCGTCTAGCGCATTTAAGGATGAATTATGGCGACTCAACATATTTTAGCTTGTATCGATGGCTCTACTGTCACCGAGTCCATTTGTGGTTACGCGGCATGGTATGCTAATCGGCTGAGCTTACCGGTTGCCTTATTGAATACGATTGACGTGCCTGCCTCAGTCAGGCGTGATCTCTCAGGAACCATTGGCGTTGATAGTCGTCAGATTCTATTACAAGAGTTATCGGAAATAGATGAACGCCGAGCCAAGGTTGCTAATAATTATAGCGACGCATTAGTACAGGATGCAAAAAGCTATATCAATAGCCACTTCGATGTCGCCGTTGACATCTATCAGCGTCATAGCAAGTTATTGCCTGCTATCGAGCATTTCAGCGATATGAACCGTGCTATCGTCATGGGACGCCGCGGTGAAGATCACAAAAACAGCCGCATCAATATCGGTAGCCAAATCGAAACCGTCGCGCGCGCATCGAACGTACCCATTCTGATTTGCTCAGAGCCGTTTCAAGAGCCAATTAATTATATGATTGCTTTTGATGCTAGTAAAACCGCTATCAAAGTCATCAAGCGTATTGCGAAGAGCGAAGTGTTAAAAAAGCTACAAGGCCATTTAGTGATGGTGGGTAATCATGATAACACTTCAAAAAATAGCCTATCCGCGGCAGCTGCAGAGTTACTAAATGCAGGCTATAGTATTGACTGTCATCACTTACCGCAAGGGGATGCGGTCAATGGCCTACTTAATTTTCAACTGGAAAATCATATCGATATTATGGTGATTGGCGCTTACGGTCATTCTAAATGGCAGCAGATGTTCCTAGGTAGTACGACGACTGAGATTTTAGCGAGCACGGTCTCGCCGGTGATTTTAGTGCGTTAATCTTTCGGCAAATTATAATGAATAAAGTTTTAGAATTGAGTTTTGACGCTTTAAAGTACCAGTCTTTAAATCGCTAGCCGCGAAAATTTATCACGATATTCCTTTGGGGTCAGCTCGGTCGCTCGCTTAAAAAGCCGAGTAAAAGAGGATAGATCGCTATAGCCAACCTGATAGGCAAGCGACTTGATAGTGACCGCTTGCGACTCCAGTAGTCTTTTAGCCTGCTCAATCCGCACCGCTTGAATATATTCAATAGGGCGCATATCGATACTGGTTTGAAAGCGTCTATTTAGCGTACGCGGTGTCACATTGACAATAGTAGCCAAATCACTGACTTGCAGCGGTTGATCGAAGTTGTTTTCGATATATTCTTGTACTTGCTTGACTAGTGCATCGCCGTGCGGCTTATGTAGGGTGACATTGGTATAGCTGTTTTGACTGCCTCTCTTGCTATCGATAATCTGGGTCTTTGCCACTTGCGTTGAGACTTCACGTCCGCAGTAACGCTCAATGAGCAGTAGCGCTAAATCATAAAAAGCGCTGCCACCTGCGGCGCAAAATATATTCCCTGATTGGGTGACGAACTGATTGTCTTGTAAGTCAACTAAGGGATAATCACTTTTAAATTTATCGGCATAGCCCCAATGGGTAGTCGCGGTTTTACCATTAAGCAATCCTGCCTCAGCCAGAAAAAAAGCGCCGCTACAGTTACTTGCGATATCGGCCTCGGTTGCTGACAGGCGCTGTAAATGCGGTAGCAGCTTTGCGTTTTGTTTAAGCACCTTATCTATCGAGTCGCCGATGGTTGGGATGAGCAGTAAATCACACTCGCGTACGGTGTTGATGTCGCAATGCGCTTGAATGACCAGCCGATTACTGGCAGTGATATCGACGCCGCCAAGGCTCGCAATTTGCACCTTGAACTTTGGCTTTACTTCTAAATTCAAAAAACGCTGCCAACTAACTCCTGTAAAGGAAAATAAGTCCAGCGCTCCTGAAAGCACGCTACCGAGCACGCCATCAAATCCGAGGATAATCACTTCATAGGGCTTTGTTCGCGGCATTGGTTACTCTCCTTAATGACTATTACTTTTCATGCACTCTTTATATCAGTGTCGTTTTTCACCTTAATTATGTCATAAATGACAATACGGTAAAGCTAAAATTTAGCTTATGATTACTCTAATGCTAATTTATGAGCTTTAATAACAAGGGAATATTATGGCGGCCGATACTTTGATTAACGAATATGAATTACCTTTCCAACTCTACAATGTCTTAGATGTTGAGCGTTTAACCGAGCATACTAAGTTTTCTGAGCACAACCGCGAAACCTTTGATGCGGTATTAGAGACCGCTGATAAGATAGCGACAGATTTGTTTTTACCGCATAACCACTTAGCGGATAAGGACGAGCCGCAATTCGATGGTAAAACCGTCAGCATGATTGACGATGTCAAAGTCGCCTTTGATGCTTTTCGAGACTCTGGCTTTATCGCGGGTCGCTATAGCTTTGAAGATGGCGGTATGCAGCTACCTGAGACGGTAATGACCGCGGTGGCTGGTTATTTTATGGCGGCCAATCCCTCAACTACGGCCTATCCTTTTTTGACGACAGCAGCGATTAATGTCATCTCTCATTTCGCGAGCGAGGAAGTCAAAGACGCCTTTATGCCGCGTATGCTGACAGGTGAATTCACCGGCACGATGGCTTTGACCGAACCGCACGCTGGCTCATCACTTGCGGATATCAAAACGACTGCGACCGAGCAAGAAGACGGCTCTTATCGCATTAAAGGTAGCAAAATCTACATCTCAGGCGGCGATCATGAACTGTCTGATAACATTATACATTTAGTACTTGCCAAAATTCCGGGCGGCCCTGGCGGCGTTAAAGGTATCTCGCTATTTGTGGTACCTAAGTATCGTTTGCTTGAAGATGGTTCAATAGGCGAGCGCAACGATGTGCATTTAACAGGACTACTGCATAAGCTTGGTTATCGCGGTACCACTTCTACGGCGCTGAGCTTCGGTGATAAAGGCGAGTGTTACGGCTACTTAATCGGCGAGCCGCATTTCGGCCTGCGTTATATGTTTAAGATGATGAACGAGGCGCGTATCGGTGTGGGCTTTGGCGCGGCGATGATCGGTTATCGCGGCTATCAGTATTCCTTAGATTATGCCAAAGATAGAACCCAAGGCCGTATCGCCCCGAATAATAAGCCTGAGCATGCCGCTACTGCTATTATCAACCATGGCGACGTTAAGCGTATGCTGCTTGCGCAAAAAGCTTATAGCGAGGGTGGTATGGCATTGTGTTTATACGGCTCAAACCTAATCGATCGTATCAATACTAGCGATGATGAGACGCTTAAGAATGAGCTATCAGAATTGCTAGATTTATTGACTCCCGTGATCAAAGCTTGGCCGTCAGAGTATGGCCCCAAAGCTAATGATTTAGGTATTCAAGTGTTAGGCGGCGCGGGATATACGCGCGAGTATCATGCTGAGCAGTTTTGGCGTGACAACCGTCTTAATCCTATTCACGAAGGCACGAATGGCGTACAGGCATTAGATTTGTCATTTCGCAAAATTTGGCAAAATAAAGGCTTAGGAATGCAAATTCTTAAGCGCGAAATCACTAATGATTTGCAAAGTATTACTACACCTGAGTCCGCAAAGCTTGCGGGTAAGCTGATGCCTTATACAGAACATTTACATGAAGTACTTGTGCATTTGAGTAAGATACTACCGACTGAAAAAGCGCTGACTTTGACCGGCAATGCGCAAGCCTTGATGAATATCTTTGCCTCAATCGTGGTCAGCTGGATGTGGATTCGCCAAGCCAGTAAAGCCGAGCAGCTGCTGGCTCAAGAACAAGCGCGCGATAAGCAAAACTTCTACCATGGCAAAATTCAAGCGGCGAAGTACTTTATCGATTGGGAATTACCCACCATTCAACGTGATATTCAATTATTGAACAACGACAACTCAGTCTGTACCGATATGGAAGCAGAGTGGTTTTAGACTCGCTGAATAACTTTTACACAAAACTAATTTAAAGGAATAACCGATGATAGCTGACAATAAACAGCCCAATAAGCAGTGGCGACTCAAACAGCGACCTACAGGTCAGCCTAGCCGCGATACTTGGGACTATACCGAGACCGAAGTCCCCAGTATTAGCGATGGCGAGCTGTTGATCAGAATCGATTACATCTCTATCGATCCTGCGATGCGTGGCTGGTTAAACGATGCCAAATCCTACATCGAACCGGTGCAAGTGGGCGATGTTATGCGCGCTGGTACCGTCGGTGAAGTCATCGAAAGTAACAACGACAAATTTGCAGTAGGCGACTTCGTTTCTGGTCATAATGGCGTGCAATCCTATGCGGTCAGTGATGGCAAAGGTCTGCATAAAGTCGACCCTAATCTAGCGCCGCTGCCTTATTATCTTGGTGTATTAGGCATGCCAGGGATGACAGGTTATTTTGGTCTGCTCAAGACTGGCGAGCCCAAATCTGGCGAGACCGTTGTAGTCTCAGGAGCGGCGGGTGCGGTCGGTGGTCTAGTCGGGCAAATCGCCAAAATCAAAGGCTGCCGCGTTGTCGGTATCGCAGGTGGTCCTGAGAAATGTCAGTTCTTAGTTGACGAATTAGGTTTCGATGCAGCAGTAGACTACAAAAATGAAAACGTCAAAAAAGCGCTTAAGCAAGCTTGTCCAGACGGTGTAGACGTTTACTTTGATAATGTCGGCGGCGAGATTTTAGATGATGTCTTAACTCAGATAAATGTCCATGCGCGTATTGTGATTTGCGGCGCCATTAGTCAGTATAACAATACAACGGCGGTCAAAGGCCCTGCTAATTATCTATCATTACTAGTCAATCGCGCGCGGATGGAAGGCATCGTCGTGTTTGATAATATCAAAGAGTATCCGGTAGCGATGAAAGATATCGCCGGCTGGATTCAGGCAGGGGATATCACGGTAAAAGATCATATTGTCAAAGGTATTGAGACTTTCCCAGAGACTCTAATGATGCTATTTAAAGGTGAAAACTTCGGCAAACTTATCCTACAAGTAAAGGAATAACTGATGACGACAAACGGACTTGCAGCAAACACCCTAAGTAATTTACCCGCCTCCAATGTTGAGGGCAAACGTATTCTTATCACCGGCGGCGCCTCTGGTATTGGCGCGGCTAGTGCTAAGTTGTTAGCCAGTCGCGGCGCTAAAGTCGTGATCGGCGATATGAATGAAGAGCTTGGTGATAGTGTCTATAAAGAAGCGCTAGAGGCCAATCATAGCATTACCTTTAGACGAGTCGATGTCACCGATGGTGATGACGTTCGTGAGCTATTTAAGTTCGCTATGAGCGAGCTTGGAGGACTTGATGTGGTCATTAATAATGCTGGTATTGACCATGCGCCAAAACCTATGCATGAGCTGACTGATGAGGATTTTGATCGCAATATCGCGGTGAATCTCAAGGGCGTTTGGCACTGTATGCGAGCAGCGGTTGCTTGCTTAGCGCCTAATGGCGGCGGTCATGTGATCAATGTGGCTTCTATTGCAGGCTTGCGTTCAGCACCATTATTATCCGCTTATAGTGCTGCTAAACATGGAGTGATGGGTTTGACTAAATCAGCGGCTCACGAGTATGCCCGCGTTAATATTCGCTTCAATGCGGTTTGCCCAAGCTTTATCGACACGCCGATGGTCCAAAACACGATGGCAAAAATGGATGAACGCGCTCAGCAAGCGACCATTAAAGCCAGTCCGTTACGCCGTCTCGGTAAAGTGGAAGAAGTATCAGGCGCTATCGCTTGGCTTGCCAGCGATGAGAGCAGCTTTATGAATGGTCACGCCTTTACCCTTGATGGTGGTATGTTGGCTTAGGTGTATAAAATTTATAACTATAAGGAAAACTTATGAAAGATTTATTTGATTTAACAGGCAAGATTGCTTTAGTCACTGGTGCTAGTCGCGGGATTGGCGAATCTATTGCACGCTTGCTGGCGTCACGCGGAGCCCATGTTATCGTGTCAAGTCGTAAGATTGATGCTTGCCAAGCGGTAGCCGATAGCATCGTAGAGAACGGCGACAAAGCCAGCGCTTATGCCTGTCACGTCGGTGAGATGGATCAGATCGACGCTATCTTTGCGCATATTAAAAGCGAATTTGGTCAAATCGATATCTTAGTCAATAACGCGGCGGCCAACCCTTATTACGGTCATATCTTGGATACTGATTTGGGCGCTTTTGAGAAGACGGTCGATGTGAATATCCGCGGTTACTTCTTTATGTCTATTGCTGCCGGTAAGATGATGAAAGAGCAGGGCGGCGGCGTTATTTTGAATACCGCTTCAGTCAACGGCATAGTCGCTGGCGACAAGCAAGGGATTTACTCCATTACCAAGGCAGCTGTCATTAGTATGACAAAATCCTTTGCTAAAGAATGTGGCCCGCTCAATATTCGTGTCAATGCCTTATTGCCAGGCCTAACTGATACTAAGTTTGCCTCAGCACTGACGTCAAACGATAAAGTATTGAACATGGCGCTACATGCGATTCCGCTAGGGCGCGTCGCCGATCCTGATGAGATGGCAGGTACGGTACTATATCTAGTGTCAGACGCTTCAAGCTATACCACTGGCGCTTGTGTGCTTGTCGATGGTGGTATGCTTGCTTAACTTTATGTCTTTTATAACTTAAAGTGTTGAATGCATAAATTATCAAAGAAAAGGACAGAATAATCCATATTCTGTCCTTCTTTTAGTGCTAACGGTGCGTCTAAGCACAAGCGCCTTCAACCTTTTAATTCTGCAACACTGATGCCATAGCTTCACCGACATACTCTACATTATTGACGTTGAGACCCGCCATACACATCCGCGAGTTGGACACTAGATAGACACCAAACTCGCTTTGTAGGCGCCCAATCTGCTCAGGTGTGAGACCAGTAAAGCTAAACATGCCTTTTTGCCGAGTCAAATAGTCAAAATCATGCTCAGGCAGCTTAGCTTCCAATACTGACTTGAGCTTTAAGCGCATCGTTTGGATACGATCGCGCATCCCATAAACCTCGCTTACCCACTGCTGCTGCAGAGCGTCATCATTCATCACGATATCGACCACATGACCACCGTGAGAGGGCGGACTCGTGTAGATACGGCGCACGGTATAATTGAGCTGTCCGAACACGCGCTCCGCCTCATCGCTAGTTGGACAGACCACAGAGAGACCGCCAACGCGCTCGCCATATAGCGATAAATTTTTAGAAAACGAATTACTGACGAATACGGGTAGACCCATTTCAACTGCTTTGCGTATAGCATAAGCGTCTTGCTCCATATCTTCGCCAAAGCCTTGATAAGCAATATCCATAAAGGGAATAAGCTTGCGCTGCTTCATAACCGTCAGCAGTTGATCCCATTGCTCAATAGTCAGATCCATACCTGTTGGGTTATGACAACAAGGGTGCAAGAGTACCACGTCATACAGGTTTAACTGATCAATAAAATCGAGCATTTCTTCGAACTTAAGGCTACTAGTGGCGTTATCATAATAAGGGTAGCTGCCGACTTCGATATCACAACCGGCAAAAATAGCAATATGATTACTCCAAGTTGGGTCACTGACATAGCATTTAGAGTTTGGAAAGAACTGATGGATAAATTCTGCCCCTACTTTTAAAGCGCCAGATCCCCCAAGGGTGGCGATAGTAGCCACGCGCTTCTCTGCCAAAACTTGAGAGTCTTGACCAAATAATAAGTTCTGACAAGCGACACGATGCCCAAGTAAGCCTGCCATAGGTAGGTAAGGGCGAGGGGTAATAGGGTCGGCAATCATGTGCTCAGCAGTCTTGACGCATTCAAGCACCGGTAGCTTGCCTGCCTCATCGTAATAAATGCCAATACCTAAATTTACTTTATGCGGATTACTATCAGCGACGAACTTATCCATAAGACCTAAGATAGGATCGCCAGCGTAATAGTCGATATGTGCAAACATAATACTTTCTCTTAGCAATAAACCATCAAAAAGCATAAGCCAGAAACGCCGTTAACTCAATAAGGAATTTGGCTTACGATAGTTTCAGTAACTGTCATTAAATATATTTGGGAGAGAGTATCAGTCTGACGATAACAATAATAGACCCTACTTAATAGCGATGCTGAAGATTATGTGACACACAAGTCGTTATCAAAGCCTAATCATTGCAAACTCTTGCTATAATGCCTATCGAAATCGAATAAAGACTATAAACTATGCCACAAAATCAAAACGCTGTAGAACAAAGACCGGTATTTATGCCCAGAGTCAATAGTGACAACTTGGTCAAAACGGATATGGTTCGTTTTGAACGGCATGTGGGATTTGCTAGCAGACAAAAGAAAAAATCTATCAACGATCTGCATCAAGTCATTCGCAAAAAATATGGCTTTAATAACGTCTTGGAGATGTCGAGTAAATCTGGTAATAAGCTCAGTTTTTTACTTAGTCCACTCAGTTTACAGCTCACTGATGAGCATAGTGGCGGTCAGTATAGTGTCGAGAATATCTTTCAGGCGAGTAAAGTTTTTGAGCGCGGCGGTCCTTTTACTGACCTACTCGATACGCCACCAAGACAAGCCAAAAAAGATGAGCGCTTGCACAGCTCAGGTCATCTTATTGGCTACAATGATTTCGGTATGGAATGGAATTTAGAGCCGTTGACTATGTTTTATGACTGGCTATACGTCAATGCTCTCAAGCAAAATACACAGCTACATAGCGATGTGATGCAGTATCAAGCGGTTACCGATATTACCTTTAATCCTAAAAAATCTATTCACAGCTCCGCTTATGCGCTAGCATTATTTGTGGCGCTAAATAAACGAGACCTACTCGATAACATAGAAGACCCGATAGCGTTTTATGATCTATGTGATGGCTTTAGAGTGAGTAATACAGAGCAACTGTTAGAAGAGGGATGGTTTTAGTCTCATTGATACGACTTTGCATACGCTTGTGCCTGCTCATCTCTTTTAAAACCGGTACTAAACTTCCTATATAATGGGACTCATCTCATTTGTGAATATTTAACATATCCTATTGCAAATCCATTCAATTTAAGCTTTTTTTAGTAAGAAAGGGCTTTTAATTAGCTAAAACGGTGCTTTATGTTTAACAATTCGACTCGGTTAAATAAATACATCAGAGAAAGTGGCATCTGCTCTCGGCGCGACGCTGACCGCTTTATCGAACAAGGAAACGTTTACGTCAATGGTAAGCGTGCTCAAGTTGGCGATCAAGTGGTTGCTGGAGATACGGTAAAGGTTAACGGACAGCTCATTGAGCCGCAAGACGCTGATGATTTCGTATTTATTGTACTCAATAAGCCAGTCGGTATTGTCAGCACTACGGAAAAATCTGAGAAAAACAACATTGTCGATTTTGTGAGACATAGCGTGCGTATTTTTCCGATTGGCCGTTTGGATAAAGACTCTCAAGGTTTGATTTTTTTGACCAGCAACGGTGATTTGGTCAATAAGGTGTTACGTGCTGGCAATAACCATGAAAAAGAGTATCTAGTGACGGTGAATAAACCGATAACCGAAAGTTTTATTGAGGGTATGGCAGGCGGTGTGCCTATTTTGGGGCAGATGACAAAAAAATGTCCAGTGACTAAAGTGGCGCCCACTGTATTTAATATTACCTTAGTGCAAGGTCTAAACCGTCAAATTCGCCGTATGTGTGAGCATTTTGGCTATGAAGTTGTCAAGCTTGAGCGTACGCGGATTATGAATGTCAACCTCAAGGGTCTTGCCACTGGAGACTGGCGAGACTTGACCCAAAAAGAGATGTCCGTTTTGCTTAAGTCGATAGAAGACTCTTCTTCGCAAGATAGTAACGCCTCCAAGAAATCTACTAATACTCGACGAAAAAAATCTGGTAACAACCCCTCATCAAAGTCAAAAGCGTCAAGATCTCAGGGTGCAAAAAGTAGTAATAAATACTCGAAGGATAGCGCTAAAAATCCAGCGGGTTCTAAAGTGGGGCGTCCTTCTGGACGTGGTAAAAGCTCTGGCGGCAAGGGCAAACCTGCGGCAAATGGCAAGCGTCCTGCAAAGGGACGAGGGTCTAGGCGCTCCTCTAAATGAGAAAGGGTTGTATATTGTTCAGACCATTTAAGACGAAATAATTTAAGAAAACGCATAAAAATACCCCATAAGTTGTATCCAACTTATGGGGGTCAGTTCACACTCGTATATGAGCAGTGAGGCTTTTTAAGTATTTGAGCATCTATCAAAATATAATGATAGTGGTTAAGCGTCAAAGTAGTTAAGCATTACTCTTCAAATACTCTAGCATAGTGTCTGCATCTGATACTTCAAATGGGTCTATTGGGCAGTTGTCGCCAAAATTAGGTTCCTTAAACACCTTTTTGACTGCTTTATTGTCGACATACATCGAATAACGCCATGAGCGCATACCAAAGCCAAGATTGCTCTTATCAACCAGCATGCCCATTTTACGCGTGAACTCACCATTACCGTCAGGGAGCAAGAATACGTGTTCACGGTTTTGCTTGAGGCCCCATTGATACATGACAAAGGCATCATTGACAGAAACGCAAACGATCTCATCTACGCCTAGCGCCTTAAACTCATCATACAGCTCTTCATAACGGGGCAGATGGCTGGTCGAACACGTCGGCGTAAAAGCGCCCGGTAGTGAGAACACCACCACTTTTTTATTGGCAAACAACTCATCTGTGGTTAGGTCATACCATGTGAATGGGTTGTCTCCGCCGATAGATTCATCACGAACACGAGTTTTGAAAGTCACATCAGGGACATGGGTAATCATTATTTACTCCGATTTAGGTTATTGTCTTTTTGTTTTAGAATGCTGCGTTGATATGATAATGGTTATAGCCGTTCATAAGCAAATTTTTAAGGGTATATGATGTAAGATACTACTCTTTAAAGGATCATTACCAGGCGCCTGATATCGACATCAGAGATGGTAGAGACCTGCAAATAGTTTCTAGTTATCTAATGCCTAATCAGATCCATTATGCCACTACACATTGTCTCTATAGTTGCTTAAAACCATTGTAGTAGGTAACACACTGCTAGGAGATATAGATGAGTGAGTGTTTTTTTAATTTCACTTTATAATCTATAATCTGATAGTGTTGAGCTATGCTGAAGAAACCGTACACCTAAACTTGGTAAACTAAGCGTCTTAACCGGAGTTTACCATAACCAAGAAAGTAAGAACTTACAGTGACGAATTTAAAGCTGAAGCCGTCAAGAAGATAGCGGATAACAGTGGCAATATTTCAGCTACTGAAAAACAGCTCGGTATAGCCATGTAATCCTTATCTAACTGGCAAAATAAAGCGAATCAAGGCAAGCTTAAAGGGTCTGAGCAATACGATCCTGAGCTCGTAGCAGTACTAGAAGAGAATAAACGCCTTAAACGGCAACTCAAAGTTGCCGGGGAGGAACGAGAAATTCTAAATGAGGAGGGATAAAGCGAAGCACTGCTTCGCCCCGACGAAAGGGGAGAGCTATGCTCGAGTGAGGCGACAGTGTACTTCGCGAAAAGCAGTTAGTGAAGTATGTCTTTATCAAAGACAACCAGTAGATATTTAGCATTACCACTATGTGCCGTGTATTAAGCGTTAAGCCCTCAAGCTACTACGACTGGCTGAGTTGTGACATCAGCGAACAGCACAGGTATACCGCAATCAGTGCGAGCTACTAGTTAAAGCCGCTCATAGTGAAAGTAAAGAGCGTTATGGTGTTGAGCGACTACATGTAAAGCTGATCGAGCAAGGCTATGATATCAGTCGATACATGGTCAGAAGCATCAAAGAAGAGCATGGCATCAAATGTCGTCGCCACAAGCGCTTTAAGGTCACCACTGACTCTAATCATAATAAGCTCATCTATGACAATGTGTTGGATCAGCAGTTTGACGTCAACCGCCCTAACGAAGCATGGGTCAGTGATATTATCTATATCTGGACAACCGAGGGCTGTCTGTACTTAGCAGGCGTTAAAGACTTATACACCAAAGAGCTGGTCGGCTATGCCATCAACAAACGTATGACCGCAGATATGGTCTTCCGTGCCCTTAATATGGCGATCAAGAACAAACAACCTGATAAAGGGCTAATCGTTCACTCTGACAGAGGTAGCCAGTATTGTAGCCATGCCTACCACAAGATCATCAAGCAGCATCAGCTCTTAGGGTCTATGAGTGTTAAGGGCAACCACTACGGGCATAGCTCTCCGCCTTGCACTCGGGTAAGTGTCTCCCAGACACTTACTTTTCCTCGCTCATTTGACAATGCGCCAATAGAGAGCTTCTGGGGCGTATTGAAGAATGAGCTAGTATATCACCAAAACTATAAAACAAGGCTTGAAGCGATCAGCGATATTATTGGCTATATTGAGTTATATTATAATCAGATTAGGATTCAAAAGAGCTTGGGATATAAATCGCCAAGACAGGTGTGGTTTGATTATTATCGTCAGGCTGCGTAATCAAAATCTCCCAAGTTTATGTTTACGGGATTGACAGCAGAGGTCAGCTAGAAATTACAAAGGAGTTTAAATCTGACTATCGTCAATTATCAAAGAACATCACTAATAATGACTATTACAGCGGATATTCATTGTCTGTGGTTAATCCAAAAGAGAATGAGATAATTAACTCTACTAGTAACGAAGCGACCCGTGCATCGTCATCATTGATGAAGTATGTGATGCATCTTCTGCTAATAGTGGATGTGAGTTTTAAGCTTTGAGCTAGATAAAAAACAGTGTATTAGCGCGGAGTATTTAGTCGGTCATTACCTTTTTTAGTCAAAGTCGCTATTTGCTGAGTAGGATTATTAATGAGACTGGTAAACATTATTTATATGACATAATAGAATGAATAATTTATGAAAAATGAAATGAAAACCCCACTTGCTTTTAGAAGATACCCTTCAACAACTGCTTTGCAATGTTTTGAGACGGCTGCTAGGCACTTAAGCTTTACTAATGCTGCGCAAGAAATGCATATGACACAAAGCGCAATTAGTAAGCAAGTAGCTCAGCTAGAGGAGATGTTAAACCTTTCACTTTTTTATCGTACACCGCATCGAATATCGTTAACACCAGCAGGTAAGACTTATTATCTTGAAGTGTTAGACATTCTCAAACATATCGAAGCGGCAACTACTAGCCTGATGTCAAACAGTGACAACTCAGAAATACTCAAAATTGTCTCACACCCTACCTTCTGCTCGCGTTGGTTGATGCCTGCATTAAGTGGATTTAGCCAAGCGCATCCGTTGATTAACCTGAATATAAAAGAGCTAGCTGGGCCGTTTTTTTCTGAAGATCAAAATGTCGATGTTGCTTTTTTATATGGTGACGGAATATGGGCAGGCATGGAATCTATCAAGTTGTTTGACGAATATAGTGTGGCTGTCTGTCACCCTGAGTATTTAACAGACAAATCACCATGCACACATAATTTAGATAACTGCACCTTGTTACAACTCAGCTCACGTCCTAGCGCTTGGTATGAATATTTTAGGCAGCAAGATATCAGCATTGATGGTACCTTTGTGGGTCCACGCTTTGATACTTTTCATACCACTATATCGGCGGCATTACTTGGATATGGTATCGCCTTAGTACCATTACGTTTAGTAGCCCCAGAACTGCGATCAGGCGCACTGGTGACAGCATGGAGCTATGCTGCAAATGGTAGGGGCGCGTATTATATGTCTTATCCCTTATCCTTGGGCAATTCACATAAAGTGAAGGTTATTTTGGAATGGGTCTCAGCTTATCTCGAAAAGTCAAACGAGCATAAAAAAGACTTAGATTTTATATTGTGATATAAGCTAAATTTTGACTTTTTGTCTATCAAGAACTTTAGAAAATACAGCTAATAGACACCTAAACAAGCCGGCTATATGCCGGTTTTTTGTGGCAATGAATTAAAGGAATGGCGTCACAACTATTATTCGTTTGCTGATGAGATAGAGTTTTGCTGAAATGAATGTCTAATTCAAGGAAGGTAAGAGATGCTCATGGAACAGCTATACAATGTCACTGATGCTTTTACGATGGTGCATCCGCTGACTTTAGTCAAAGGTAAAAACGCAAAAGTTTGGGACGATAAAGGTCGCTGCTACATTGATTTTGTCGGCGGTATCGGTGTCTTAAACTTTGGCCATTGCCATCCTCATATTGTCAGTGCGATTATTACGCAAGCACAATCACTCATTCATTATGCTTACAATGCAGCGGCGCATATGCCGTACCAAACCTTTATGCCCAGATTGTGCGAGCTTATTCCTATCAAAGGTGAGCTTTCAGGCATGCTAACCAATTGCGGTGCAGAAGCTACCGAAAATGCCATAAAAATCACTCGCCTGAAGACAGGTCGCACTGGCGTTATTGCTTTTGATGGCGGCTTTCATGGCCGTACGCTTGCAGCGGTTAATCTAAACGGTAAGGTCGCTCCGTATAAGCGAGGGTTAGGTCCTTTATCGGGTGGCGTTTACCATATTCCTTTCCCAAGCTCCGATAATGATATTAGTGATCAACAAGCTATCGATGCCTTGGATCGATTATTTTCTGTAGAGACAGATGTTGACAACATCGGTGCCATTATTGTGGAGCCAGTACAAGGCGAGGGTGGTTTTCAGTTAATGTCAGCCACATTTGCCAAATATCTGCGCGCCTTTTGTGATGACAATGGAATCTTACTCATTATGGATGAGATTCAGTCCGGGTACGGCCGCACTGGTACACCTTTTGCCTTTATACATTTAGGGATTGAGCCTGACATGATATTACTGGGTAAAAGCATTGCTGGAGGCTTGCCATTGGGTGCGGTGATAGGCAAAGCTAGTGTAATCAACGGTCTACCAAAAGGGAGCTTGGGTGGTACTTATTCAGGTAATCCAGTGGCCTGTGCTGCTGCGAATGCGACTATAGATATCATGCAAGAAGATGAGGTATGGCAATCTGCTAATCATTATGCAAAGACTATCGAAGACACAGTAGGTCAGTGGCAGCAACAAGGCATCTCCCCGTGGTTGCATGGACTCACTGGAGTGGGTGCTATGCGCGGTATAGAGCTACGTCATCCTGCTTATGGCACGCATCCAAGCGTTATGTCTTATGTACTAAAACAAGCTAGAGAGCGGGGATTACTACTGATGCCAAGTGGAAAGCATCGGCATATTATTCGCCTATTACCACCGCTGACGATTGAACCTGACACCTTAACCTCTGGACTCGATATTTTGAAAGAAGTACTCGCTGCTATCCCTAATGAAGCACCGAAGTCATAGTCTTCAATACGGCCTGATTATTATTACCATCGTATACGAGTACATTATATATTCAACTAAAAACGCTCTATCAAGCAAGCTTTACCCAACAAGGATACTTATCTGTGAAAAATATATTTATAAGCAGTGATGATATTCGCCATGATTTCTCTATAGCGATGTCAGAGATGTACCAAAAAGAAGTGCCATTATATGGTGACCTTATCGATTTAGTAACTGATGTCAATACAGAAGTGCTAAGCAAGCAGCCTGAGATTAGAGGGCAGCTTGAACATACCGGAGAGATTGAACGGCTTAATCTGGAGCGCCATGGAGCAATCAGATTAGGTACCGCTGCTGAGCTTAGCATGATGCGTAGACTTTTTGCAGTGATGGGCATGCATCCTGTTGGCTATTATGATTTGGCACCCGCTGGTGTGCCTGTGCACTCTACTGCTTTTAGAGCAATTGATAGCCAGTCATTAAGTAAGAGCCCCTTTCGCGTGTTTACCTCTCTCTTGCGTTTAGATTTGATTGGTGATGAAGCCCTAACGCAAGAAGCAATAGCAGCCTTGGATAACCGCAGTATCTTTACTGATAATGTGGTCAGCCTGATTGAACGCTTTGAGGAGCAGGGGGGTCTAACGGCTGATGACGCAAAGCAGTTCGTCAAAGAAGCGCTAGAAACCTTTCGCTGGCATGATAAGACTCCAGTCTCAAAAGCGCTATATCAACGACTATTATCGCAGCATGGACTAATTGCCGATGTCGTTGGTTTTAAAGGGCCTCATATCAATCATCTGACCCCTAGAACCTTAGATATAGATGCGGTGCAGGCAGGTATGCAGGCAAAAGGCATTCCGCCAAAAGCTATCATAGAGGGGCCACCAAGACGAGATTGTCCTATTTTATTAAGACAAACCAGCTTTAAAGCACTAGAAGAAGCGGTTAGTTTTGAGAACTCAGCAGGCGGCTATGATACCGGTCATCACACCGCGCGCTTTGGTGAGATTGAACAGCGCGGTGTGGCTTTAACCCCTAAAGGCAGAGAGTTGTATGACAAATTACTTAGTCAAGCTCGTAGTCAGCTAGGTGCAACTCCGAATGCTGAAAACGCCGCTGAGTATTATCAAATGCTAGAAAAATCATTTAAAGCTTTTCCTGATGATTATCAAACGCTGCATGATGAAAGACTTGCTTATTTTTATTATCAAGCGGTATCTGATACCTCAGATACGAGTCGTACTGACTCTAATTTGGACGCAGATTCTATATCAAATAACGCCATTATAGAGCTGATCGAACAAGGCGCTATTCGTCTTGAGCCTATCGTCTATGAGGATTTTTTGCCAGTAAGTGCTGCAGGGATTTTTCAGTCCAATCTTCATGATGACAAACAAAGCAGTTATGAGGGTAACTCAAACCAGCAAGAGTTTGAGGGCGCATTGGGGGCAGGTGTACATAATGAGCTTGAGCTATATCAAACGATGCAAGCCCAAAGTCTTGAAGAGTGTCTGAGTGCATTAAATAGCCATGCTTAGTGTGGCAATAGATGGAAGTATCCTATTGATAAGAGAGTTATTTAAGCATCATTCCAAAAAGGAATGCTAGTAGGAGATTAATTATTTTGCAACTTAGTTTGCTGCAAGGTAACTTAATAAGTCTTCCAAGGAAGTAAAATCAATATAAAAGGATTAGTTATGATTAAGCAGTATATGTCCGCTATGGGTGTCAAAGAAGAACAATACCAAAATGGCGACTTTGAGGTTAACAGCCCTATAGATGGTTCTGTTATTGGTAAGATTACCCTAGACAGTGTTAGTGATGTCGATACCAAGATTGCTAACGCTAAAAAAGCCTTTAAAGAGTGGCGTGTGGTTCCTGCTCCAAGACGTGGTGAGCTCGTTCGCCTGTTGGGTGAGGTGCTGCGTGAGCATAAAGAAGACTTAGGAATGCTAGTGTCCTTTGAGGCGGGCAAGATTAAAGAAGAAGGCCTAGGCGAAGTACAAGAAATGATTGATATCTGCGACTTCGCAGTTGGGGTTTCACGTCAGCTCTATGGTCTAACGATTGCATCAGAGCGTCCAGGTCATCATATGCGTGAGACATGGCATCCTCTTGGTGTGATTGGCGTTATCTCCGCCTTTAACTTCCCAGTTGCGGTTTGGTCTTGGAATACAGCACTCGCTATCGTTTGTGGTAACCCTGTAATTTGGAAGCCATCAGAAAAATCCCCTTTAGTCGCTTTAGCCTGTCAGGCAATGTTTGAAAAAGCCTTAGCCAAATTTGGTGATGCGCCAGATCATCTCTCACAAGTATTATTAGGTAAGACAGATGTTGGTAACGCCTTAGTTGAAAGCAAAGATGTTGCTTTAGTTAGTGCAACGGGTAGTACCCGTATGGGTAAAGAAGTAGGACCAAAAGTTGCAAATCGTTTTGGTAAGTGCTTGCTTGAGCTTGGTGGTAACAATGCCATGATCTTGGCGCCAAGTGCAGATTTGGATCTTGCGTTACGTGGAATTTTATTCTCAGCGGTTGGTACAGCAGGTCAGCGTTGTACGACATTACGCCGTGTATTCATGCATGAATCTGTTAAAGACGAGATTTTGCCACGAATTAAATCCGCTTATGAAACCGTCACTATTGGTCATCCGTTAGAAGGCAATCTGGTAGGTCCGCTTATTGATGAAGATAGCTTCAATAGTATGCAACAGACCTTAAAGAAGGCAAGAGAAGCAGGTGGTAAAGTCACCGGCGGCGAGCGGGTACTCGAAGATAAATATCCTAATGCGTACTATGTGACGCCGGCTATTGTAGAGTTTGATGAGCAAAATGATGTTGCTAGAAGTGAGACTTTTGCACCCATTTTATATGTTATGACTTACAAAGAATTTGATGACGCGATTGAGATGCAAAACGATGTGCCTCAAGGCTTATCATCATGCGTATTTACCAATGATCTGCGTGAGGCTGAAACCTTTTTGAGTGATCGCGGCAGTGATTGTGGTATCGCTAACGTCAACATTGGTACCAGTGGCGCTGAAATTGGTGGAGCGTTTGGTGGTGAAAAAGAAACTGGCGGTGGTCGTGAGTCAGGATCTGATGCTTGGAAAGTCTATATGCGCCGTCAGACTAATACTATTAATTACTCAAAAGAGTTGCCACTGGCTCAAGGTATCAGTTTTGGTTAACTCAAACTTTAATTGTTGATGAGTAAAGGATACTTTCATTCGGTTAAGCGCACTTAAAATGCGCTTAACTGTCCTTGGCTTGAACTGTTCACTATCTAAGCGTTTTTGCAATCTAATTGCGGAACGTAAATTAGGTTGTAAAAATAGCGGATAGCCATCTGAAGTAGTATTAATTTTCAACTTTCATTTTTAAATTTCATTCCTTTCTCAAAGTCTATTTTTTCTAATGCCATAGTGTGCTTTTAACGAAGTAATTGGATATTGTCTTGATTGATTTTTAAGGTAGTCCATTTGGAGAACTGATTTCGTTTGTCAGGTTCTTTTTAACTGTTCGATGATTAACACTATGCTATGAAAATATACCAATGGATTTGGTTGTAACTACTAAGGATAGGTAGATATATTATGATTGCAGATAAACAAAAAAAGCCACATGACCCTGATATCGATGGTTATGACCCTTCTTCTAGCTTCCTGCTAGATATTGCTCCGCTTGTATTAACAGCCATTATTCTAATGGTGCAATTCTTTGTCTTTAAAGATTTTACTCCGCATATTCCGCTAGCTTGTGGCATCTTAATCACTGGTTTATTTATGAAGATGCGTGGCCGCAGTTGGGATGGTATGGAAGAGCGTTTCTTGAAGGTCATTAAAATCGGTCTGCCAGCCATGATCATCTTGATGGGTGTCGGGATGCTCATCGGTGCTTGGATTATTGCAGGTACCGTGCCAACGATTTTATATTATGGTTTTAGTGTCTTTTCTCCTTCTTCATTTTTAGTCTCTGTTTGTATTATTTGTGCCATCATTTCTGTTGCAACGGGCACCTCGTGGGGCACGGTTGGCACGGTCGGTTTGGCTATGATGGGTATTGGTCTAGGATTAGGCATTCCACCATCATTAACGGGTGGAGCTATCGTCTCTGGAGCTTTCTTTGGAGATAAAATGTCTCCTTTGTCTGACACTACTAACTTGACTCCAGCCGCTGCCGGTATTGAACTTTGGGATCATATCCGCGGTATGTTGCCTACCACTGTACCGGCCATGGTTACGGCTTTGATTATCTACGCTTGGCTTGGTATGAGCTACGGTGCAGAAAATGTTGATTTATCCTCTATTAAAGAAATCCAAACCTCTCTAGCAGCTAATTACGATTTGAGTATTCTTACTTTATTACCTGCTGTTGTCGTAATCATTGCAGCCGTTATGAAAATGCCAGCTATACCAACCGTACTATCAGGCGTCGTAGTAGCAGGTTTGATCGCTTTTACGATGCAAGGCGTAGGGGTTAGTGACATATTTAATGTTCTACAAAATGGTTTTGTTAGTGAAACTGGTTTTGCTGTCGTCGATCAACTGTTGTCTAAAGGCGGCGTTATGTCAATGACCTGGGTTGTGACCTTGACCATCTTTGCCTTAGCTTTTATTGGCTCAATCGAGCATTACGGTACATTGAAGGCCATTATGGCTAAAATTAATAAGATGATTAAATCGAGAGTGGGGTTAGTCTCAACAACTTATGCCAGTACGCTCGGGGTCGGTACACTTATTGGTGACGTCTATACCACTTGTGTTTTACCAGGACGTTTATTGCAAGATAAGTACAAAGAAATGGGCTATAAGCGTACGACCTTGACTCGCTCTATCGAAGATGCTGGTACGCTTTTGTCGCCACTTATTCCTTGGAATATGGGCGGTAGCTTTGTCGCTGCGACTTTAGGTATTGCGACTTTAACTTACGCCCCATTTGCCTTTGCCTGCTGGCTATCTCCACTATTTGGCTTGTTATGGGTCGTCTTGAATAAGTTTATCCCTCGCGAAGAGCCTACTGCTATCAATAATGAGCGCATGATCTCTACTGTACAACAATTATAATATATAAGGAGTATGAGATGTTGCAAGAGCAATGTTTGTGGAGCCTCACTGCTCCTAAGATCGATCGCTACAATAAACTTACAAGTGATATGCAAACTAGTGTTTGTATTATTGGTGGTGGCTATACAGGGTTATCAGCGGCAATACATTTAGCTGAAAAAGGTGTAAAGGTTATCCTCCTTGAGAGCCAAGCTATTGGTAGTGGAGGCTCAGGGAAAAGCGTAGGACTAGTCAATGCAGGAACTTGGGCACGACCTGATGATCTAAATTTGGTGTTAGGGGATGTCGAAGGTGAGCGTTTAACAAAGGCGTTAGGACAAGCGCCAAGTTTAGTGTTTGATTTAATCAGGCGTTATGATATCGATGCGCAAGCGACTCAGGCCGGTAACCTTCATATGGCCCATAACGCTAAAGGAGAAGCTGACGTTGACATTAGGTATGAACAATTACAGCGACGTGGGGTAAATGTTGAAGTGTTAACAGGCAGTCGCTGTCATGAATATTGCGGCACTACTAGTATTAATAAAGCGCTATTAGATCACCGTACTGGTACATTGAATCCTTTAGCTTATGTAAATGGTCTAGCTAAAGTAGCAACTAATCTGGGAGTGAGTATTTATGAGCAGTCTGCTGTTGATAGTTTAGAGAAATCCGATGGGCAATGGTATGTAAGAACACCTGAGGCTAATGTAAAAGCAGAGCGTGTCATTATCGCTACCAATGCCTACACTAAAGGGGAATGGACTGAAGTTACTAAGACTTTCTACACGGTATCTTACTATCAAATTGCCTCCGAGCCTTTAACTGGCGAGCTCGCAGATCGAATCTTACCTCATAAAAATGGTGCTTGGGATACTCGTTTGGCCTTGTCCAGTTTTCGCCGTGATCATGATGACCGGCTGTTACTTGGTACAGTAGGCGGCAGTGCTTGTAAGCCTAAATCTTTTTATCAAGCATGGGCAAATTGCGTGCAAAAAAGCTATTACCCTTATTTGCCTAAGTTTAACTGGCAGTATGAGTGGTATGGTAATTTTGGCTTTACTCAAGACCATATCTTTCGGGTACTGGAGCCAGATGAAGGTATTTTAACAGCTACTGCCTATAATGGGCGTGGTATTACCACTGGAACACTAATGGGTAAATGCTTTGCTGATTATATTCTTACTGGAGATAGAAACAGTATTCCGCTACCTTTTAGAACCTTAGAAGAATCAAAAGTTGCTCTACCAGGTATAAAATCTGGATTTACCGAGTTGGGACTTACTTTGTATCATACAGGACAGTGCTTGAAAATCATTAGGTAGAATAACATCAATATGAAAACTACCTATTCAATATTTTATAATTGGGTAGTTTTTTCTATTCGTTAATCATAGTAGGAAATATGTCTAGTGAAAAAACTTTTAAAACCATCTCAAGCCATCATTGAGGTCCTTATACAATCGCTACAAGAAAATTATGGTTATGATTCTAGCCAAATCAAAACCGATAGCGAGAGCCTAGAGCACTGGGGCAAAGACTGGACCAAACATTTTGCGCCCGCCGCCTC